>CAZRMH010000223.1:0-13218 GCA_964600935.1 uncultured Candidatus Obscuribacterales bacterium
GTTGTGGATTGGCACGCCGGCCGGATCTACTGGATCGTTACGCTCCGCCGGTGGTGACCTTCAGCAAATTATCGACAATCGATTTCAGTATGTTGTTCGGGAACCTTGCCTGCGTCCAGGCGAAGCTGATAAGCTCCTGCGCGGTTTAATTTCCAGAGATCAGTCGATTGAGGTCGTCTCTCAGATGCGGACAGGATTTATCTACATCGATGGGCAACATAACGATTACGCTTTTGGACTTGGCGATAAGTTGACTGTGCGGGCCAGCAGTAAAGATTTGATTGCCTTTGTCAATCCTAACGTCAACGATATGTTCTCTTGCAAAGATCCGGCTGATGCCGACCAGAAGCATTAGTCCATTTTGAGGCTGAACGTCGGATATATTTCGCGTGCCCGCTCCTGATCAGTCATCTCGGGAGCGAAAATGTCTGTCGGGCGAAAGAGACTGCGCGAAAGCTCGTGCGACTTTGCCCCTCTGTTCGCATCCTTTTGAAACTGGTCGACCTGAGCTTCACTGTCAAAAATCTGAACGTCAGATGTAGTTTTTGTCGACCTGAGTGGCATATGGTAATTAGCTCTAAAGAAATGAAGGCTTATTAAGTGGCGGCGAAAGAAACAGAGAAGAAGGTAGTCCAGCCCGATGTCTCGCTGTTCGGCGAAGCTGACCCTCTGGTCGGCACTGTCGTCGATGGGCGTTGGGAAATCGAGACCTTTCTTGGCGAAGGCAGTCTTTCTGGCGTTTACAAAGCGCGAGATCGGGCTTCGGAACGTCAGATCAAAGTTCTGAAGCGCATTCACCCTCATTTGCTGGCGAACATCAAGAACATGAAGCGCTTCGAAACGAAGTGCCGGTCACTGTTCACGATTAAAGGCGATAACGTTGCTTGTTACAAAGACGTCGTTATAACCCAGGATGGCTCAACCTTTTTCCTCGTCATGGACGAGATCAAATTTGAAAGTCTGGAAGATCTTCTTTCGAAGTCGGGTCACATCTCCGTCGAGCGTGCCGTCGGCATTTTTAAACAAGTCTGTCAGGCTTTGGAACAAGGTGAAGCTGCCGGTTTTCAGCATCGTGATATGAAACCGAGCAATATCATCATCGTCGATAACGCCAAGTTTCTTGATGAAGTCAGGGTTATCGACTTTGGCGTTGCCAAATTACTTGCTGAAGAGAGCGAGTACAGCAAATCAGCGCAGTACATCACGCATACTCGCGAAGTCTTTGGAAGCCCACTGTATCTTAGTCCTGAACAGTGTACCGGTAAGCGTTTAGATCATAGAACCGACATCTACGCACTCGGATGCGTCATGTACGAAGCGGTCACAGGCAAACCGCCGTTCGTGGGTAAGAACGTGCTCGAAACTGCTTACAAGCACATGAACGAGCCCCCAAAGCCGATTGAGATTGAGGATGCCGATCAAACGTTTTTGAGCAGACTGCAAACGGTTACCTTTAAATGTCTGGAGAAGGAACCTGACTTTCGCTATCAATCGGTTTCAGAGTTAAAGCAAGACCTTGATTTGCTTTTGATCTGTCCGCAGGAAGAATGGGAAACCACTGCCAATGCGTTGAAGAAAGGTGCGTCGACGACTCGCGGAAGACGCGGATTCATGCCTGTTTCCTCCGAGTTCATGCTCTTCGGTGTGCTGACTGCAATTCTAATTGGTGTGCCGATTTTCTGGGTGACTACGAGTTTCAACCCGTCTGAACAAAAGTATCCACCGTTTCCAAACGATAAACTTTGGGTGGTGCAAAAGAAAGATAAAGTATCTGAGGTCGAGGGCTTTGGACCGAGACAGGAAGCGGCAAAAGACGCTCTTGAATTGGTGAAGGAAGAGCAAGGCGAAGATTCTGAAGAGTATGCAAATGCGCTTTCCAGTCTTGTTGAACTCTACGCAAATTCCTCGCATTGGAAAGAAGCGGAAGAGCGCACCCGACAGTTGATCAAGGTTACGGAGCGAGTGAAAGGACCTTGGCCGGCGGCTGATTCTTGGCGGATTCTTGGATATGTTTGCTTCATGCAAGACAATTACGATGCGGCTGTTGAGGCGTGCAATAAAGCGGTCGCGTTGATGGAAAATGATCCATTGAAACAACGTGGAATGATTCAGCCGCTGCACGTCCTTGGCGATATTTATACGCAGCGAAACGAGCTTGAGAAGGGCGTTGCCACGTATGAAAAATTATTCGGTATCGTCGATATCACGAAGGAAACCGACCCTCCCAACTACGCAGATACGTGCAGCAAACTCGCTGACATGTATCGCAGGCAAGAAAAATTCGCTGATAGTGAGCGTTATTATCGGCTTGGTCTGGAGTGGTGGCGCAGTCACGGCAAGGTCGAAAGCGTCTATGCCGCGAAATCACTCTATGGCTTAGCGCTTGTTTTGATCGCCCAGAGCAAATACGAAGAAGCTCGAGACACGCTCAAAGAAGCAATTCCGATAGTTAAAACAATGGTCGGCGAGAAAAGCGGTTTGATGGGGGCTGTGAAGAAACAGTATGTTTCTGTGCTCTGGCGCTTGAGTCCATTTGAAGCTATCAAGGCGCAAATGAGCGACAGCGAGAGTAACAGCAATTCTTCGTATTAATTGATTGGATTGAATCGTATAGCTGTTAGTCGTGGGTCTTAATTTTCGTCCGTTTTTTCTTTACTGGAATCGCCCTTCTTCATTCGATGCTGAAGGTAATAAATCGGAATTCCGGAAAGCACTAAGAGTGTTCCCCATAAAGATTCAACGGGGATGTAGTTGAACGTACTCCAGGCTAGTAGTAGTGAAACAATTGCCACTATTACTGGTACCGCCGGGTAGCCAATCATTTGGAACCGATCGTTGGTTGAATATCCTCGTCGTCGAAAAACGATGATGGAGATTGCAATCATTGCGAAGAAAATCCAGACCCACAATCCGGTGAAGAATAGCAGCATCTCGAAGGTTCCGGTGTAGATCAAAAGGCATGACCAGATGCCGGTGAACAGCAAAGCCCGCAATGGTGTGCCGGTTCGCTCGTCCGTTTTCTCCAAGTACTTGAACAGCGGATTATCCAGAGACATCGCTTTGGCAAGGAAGCTTCCAGTAAGAAGCAGACCGTTAATAACGCCGAGTGCGTAAACAATGATGAGGGCTTCAAACAGCTTGGCGCCGATGTCTCCGAAGACGATCTTTAATAGTTCCACGGCAATCAAATCGGAATGCTTCATGACCTCAACCGGGATAAAGGTGAGGTACATGAAATTCATAGCGCTATAAATGATCGTTATCAGTCCGCAAGTCATCAGCAAAGCGAAAGGCACTGACTTTGCTGCATCTTTTGTTTCACCGGCGAGGAAGACATTATCGCGCCAACCGCCGTAAGTCCACATTATTGGAACGAGACTCAAGCAGACGGCCGCAAGTATGTTGAGGTCCGGGTGCGCCAGTTCTCCTAGATTGAAGACGGTTACGGGCGGTCGCGCCGATGTTGCGCATGCCACTACTATTAGTATCAGGGCTGAAACTTTAATGACCGTCAAAAAATTCTGCAGTCTGCTTCCCTGTTTTAAACCAAACAGATTGAGCGCGGTGAGGGCGACAATCACGGCGACTGCAGCGGTTTTCACCAGCCCATTGTCCATGCCCTTGCCGATACCAAAAAGCGCGCACAGGTATTCACCGAACATCAATGCGATCGCGGCGACGGAACCCGTTCGCGTGATCAGAAGTTCTGACCAGGCGAATAAAAATCCGACAACTTTTCCGTAGGCCTCGCGCAGGTAGACGTAATCGCCGCCACTGTGCGGATGCAGTGCGACGAGTTCTGCGTAGCAGAGGGCGCCGAGCAGAGAGAAAACTCCACCCATGACCCAGGCGAACAGAATCCACACACCTGACGAGAGGTGTGTGGCAACTTCTGAGGGCACGCGAAAGATTCCGACACCGAGAACGATGCCGATGCTCATGGCGACGGAATCCCAACGCCCTAGAATTTTTCGATTGTCAGACAATCACGTCTACTTTGTTTCAGTTTTGCCAGAATCAAGCTTGGCGAGCGCTTCTTTTGCTGGTTTAAACGATGGTTGAATCTTCAATGCTTTTTGGAATTGCGCTTTGGCTTCGTCCTTACGACCAGCTTGTTCGAGGAAATAACCATATTCCATCACGGCAACTGGATGAGGGAATCTGGAAGAAATGACCTTTTGGAACTCTTTTTCGGCTTCGCCTTTTTGACCCTTCTTACCGATTGCCGATGCCATTCTCGCGCGGGCAATTGATTCCAGCAGGGGATCTTTTCCGGCACGCTTCAGAACAACTTTCTGGGTTGCAATCGCTGCGTCGTAGTCGCCTTTGGCAGCTTGCATCCAACCGATACCACTGAGTGGCATCAGATCTTGTGGATTGATTTTGTTGGCATCTTGATAGTACTTGATGGCATTATCCGGTTCGCCCGCGTCTGCGTAGATGTTTGCGAGATTTAGACTGGCAGCCTGTTTCTCTGCTTCACTTTTTTGCAGCGTCAGGGCTTTCTTTTCTGATTCGATGGCATCTTTGTAGTTGCCCATACTTTGCTGGACCACACCCATGTTGATGAATGGTACGGCTTTGTCCGGTTTGATTTCGGCAGCTCGGCGATAGGCCGCAAGATCTTCTTCGGAGTTGCCCATATGGGTGTATTCGACGCCCAAATCGATTTGGGTGAAGAAGCTATCTGGTTTCAAGGCGACTGCAGTCTTCAGTTCTTTAATGGCATCTTCGTGTTGTCCGCGGTTTGCGTAAATTTTGCCGAGTACGACGTGAGGGAGATAAGATTTCGGATCGAGTTTGATTGCTTGCTTCTCTTCGAGGATAGCGGTTTCATCAAAATCTTTTCTGGTTTTTTCGTCCGGTGCATTCAGTCCCTGCGCGGCGAGAACTTCACCCAGAAGCTTGTGGGCTTTAGCGTTTGATGGATCTTCTCTGATCACGTCTCGGTAAGCCTCAGCCGCTTCACGGAATTTTTGAGTTTTGTGGAAGCCTATGGCTTTCTGCATCTGCGGTGAATCATTTTCGGGCGTATCAGCAGCATTTGCTTGTCCTGTGATTGCCACCGTAACTAGTGCAAGAAGCAATGCTAGATTTTTTAGTTTGGAACTCAATGTCCTTTTCCCCCATTTTTGATTAGTCTGGATAATGAAACTTTCTGTCTGTCTGTCTGTTAGTAGGACGAGGCGCCAGCAGTGCTTCCCTGTACGATTGAAACGCCTGACGATGTTCCCAATCTGTCAGCGCCTGCTTCAATCAATGCTTGAGCCGTGGCGCGATCTCTTATGCCTGCGCTAGCTTTAATGCCAAGTTTTCCTGAGCCGATTTCTTTGCGGAATAACTTTATGTCGTCGACTGTGGCGCCTTTGCCATCTTTCACGAAACCGGTGGACGTTTTAATCATGAAGGCGCGAGCCTTCAGGCAGGCGTGAACCGCTTGTACCTTTTCTTCGTCGGTCAACAGGTCACATTCGATGATCACTTTGACTGGAACGTCGCCTGCGGCTTTTACGATCGATGCGATTTCTTCGGTGACATAGTCAACTTCACCGCTTCTCAATGCACCGATGTTAATTACCATGTCAATCTCATCGGCACCATCGGCGATGGCACGTTCTGTTTCCTTGACTTTGATGTCCGTGGTATTGGCACCAAGAGGAAAGCCGACTACGGTTGCGACTTGAACTTTGGTTCCACGTAATGCTTTCTTGGCGTATTGGATGAAGTGCGGATTGATGCACACCGCGTAGAAATTGTTTTCAGCGGCTTCGGCGCAGAGCTTGTCCACGTCCTTGGCGGTTGCATGCGGCGCCAGTAGTGTATGGTCGACGTATCTAGCAATATCGGTGGACACTGTTTTATCTCCTTACCTGAGGGTGGTCCGTTCGCCGCGGGAATCCACGAGTTGAACGTCCAGTCCGGATTTGCTCATACCGGCAGCGTTCAAGCTTGACATTATATCCCTTGTGGAAACGAAACTTGGGTCAGGTGAGAGACTTAAAAGAATTCGTATACTGATAGACAGTTCCGTCACCCAGCTCAACCCTTAAACTATCGGGCTTTACGAGATGATTGTTAGTTTCAGGTACTCAAGAGGTGCTGGGCGAGGCAACCACTGGGCGACCGGTCAGCACCCTCTATTCAGTCCCTACTTCGGTGAATAAGGCGTGCTTCGAGCCTTCGACGCTGCTTCCCAGTGAGTAATTTTGCTGTGATATTCTTGCAGGCTTTTTACGGACAGACCGTCAGTTTGAATTGCTGCTATCGATGATGCCGTTGCGCGCGCGCCGGCAAGGGTTGTCACAACCGGGATGTGATAACTGATGGCAGTTCTTCTGATGATCTGATCGTCACCATAGGCGGTGCGTCCAGATGGAATATTTATACAGAGATTGATCTCGCTGTTCTTAATTTGGTCGACCAAATTCGGTCTGCCTTCAGAGACTTTATTGGTGAGTTTAACCGGTATCCCAGCCCGCTCCAGAGTCGCCGCGGTTCCTCGGGTTGCAATTAACTGGAAGCCCAATTGATAGAGATTCTGGGCGATAGGAACGATGTCGTGTTTATACTGATCGGTTACCGAAACGAATACGGAACCCTTGATTGGCAAGGATTGACCGCTTGCTACCTGCGCTTTGGCGAATGCCAGATCGAATCGGGTGGCTATGCCCATCACTTCTCCGGTAGAACGCATTTCTGGTCCTAGAGAAATTACTGCGCCTGGAAAACGTTCGAATGGAATGACTACCGACTTGACTGAAACATGCGGTGGAATATGTCGAGGAGACAATCCCAGGTCAGATAGACTCTTTCCGACCATTACTCCGGCCGCCATCTTAGCCCATGGCACACCGGTCGCTTTTGAAACGAATGGTATCGTCCGCGATGCGCGCGGATTTACTTCGAGAACGAAAAGCTCATCGTTTCGTACAGCGAATTGAATATTCATCAATCCGACAACGTTCAGTTCAGAGGCGATTGCCATCGTTGCTTTACGGATGTCTTCGATGATGTTCAATGGAATTGTCTGGGTCGGCAAGACGCAAGTGCTGTCACCTGAATGGATTCCGGCTTGTTCGACGTGCTCCATGATGCCGGCAATGATTGTTGCTCGTCCATCGGAAATCGCATCGACGTCAATTTCAACAGCGTTTTCGAGGAACTGATCGATCAAAATAGGGTTCTTATTGGCGATGTGGAACCCTCGCTGCAACCAAATTTCCAGGTCTTCTCGGTTATAGATGATTTGCATCGCCTGACCGCCGAGCACATAACTTGGTCGGACGAGGACGGGATAACCAACCTGTTCAGCGGCTTTAATTGCCTCTTCCGAAGTTACGGCCATTGCACCCGGTGGTTGACGCAAGCCGATTCGGGTAATCAGATCGCCGAAGCGCGCTCGATCTTCGGCCATGTCAATTGAGTCGACGGAGGTTCCCAGGATTTTGAAACCGGCAGCTTCCAATCCACGAGCCAATTTGAGAGGTGTTTGACCACCGAGCTGAACGATTATGCCTTCCGGTTGTTCGACAGTTGCGATGTTGATCACGTCTTCGAGCGTCAGTGGTTCGAAGTAGAGTTTGTCCGAAACGTCGTAATCGGTCGAGACTGTTTCCGGATTGGAATTGACCATGACAGACTCGTATCCCAACTCTCTCAGCGACAGACTGGCATGAACGCAGCAGTAGTCGAATTCGATCCCCTGCCCGATTCGGTTAGGTCCACCGCCTAAAATCATCACACGCGGTTTTTCCGATGGTCGGACTTCGGTCTCATTCTCATAGGTCGAGTACATATAAGGAGTAAAGGCCTGGAATTCCGCAGCGCAGGTGTCGACAATTTTGTAGACCGGCTTGAGGTCGAGTTTTTCACGATGAGCGCGCATCTCGTTTTCGTCGATACCGAGTTCATCGGCTAACTGTTTGTCGCCGAAGCCCTGTCTCTTCAATGCCAGAAGCTTCTCTCTGTCGATATCTTTGAGCGCAGGTTTACTCTCCTTGAGTTCGAACCACGAGTCGTAGATCTCTTTGAGGTTGCTGAGGAACCAGGGATCGATAGCGGTGAGGTCGTGAATTTCTTCGGCTGATATGCCGGCATCAAATGCGCCGAAGATATCGGTAATGCGATGGGGACTTGGTCTTGAAAGGCGCGTACGCCATTCCCAAAAGTCTGCTTCTTTGCGTGCTTTGACAGCGCCGAATCCGGTCAGTCCCAGTTCCAGACCGCGAAGCGCCTTTTGGAGCGCTTCTTGGAAGGTCCGACCGATTGCCATTACTTCACCAACCGATTTCATCATGGTGGTCAATGTTGTATCGGAGCCTCGGAATTTTTCAAAATTGAATCGAGGAATTTTGACGACGACGTAGTCGAGAACTGGCTCAAATGATGCCGGAGTGTTTCGAGTAATGTCGTTGGAGAGCTCGTCGAGCGTCAAGCCGATTGCTAGTTTTGCAGCAATCTTGGCAATCGGATAACCGGTCGCTTTACTGGCAAGGGCGGAGGAACGTGAAACGCGTGGGTTCATTTCGATTACGACTATGCGCCCGTTTTGTGGATTAACACCGAATTGAACGTTGGATCCACCGGTTTCCACGCCGATTGCGCGAATGATTTTAATGGAAGCATCTCGGAGTTTTTGATACTCCTTGTCTGTGAGAGTTTGAACCGGCGCAACGGTAATCGAGTCGCCAGTATGAATTCCCATCGGGTCGAAGTTTTCGATCCCACAAACGATTACGACGTTGTCCTTGGTGTCGCGGACCACTTCCAGTTCTATCTCTTTCCAACCGAGAACGCTTTCTTCAATCAGAATTTCGCGAACCGGACTGGCGTTCAAGCCATTGGTCGCCATCTCATCGAGTTCTTCGTGATTGTAGGCAATACCGCCGCCGGTGCCACCCAGCGTAAATGCCGGTCTGATGATCGCCGGGAAACCCACCTTTTGAGCAATTGCCTGAGCTTCGGTCAGATTCCGAGCGATTCCGGAGTTTGGCACATCGAGACCGATCTCGAGCATCTTGGCTTTAAATAAATCCCGATCCTCAGCCAGCTTAATCGCCGTCAGTTTGGCGCCAATCAGCTCAACGTTCATCTCGTCCAGATAACCGGATTCGGCGAGTTGGCAGGCGACGTTTAACGCCGTTTGCCCACCCATGGTCGGTAGCAGCGCCTGTGGACGCTCTGCCGCAATCACCTTCCTCGCTACATCCTCGGTCACCGGTTCCACATATGTACGGTCAGCGGTTTCCGGGTCCGTCATGATGGTCGCCGGGTTCGAGTTGATCAGGACGACTTCGTATCCCTCTTCTCTCAGCGCTTTACAAGCCTGAGTGCCGGAGTAATCGAATTCGCAAGCCTGTCCAATTGTGATCGGTCCCGCTCCGAGAACGAGAATCTTCTTGATATCTGTGCGTTTTGGCATCTTAAGTCTGCTGTATTCACCGGCGCCACTAATCGTCGACGAGCGCCAGTCACGTCCTAGTCAGTGTACACAAGACTGTGGAAGGACAGCTATTAAGATCTTACAAAGTTCATTTTAATTTGTTGAACGTTTTCGATTTTTGATTATATCGAAGGTCAATTTCCCAGAGGATGGCGTGCAAACCTTTCGAAAAAGAAGGCTTACAGATTGAAATATTGAAAGGCTTCCCAGCCCCTCAAAAAAAGTCAAAGAGGAATAAACCCCAGTGCCGGCGGGTCTTACCGGATTCTAACGGTTTACCCACCTTTATTTTTCGGACGTACGGTTTTAAACCCCCCCATAAGTTGGTATGTCCAAGAAAGATTCGCAAAGACTGATTCGCCATCAGTTATGAGTTGGCAGAGCAAATCAAGACATTCCTCATCCCGAGGGGTGTGCGCTTTTACGCGTCTATAGGGGTCCGGTTTCCCATGAAAAAGTTTCCATTGAATAAAACATCCAGAAAAGCTTTGGTCGGGATTGCCGCTCTTGCTTCGGCAGTCGCCGCTGTGATCGGTCAACCAGCGCTAGCTGAGGTGATAAGAGACGACAGCTCGACTCTCGAGGGAATGAGTCATCGTCAAGTTTACGAGTGGAAAGATACGGGCGTAAAACCCAGAGCCGTCGCCATCGCCGTCCACGGACTAGTCCTGCATGGCGGTGTCTATGACAAAATGGCTCGCGAGTTGGCGTCTCAAGGTGTGGTAGTGGTCGCCCCAGACCTTCGCGGGTACGGTCGCTGGTGTCCATCGCACGAACGCGGACTCAAGCACGAACCGTCTAACGGTTACGACAACGCCACGGTCGTCAGTCTGGATGGCGCCTCTGCAGATACGCATTCTTCTGATCAGTGTTCGGATTGTGACAGCAACCTGGAGCGGTCGGCTGAGGTCTCATACAAAGAGAGTTTCGCTGATTTAAAGGAACTGACTAAAGCGGTTCGCGATGTTTATCCCGCCCTTCCTCTGTACGTCATTGGTGAGAGTCTCGGCGCTGGACTGGCGTTGCATCTTGCCGCGGACATGCCCGGCAGTATCGACGGACTGGTGCTATCGAGCCCGGCAATCAAGCGTCGTGTCTATATCGAACCGCGCATGGTCATGGATTTCACGGTCATGATGTTTAAACCAAATAAGGAAATCGATCTTGTTCCTTATATCAAGCGATTCGCATCCGAAGATCCGACGATTTGTGAAACCGCTATTCAAGACCCTCTCGTACGCAAGAAACTGACGCTTTTTGATTTGCTCGCTACATCACGATTGATCAAGAGCAACATCAAGCACGCCGAGAGAGTTCCCGAAGACATGCCGGTTCTGGTTATCCAGGGCGATCGCGATCGCATGCTTAATTCAAACGGAGTCGTCGTCCTCCTCGATCATTTGAAATCGAGAGACCAAACCGTTAAATGGTTTCCTGGCAAAGGGCACTTGCTGATTGAAACTCCGCATATTCAACCGGCGACAATGGAAACAATTTCCAGTTGGTTGTCGGAACACATCAATTCAGCGCAAATGACGAAACAGTCGGCCATGAGCAGTATGAGCGCATCTGACGATTTAAATTAGAAAAGATCCGAGGACGCACTGACAGTGTTATTGGTTTCGATTTCGATCCTATTCAGGTCGATCGTATTCGGATGTGATCTCTTCAAACACTGATAAATCCTGGTATTCGCCCGAGTATTCAACATAACTTTTCCAGTTGAGCTGCATGCGCTTTTGCTCGTCCGGAGTCAGTTTTCTGATGATTTTCCCGGGTACTCCCATGACCAGACTACCTGCTGGAATCTCTGTGTTGGGCGAGACTACCGCACCGGCTGCGATTAAACATCCTTCGTTAACCACGACGCCGTCAAGCAGTGTCGAACCCATTCCAATCAAGCAGTCCGACTCGACTCTGCAGCCATGCAGTATGACGTTATGACCGACGGTGACTCGGTCCGCCACTTTTACCGGATGTTCGTTAGTGACGTGCAAAACGCAGTTGTCTTGTATGTTGCTGTCCTTGCCGACTTCGATCGAGTTGATGTCTCCGCGCAGAATTGTGTTGAACCAAATGCTTGCTCCACTGGCAATTTTGACCCGACCAATCAGTGTGGCATTTGGCGCTATGAATACGGACTTGTCGATTTCCGGCTTGTGATGCAAATAGCGGTAGATCATATATTTCTTCCTCAATTTAGCAAAATCGTCCGATGCTGGGAGTTCAAAAGTGAAAGGGCTACAAAGGCATACAGGATAGAGGTTTTCGCTTCTGTAAACCTTTTAAACGGTTTATCTTGGATCGCTCGAAAAGCCGATGTATTGCACCGATTGGACCTGTTCGTCATCGAGCAGCTATTGATTAGATGTAGCGTGTATGCCATCTGACGCCATAACACATCGCGAGCGCTAAACGAGTTTTCTGGTTGTAAAGATGTTAAAATTAGAGCCAAGACAAGGAGAGATTGTATATGCCCGTTTTTGAACAACCAATGCGAAAGCTTTTGGGGTCGCTCTCACCAACGATCGACTGGCTCAGTGAAAAAGGATCAGTAGACGTCGGAGCGGTGCCCGAAGATCATCTGGATGCTATCAAGCAATTGGAACGCATTGGAGTAGTGCATAAGCGAAACAACCGCTGCTATGAACTTCAAAAAATCAGATTGAAAAAACTGATGGGCAATCTCGGTATGGAAAAACTGGAAGCTGCAGATGTTCCGAATTTCCCAGAACCAGTAGCTGTTTCTCCAGACCTTAACTAACTCGTCCTTTTGTCATTGGTCCTCATTTTCAGCCTATCTCTTTAACAGGCTTGCGTATCTTCACGTCAAAGCCAGAAGAAGAGCTCGCAGTCGGCGAGTCATATGGAACAGTTCTTCGATATTGATGGCAGATCGCTGCGCTCTCTAGAATGGGATCGCTTGCTTGGTTATTTGTCCGGCGAGGCTCGCTCCGAGTGGGCGAAAGAGCGTTGTCTCGAGCTCTCCGGAACAGATGATCGCGACGAGGTCGCGCGCTTAATCGAAGAGACGGACGAAGCCCTTTCGATGATTACCCATCGAGCCGCTTTGATGGCCGATGAAATTCCTGATGTCCGTGATATCTTACGAACAGTGCGCGGGCAAGCGCGCTTATTGCCGGTTGATTTGCTGGCTGTTCGGGAAATGCTGACGATCGCGAAGCAAGTGAAGAACTCACTTGCACTGCTCGAGGATGGTTCTTTCCCTCGGCTTTACGAGTACATACCGCGAGTGCATCCCATTGATGTTCTTCGTAAAGAGATCGAACGCTGTGTCGACGAGCAAGGTGGTATCAGGGATGATGCCAGTTCTGAGTTGCGCGGTCTGCGCAGAAGTGTGCAAAAATTGCACGGCGACATCAGGAACGAGCTTTCACGCCTGATCCACTCGTCAACAGTTTCCAAAGCATTGCAAGAATCAATTTATACGAATCGCAGCGGGCGATATGTATTGCCGGTTGATGCCAGTAAACGTAGCACCGTCGATGGTATCGTACACGATTCTTCTCAATCCGGTTTAACGGTTTACGTAGAGCCAATGTCGGTCGTTGAACCAACTAATCGAATCAGAATTAAAGAGGGCGAAGTCGAACGTGAGATCGAGCGAATCACTGCCGAATTAAGCCGATTGTGTTTCGAACACATCGATGCTCTTGTTCAAACATTCGAGACCCTGACTGATCTCGACATGATCCTTGCCCGGGCGCGATTAGCATTTAAGTACAAAGGAGTAAAACCGGAACTGAGCGACGATG
>CAZRMH010000224.1:0-13213 GCA_964600935.1 uncultured Candidatus Obscuribacterales bacterium
GTGGTTCCGGTGGCATCGGTGGTGCCGGTGGAGCGCCACCGTACTGACCGTTTCCTGGTGCGCCGCCGAATCCCATTGGCGGCGCGCCGCCGGTCATCGGCATTTGTGGAGCCGCCGGAGCCGGAGGCGCTTGTGGCGCGGATTTTGGCTCTGTGCCCGGATTAATCAAAACCTTGTCGAAGAGGTTGTCCATGTCACTGTCATCGATCTGGAAAAGACCTTTCGCTTGTGCTGCTGTCTGCTGTTGCGCTGGCGGTGCTGGTGCGGGTGCGGGTGCACCCATCGGTGGAGCACCGAAACCGCTTGGCGGAGCCATACCGAAACCTGGAGATGAGCCGGCGGCTGGCATTCCGGGGGCATTCATCGGAGGAGCACCCATCCCACCCATCGCTGGAGGTGCCATGGCTGGAGGCTGCGGCATCGCGGGTGGTGCCTGAGGCTGAGGCATAGGTGCCGGGGCCGCTGGCGCGTTTTGCTGGTTTACAGGAATCGAGGATTCTTCCACACCAATTTTGGCGAAGATTTGATCGACAGCATCGTCGTCGAGTTGGAACATGCCATTGCCGCGTTTCGCAGCAGGTGACACCGTCGGCGCACCCGGAGGCGCGATCGCTGGAGGCGCAGGCATCGCTGGAGGCGCAGGCATCGCTGGAGGTGCTGGCATCGCCGGTGGTGCTGGCTGAGCGTCAGTTCCTGGAGCTTTCGGTGGGATCGCGGTGAAACGAGGTGCCTCACCAGCAGGTACCTCTGGTGCAAACGACATCGCTCCACCAGGTGGTGTCATAGTCGGTGGCATCGGTGCCGGAGCACCCCAGCCCGTTGCTGCCGGCATCGCCGGTGGTGGCGCTGGCGCGGGGACCTGGGCAGCCGCCGCGGCGGCTTGATTGGCTTGAACTGAATTCTCTTTTATGCCGAGACCGTCGAAGATCTGATCCATGGCATTGTCGTCCAGTTGTTTTCCGAATAGACCGGAACTTGTCGCCGCCGCTGGGGCAGGCGCTGGAGCTGGTGCTGGTGCTGGAGCAGGTGCTGGAGGTGCGCCCCAGGCTGGTGCTCCGCCCGGCATAGGCTGTTGTGCGGGAGGCGCTCCGAAACCTGATGGTGCTGCTCCAAATGGTGATGCCGGTTCTTGAGGTGGTGCGCCAAAAGCTGGTGGTTGACCGGGCGCTCCAGGAGCTTGACCGAAGGCTGGAGGGGCTCCTGCTGGTGCGCCGAATGACGGAGGTGCTCCGGCTGGGGCTCCAAATGCTGGTGCACCGCCGGGGGCTGCACCGAAACCTGCTGGTTGACCAAAGCCTGCTGGTGGCTCAGCTGGTGCTTGAGGCTGACCGCCGAAACCTGGGTCAGGAGGAGCCTGACCAAAGGCAGGCGGTTGGCTGAACGGTTGAACCGGATCGGCTGCCTGACCGAAAGGCGCTGGCGTGCCGGCAGAGGATGCTGCTGCTGCCTGTTGAGCTTTCATCTTTTCTTGAATAGGCAGATCCCAGTGGCTTTCACCACCGGTTTGGGCCGCCGCCGCTGCTGGAGCCGCTGGTGCACCCCAACCTGCAGCTGGTGCTGCCGGTGGTGTGATGCCCTGATCTGTTTTGGCCTTGAGCTTTTCAGAGATGGGCACATCCCAATGACTTTCGGATGCTCCAGCTTGAGCTGGTGCCGCCTGTGGTGCTTCGGGAGCGCGATTTTGAATAGGAGTTTCCCAACGCTCTTGAGCCATCTCGCTCACTACCTGGCTGGCTGGATTAGCGCTGAGAGCCGCGCTTGGCTGGCTCGGGTAGTTGTTCCAGGTGCCGGTCTCCATCTGTTCTGCTTCGATGGACCAGGTCCCGCGGTCTTTTTCTATACGCTTCGGCTCGGATTTGTCTTCCCAGGGCTGAGAATCCCATCCGGTTTTTTCTTTTGGTGCGCCCCAACCCGCAGCCGGTTCGGCTGGTTTTGCTCCACTGCCCCATCCACCAGCTTGTTCGGCACCGCTAGCGGCCCAATCAGCTTGTGGTGCGGATGCTGGTGGTGCACTCGGCGCTCCCCACCCTGTGTCTGCTGCCGGTGCTGCAGGAGCAGGTGCTCCCCAGCCGCCTGGCGCTGGCTGTGCTGGAGCCGTCGGCGGCGCTCCCCAATTCGGATTTGATGCTGCTTGCGGATCTGCCGCTGGCGCTTGAGCAGCCGGTGCAGCCCCCCAAGATTGTCCACCGCCGCCACCCCAACCACTGTTGGTGTCAGCGCCGGTCGCAGGAGCTCCCCATCCGGATGCCCCACCAGTAGGTGCTGCGGCTGGTTTGCCCCAACTGTCGGAAGATTGTTGGGCCTGTGCAGGAGCTTGATTGCCCCAACCGCCGCCCGGTTGCTGGGCCGGCGCGCCGCCCCAAGAATCGTTTGCCGGTGCTGCAGCCGCTGGTTTCGGTTGACCCCAACTGTCGCCCGAAGGCGCGCCGCCGGATCCGCCCCAATTTGCTGCTGCCGGTGCATCGTCAGCCTTTGTTGGTTCCCATGAGCCGCTGGTGCTGCCGCCTTCCGACCAACCGCCGGCTTTCGCGGGCTCGGCAGGTGCAGCAGGTGCGCCACCCCATGAACTGACCGCGCCGCCTGCAGCTCCGCCCCAGCTATCATTAGCTGGAGCCGTAGGCTCGGCTGCTACCGGTGCATTTGTTTGATTATTCTTTGCTGATGGGACGTTCCAACCGCCGCTGCCGAACTGATCGGCTGTTGGTTGGGTTGGATTCGGTGAAGTCGCCCAGCTCGCCTGAGCGCCTGTGCCCCATGAACCATCTGCGTTTTGCGTCTGTCCGCCGCCTGGAGCTCCGCCCCAATTTGACGCTTGGCCGCCCTGACCAGCGGGATCTTCCCAGGCGCCACCAGCAGGTGGAGGTCCCCAACCTGACTCATCGTCGCCGGGACTTGTACCGCGCGGAGCGCGTTTGTCTTCGGACCAGCCATCCGGCGCTCCAGGAGGAGCCAGGCCGATTGCGCTTCCGGGATGCGGCGCGCCGCCCAGCGGTGGTTGTTGAGATTGATTAGGCGTCCAACTATTAGCTGGTGGTCCACCTTGAGGAGTCCAGCCCGGATCAGGTTGAGCCTGTCCTGGCATCTTTATAGGTGCGTTCCAATTATCCTGAGCCATAGCTGCGGCAGGTGGACTGAGGCGTTCATCGTTCGCGACATTGCCTTCGTCGTCTTCATCCACAGATAGCTTCTGCGATTCGGAAATTTTTCTGCGGATGGATTCCGCCAATGTAAGAGGCGTGGCGGTTTCTTGCGGACTTAAGACGTTGCCGCCGAAACCAAATTTTTCGCCAAGCCCTTTAGTTGTTGACTGAACTTCGCGACTCTCATCGGGCTCGCGTGCTAAGGACTTGAGCCGACTGGACATAGCTCCGTCGTCGGCTGCCTCTTCGGCATTCCGACGTTTCTCGCCGCCGCCAGCTTTAGAGGCAGGATTGCGTTTGGGAAACTCAGTCTTCTTATCATTGATTCTTGGTTTAGTACCTTTGGCGTTTCCACCACCGGCACCACTAAACATGTTCGCGAACATTGCAAATACAGAGGATTTCTGTTGCGGCAATTTATCCTGAACCATTTTGGCCAGAGCTTCCGGATTAGGCGGGATCAGCTCTTCTGGTAGGGGCATTTCTTCTGCGCCCTGGATCATTTGATCTAGTTGATGTTCGAACTTGGCACACGACTCACATCCATCGATGTGATTATCGACCGAAGTTACTTCGTCTTGATCGAGATCTTCGTCGAATCTGTTTTGAATTAAAAATCTGTACTCGTTGCAGCTCATTCCGTTTTACACCTGCAAAAATTTATGGGGCATCTCTTATCCTCGACCCAGGCACTTTACGATTTGAACTCTTGCTCTGAATAACGAAGCCATAGTGATTTCGCGAGATTGATTCAGAACGGTTGAAATCTGGTCGTAGTTGAGGTCCAAGTGATGCCTAAGGTAGAAAACCTTTTGCTGGTCTTCAGGCAATGAGCCGAGACATCTTCTAATACGCTGGACACCTAACAAGACAGTGGTTTCCCAATCCATATTGGCGGAACCGTCTGCCGCGGGATCAATGTCGTCTTCAGCCGGTGGATCTGAATGACTGGCGTGGTATTCGCCACATGCTTCAACGACGAACTGTGACAACCAATCCCAAATGGTTACGTCACTTTCTTTTTTAGGCACCGCCTGTTTTAGAGAGGCGAATGCGTTTCGAAAAGTCGCGATAGTGATTTCTTGTGCGTCTTGTGGGCTGCCAGTAGCTAATAGAGCGATTGCATAAATTCGTTCTTGATTAACCCAAACGAATTCGTTCCGCTTTTCGTTGCCCCCCTTCTTTATCTCCGTAAGAACGGAAGCGGCGGACATATTGAAACTGGTTCGAGAAGGTAAAAGTGTCATCGCAGTTTTGCTACTAGTTTCCTTTCAAAATGTCGCACTCAAGCCAATGGAAAACTAAGCCCAAGGTGGGCGCGTCTTTGAGAAGATATCGCGTCTTGTCGATTTTTACTACGCTCAGGAGCCGCGTTATTCCCTTAATTCTGCATCCAAGCTTTCCCCCATAGAAAGCTAGGTGCCTGCCGCCTACACGCCTATTTCCAGTTTACATTATTATCAGCTGACAGTGGGTCAGCCAATGTCGGATAACTTGTATGCTCCTCCTTTCGTTGAGCTAGTGCCGATTTCAAGTCGTTAACATAGATGTACCACGATTGATTGCCACAATATACTTGTGTCAGGAAATAAAATGAGCAACCAAAGTCTTCGAGTCTTGAGCATCAAAACCATCAGCGCTGACGCCTATGGTTTGCGGTCCGTGGTCGACAATCCCCGAAATGCGACGCCGCAAGACGTCCTGGCTGCTTGTCAAAATACTGCTGTGCTTTTTCAAGGAAAAAAACCTGCGCGAGACGTCGTTTCTCTTGTCAATTACGTGATTAACGGCTACTTCCAATACGCCCACAAAACCGGACTTTACAACCGTCAGAAAGAAATGTGGGACGCCATTGCTCGCATCGATCACTGCAAGGTCGATATCGTCAGGCAAGGCGTTTTGCTTCCGATAAAACTGCCTGTATTGGACGTCACTTTCTACAACACGCAAAAGGCACCGATCATCTTGACGAGATTGGTCAAACCGCAGAAAAGAAAAGACTTTGACAAGCGTTGTGAGCGTTATCTTTCTTCATTCATCCAGAAGGTAAGCAAGATGCATGCGCGCAGTGGCACCTTGACTGGTGCCATGATTTTTTTGCCGAGCCCGGTCGGAGCAAATTTGATCGCCAAAGTTCAAAACAAAGTTGGTGCAAACGATCCTGCCAATCGTTTCGACTCACGTCTACCACAACCAGTCGATATTCCATTTGATGTAATCGCTATGGATTATGATGAAACCATTGGTGGCGAAACTGGCGTCGAGAGCCCTGCCACAGTCGCTCCAGGCGATGGAACCGAATCATTGCGGCTGATTTATCCTGAAGACAAACTCTACGTTGCGACGATGGTGCATCCGAATCTTTCGGCGAAGAAGTGACGGAAACTATTTGAATCGTCGCTTGGATTCAATGTTTTGTTTATCTTGCTTTGACAAAATAATCGGCGTCAAGACTCCTAGAAATGGCTCTTGATGATTGTCAGTGAGGTTTGCGGACTCCACTTTTCCGTTCAGCACATCAAACGACATGTTCTGCTGTTCATAAGTCCATCTATACAGAAGCGGTCCGCCAATCAAGCGACTGACCGACGGATCTTTCGCGTGGTAAGGCGGATTAATCGAGGTTGGTTCGCCGAGTTCAGTGACCAAAACCGACATCGGTGCGCCTTTCCATTTGCAATAAAAATCGAGGCAACGGTCGCAGTAGAACAAACCCCTGAAAAAGAACCATCCGACGCCGACAACGAAAAACACGCCGATGACAATCACGCCCCATCTTGCAGGGTTGAGCTTAAACCGGTGTTTTGTTTCGACGGAACCTGTTTCCATTCATCGATTATGACAGATGAGTCTATTGACCGGGAGAAAGACTATCCGACCACGTCAAGCGTTTTAGAGCGGAATATTCCCGTGTTTGCGCTTTGGTCGCTCGACGCGTTTGTTCTTTTGGAACGACAGAGCTGCGAGCAGATGTTTGCGCGTTTCTGACGGCATGATTACATCGTCGATGTAGCCTTCTTCTGCTGCGATATATGGGTTGGCAAAACGCTCTCTATAGTCGGAAACCATTGGTGCAAATTTGGATTGGTCCTTCTTCAATTCTTTGCGGTACAACAGATTGACTGCGCCTTCTGCGCCGATGACCGCGATCTCGCCGGTTGGCCACGAGAAGTTGTAATCTGCTCCGATGTTTTTAGAACCGAGTACGTCGAAGGCACCACCGTATGCTTTGCGTGTGATGACGGTGAGTTTTGGAACAGTCGCTTCGCAATAGGCGTAGAGTAACTTCGCGCCGTGCCTGATGATGCCGTTGAATTCTTGCGATGTGCCTGGCAGATAACCGGGAACGTCGACGAAAGTGATAAGCGGAATGTTGAAAGCATCGATGAACCGGACAAAACGAGCGGCTTTCACCGATGCGTTGATGTCGAGACATCCGGCTAAACGGTTGGGTTGGTTGGCGACGATACCGACAACATGCCCTCCCAGTCTGGCAAAACCAGTAATAATGTTGGTGGCATAAAGTGGTGCTATTTCAAAGAAATGACCGTAGTCGAAAATCTTGCTGAGCACTTCATGCATGTCGTAAGGCTTAGTCGATTCAGTTGGAATCAACGAATCGAGTTCTAAGTAGTCCTCTGGCTGGGCGTCTTCACCAACTTCTACAAATGGTGCTGATTCGAGATTATTCAACGGCAAGAACGAAAGCAGCTCGCGCGTCAGTTCAAATGAATCTTCCTCATCCTCTGCAAGAAGCTGAGCAACACCGGATTTGGTGTTGTGCACCACGGCGCCACCAAGTTCCTCGAGAGTAACGTCTTCGCCGGTGACTGTTTTCACAATCTCTGGTCCGGTGATGAACATGAAGCTCTTGTCCTTTACCATGATCGTGAAATCCGTAACCGCTGGACTGTATACAGCTCCACCTGCGCAGGCACCATAGATTACTGAGATCTGCGGAATGACGCCGGAACTTTTCACGTTGCGATAGAAAATATCGGCGTATCCAGCCAGACTTTTCACGCCTTCTTGAATGCGAGCGCCACCACTTTCGTTTAAACCAATAACGGGACAACCGGCTTGGTAAGCCAGATCCATGATTTTAGTTACTTTTCGCGCGAATACTTCGCCAAGCGCACCACCGACGAAAGTGACATCATGACTGAATAGATAAACTGGACGTCCACTGATTGTTGCTTGACCGGTGATTACACCGTCGCCCAAAACGCGCTTCTCATCCATGCCGAAGTCGCTGGTCTGGTGTAGCGCGTAACGATCGATTTCCATGAAAGATCCAGGATCGACGAGTTTTTCAATTCGTTGTCTAGCGGTCAATGAGCCGCGATCGTTTTGTTTTTTCTGACTGGCTTGTTCTGTATTGTCCTGAGCTTTCCGCTTTTCTTCGAGTTTGCCCTTGGGACTCAGACCTGTAGTCGTCATTGCCAATCTCCTTAAATCACAGTCTTGAAGCGTATCTTCGGGTTGGGTTTCGTGTCGATCGCAGATGTTTATCCCACTCTACTTACATGATGCTCGCTCTAAAGTAGTGAACGATAGTCAAGTAAATAGTCATAGTCGAAACATCCAGAATGCTTGTGATAAACGGACCGCTTGCATGGGCAGGGTCGATGCCAATCTTTTGGAAAAACATCGGCATGATCGTTCCAATCACAACTCCGACCGTCATGGTTAACACCAGAGACGCGGACACGATGATACCAAGTTGAGGGTGCGAGTGGTTGAACAACATACTTATCAAGAACGTGCACGCCCCGCACAAAACAGCCAGCAGCAGGCCGACTTTGAGTTCGTGAAAAAGATTTTTTAGAATCAGTTTCAAATTGAGCGACGATTTGTCTTTGGTGCCTCGAATAATGATGCAAGTACTCTGCGTGGCGACGCTGCCCGTCACTCCGGAGAGCAGTGGCATGAAGGACGCGGCTGCCACCGTATCTCGGAAGACCGCATCGTAATGGGTGATCACTCCGGCTGCACCGGTTTCAATACATAGTGTCGCGATCAGCCAGGGCAGCCGTGCTCCGAAAGCTTTGCCGACGTGGTGTCCGAGCATGTCTTGTGAATCGCCGCCTTGAGAGGCGATACCGGACGATTGATAAATATCTTCTGTCGCTTCTTCTTTGAGAACGTCGATGACGTCGTCGGCCATGATGATGCCGCGAAGCTTGCCGTCTTCATCTACTACGGGCAGCGAAAGTAAATCGTAGTGACCTAGTTTTTCTGCCGCCTCTTCCTGGTCGGTTGTGGTCGTTACTGAAACCACATTCGTGTCCATTACTTCGGCAACAATGATCGCCGGATCTGCAGTGATCAGCTCCTTTACGCCGAGGTGACCAACCAGTCCATTGGTTTCGTCCACAACATAAATGTCATAAATATCTTCTTCCAGATCTTCGTACATGTCGCGAAGATGAAGCAGCGCCTCTCCGGCTGTCATTCTTGCGAAGAGCGACAGATAATCGGTGGACATGATCCCGCCGGCTGTGTCCTGTTCGAACTTCATCAGCTCTTCCAGATCCTCTTTCGCCTCGGCGTCAGGGATCTGGCTAATAATTGCGGAAGCTTTCTCTTCGGGCAGTTCGGCGAGCAAATCGACAGCGTCGTTTGGTGACATCCGACTGATCAATGGAACCACGCCGATGTCGCCGAGCGAGCGCAATAGATTCGCTTGCATTTCGACGTCTAGTTCAGACAGCACATCAGAGGCGTGGTCGAGGTCAAGCAATCGAAAGCAAGACAAACGATGCTCGTCTTCCATCTCGGTGAGCATCACGGCAAGATCGGCAGGGTGGAGGTCGTTCAGAACCAGGCGTAATTTTTGACGCTGACCGTTTTCCGCCAGAATCGTCAGTTCTGCGAGGTCGACGTTGTCGGTCTCTGTTGCTGCTGGCGTCATGGGACTGGCTTCCTGGTTCCGGTTTCCGTTGTCTATAAGTTAGCAAGTGCTGACATAATCAATAAGGCTATATGTCTAATGCTGTTACATCCGCCTGAGATTGTTTTCTGCTAAAACAAGAAAGCCAGGCTTGAGACCTGGCTTTCGGTAAATTCAGCTGTGGTTGGTGAGTTCTCAATCGTCGAGATAGCCGACCAATTTATTGCTCCAAGAAGGTTGTCGCAATTTACGGAAAGCTTTGTGTTCGATTTGTCTGACGCGCTCGCGTGTGATGTTGAACAGTCGTCCGACTTCTTCGAGTGTGCGTTGACGTCCGTCTTCAAGACCATAACGCAAGTGCATGATGTCTCTTTCCCGCGGAGTCAGTTGGCTGAGCATCCGACCGATGTCCTGTCTTAGCAGTTCTTCTTCGGTGCTCGAGTCTGGGCGCGTTGATTCGTTGTCCTCGATCAAATCGCCTAGATAAGTCTCTTCGTCGCGGTTAAGCGGCATCTCCATAGAAACTGGCTCGCGGTCAGCGGCCAAAATCTCCTGAATCTTATTGACTGATAAGTCCATGGCCAGCGAGAGTTCGTCTTCATTGGGCTTGCGACCAAGTTCTTGCGAAAGTCTTGCGCTCGTTTTTTTCAGTTTGTTGATCGATTCAACCATGTGAACCGGCACGCGGATCGTTCTAGATTTGTCGGCAAGACCTCGGCTGATAGCCTGTCTTATCCACCAGGTCGCGTACGTACTAAATTTGAAACCCTTAGTATGATCGAATTTTTCCGCTGCGCGAATCAATCCGAGATTACCTTCCTGAATCAAATCTTGAAACGGTAAGCCGCGGTTGACGTACTTCTTCGCTATCGAGATAACCAATCTCAGGTTTGCCTGAATCAGTTTCTTCTTCGCCTCACCATCACCAGTGGCGATTCTCCGAGCTAACTCGATCTCCTCGTCCGGTTTGATCATGCGAACTCGTCCGATCTCTCTCAAGTACAGGCGAACAGAGTCTTCAGTAAAGCCGTCTTTGCTTTTTTTGCCAGTGGGACCAGCGCCGTCTTCGTCGGGACCAGACTCTTCGTCTTCCACAACAGCGGCGGGCTCAAAGTCCACATCGGACCATTCATCAATAATATCGTCAGTGACTCGAGTGCTCACCTTTCGCTCCATAAATGGAATAGTAACGGTTCTCTAAGTCTGTATTTACCCAATTCCTCACAAGCCCTAGCATTTTGCGAATGAATTAACATTTGTAAATTTACCGGAGGCGAAATTGCGGGAAGAACATTGATAAGGGCCATTCCTTTTACTCTTCATACTAATGAAAGAGGCCCTTCCACCCACCATTGAAAATTGAATAGTCCGAACGCGAGAAGGTACATACAAAGATGATTGAGGGCAACCTAGAGGACATAAGTCTGCCGGGACTTTTGCAATTGCTGGCGGCAGAATCCACTAAGAGCTATCGACTGAGAATAAGTAAAGGTGGGCAGCATGGCGACATTTTTGTTTGCGATGGTCACGTGCTGGTCGCCACGTTCGGCATCCTGGAAGGCGTCGATGCGCTCACTGAGTTTTTGAACTGGGCTGATGGTGAGTTTGTTGTTGAAAAACTGCCATCGCATTTCAAAACCACGATTCGCAGCAATATGAATTTGAACCTCTCGGATCCCGGATGCTTTGCCGATCAATGCGCATTCCTTTATGAAAGTAATGTCGGTCTAAACACTGAGATCGTTCCATCCAGGACGTTCGGTACGGCTGAGTGGCAAGACGCACTGCATGTTCAGCCTCTCGAGAAAGAGGATTACGCGATTCTTGGCTGGATCACGGATGGACGAACTATGCGTCAAGCGATGCGTGAGTTTCAGTTTGATTTGAAGAAAACAACAGGTGTCTTATATCGCCTTTTGATTACGCGTTCCGTAGAAGTCGTTAGACCGACTGCGTATGCTGAACCGCCATCACAAGCGGATAACTTCGTTAAATTGGCGAACAAAGAATTGGCAAAACATTCGAGTGAGCCTGCTAAGAAACAGCTTACCGTTGAGTTTCATGCTACCGACATCGGTGGCGCGCGCGCCCGACCTCGGGATACTGGTTCTGGCCTGCGCGCACTGCCGGCTGCGTCCGATAATGACTCGCTGACGTCACCGGAGAAAGCGGAATCGACATCTAAGGATCAAAATTCTAGCCCTGCCTCAGAGGTGAATGCGAAATCAGACGCCGACAGCAAGCCTCCTGCGAAGGACGCGGCAGCCAAAGACTCTGCTGCTGCGAAACCGGCTGGCAAAGATGCTGATGTGAAGCCGTCCGCCGAAGCCAAGTCTAATAAGGTTGAAGAAACGAAAGCTGTCGACGGAAAGTCTGTTCCGAAGGAACCTGAGCCAAGATCCGCTGCGAATGTGCCTGAAAAGGCAACCTCGAACGGTGATGGTCAGTTGTTGAAACCGGAAGTTTCCAGCAAAGAAGTCTCTAATTCTTCCAATAAAGATGCTGATGCGAAGCCTGTCTCAGAGGCGAAGCCTGCTCAAACGAATGTCGGTGTTGATACCGTTGAGACAACGGCTGTTAAGGCTTTAGATAAGAACGTCACTGATGCGATTGCATCAGAATCCGAATCCGATGATCTGCGCGACAACTTCAAGAAGCAACTCAAGAAGGCGACAACTGCGGAGCCTGCCACTGCGGCGAAAACCTCTTCGGAAGCCGCGGTTGGTTCATCTTCGACAACCGCGTCGAAACTTCCTGCCGCTGTCGCAGCGACGGCAAGTCCACCAAACGGTTCCAAGTCGGCGCCATCGCAAACGCAGGACAAATTACCTGCGGTAGACGAGCCTGCGCTCACGTTGAAGGCAGTTTTGAGTCCAGACTTCGATGATCACTCGCCTGAGGTTAAGAAATCTGAGGTTACTGATGCCAATAAGGTATTGAATGTGGTGGCATCAGCTGCACCACCTGCAAAAGCGTTTGACGAGAGGCGAACAGATCCGTTGCCTCTAGTAAGTATCGATATTGAACGTTTGCTCGCCAGTACTTTTCAACTGACTGGTATCGGTCAGCGCGCGCTAGAGAATACCTCCCTCGATGAATTGCTTAAGCAAGTCTTACTGGATGTGGAGAGAGGCAAGACGCTGCTGCTGGTTTTAACAGACTCTAATCGTTCGGAATCGGCAGTGCTCGCCAGTTACAGATATTGTCTCGACCGTGGATATATCGAACACACTGACCCGGTCATGAGTTTGACTGTTGACCTTTTGCTTGGACGACTGGAATTGGAACAGTATTTGCTTCAGCGTCGCCGCATTACCGGCGATCAGCTGCGTGACATGCTGGCAATCTCGCATCGCCAGGGAATCGGGCTTGACAAGCTGCTTGTCGCTGCCGGGTACATGCTCCCCGTCGATATGGAAAGGGTCCGGAAGGAAAAAGAACGGTTCTGCCCTCGGTGAGACTGTGAAGGTTTAAACATGTTATATTCCACCATCGGGCACGACGTGGGAAAATACGTCCTGCACCAGCTTGAGGTTGCCGAGCATAAGTCGGCGCCCAATATTTACCTCAAGTGGCGTTTAAACATGATCGAGGAGTTTTTGAATGAGACAGTACAACGCGAGAGAAAAAAGAGCTCGTAGAAAAGCAAAATTAGCTCGCAAGAAAGACAAAGTCAAAGAATTGATCGCTAAGAGCCAAGAGAAGAAGGGTCGCTCCGAAGGTTAGCCTTCGACGCCACCGCGTACCGGTGAACTCGAATGTGCCCAACAGGGTGCGTTGTCACGCGCTCACTCAGCGACCAAAGGCCGGGAATCTTGACCTCTACGACCACAAAGACTAAACGAATCATGTCCGGAATGCGCCCGACGGGGCGACTGCATCTCGGACATTATTTTGGTGTTTTGACAAATTGGGTGAGATTCCAGTCATCCTACGAATCTTATTTCAGCATTGTCGACTGGCACGCGCTGACCACCAAGTATCAAGATACGAGTCAAATCAAAAACAACATCCACGAGATTGCGCTTGATTGGCTTGCTGCTGGTATCGATCCGGAAGTGTCGACGATTTATGTTCAATCCGGTGTGCCTGAAATTGCCGAACTGCATTTGCTGCTCTCGATGATTACTCAGCAGACTTGGGTCGAACGCGAGCCCACACTCAAAGATATGGTGCGGAT
>CAZRMH010000225.1:0-13213 GCA_964600935.1 uncultured Candidatus Obscuribacterales bacterium
GGTCGATGCCCTGCTTCGCGGCGACACGACAGCCGAGATCGCCGTGCCGCTGGCAATCGAATGCATCGAGATTTATGAAAAACTCCATGGCACAGAACATCCAGAGGTTGGTGGCGCACTTCATAATCTGGCGACGCTTTATCACGTTCAACGCAAATATACTGAAGCAGAGCCAGTCTACAAAAAGGCTCTAGATGTAAAACGGAAAGTTTTTGGTCATGAACATCCGGAATCAGTTCGTTTGCTCCGCAGCTATGCGGATTTGCTGCGTTCCACCGGTCGCGAATTCGAAGCTCAAAACCTCGCGGCAGGCTCAACCGGCATGATTACGGGTTCCTGGAAGACAATCGACATTATGGAAACAGCCTCACTCAAAGTGCGCGAAGATCGCTGCGACATCTGCAATGCCCAGCTCGGCGGATCGGACAAATGTCCTAAATGCGGATTCGAAGCGGCTATCGGCGTTATATAGATTGGGTAGGCTTCAGAGCCGGATCGGTAAAACAACGATCAATCAATATCCAAAGCAGCTTTAAAATCGTATAGCAGTCACATTAAATTTGCCTCGATACGGCACCCATTGACTAATTCAAGCAAGATTTAAATTGACTTATGATAGCCCCTGCTTGACAATATCAGTACTTACTAAGCTCACCCTCGCGTGTGTATCGTTCAGCCAGATACAGAAAAGACCCTCAACGGGTTTGGATAACTGTTCGGAGACTAAATGACAGCCGACGCTCCCGCCGAAAAAAAACCTGATAAGAAGCCGGATTGCACAGCAAATCCGACGGACAATCATGCGGACGCGGCGAAGGCAGCAGAAACAAAATGCCGGGATGACGCTCAAACACCAGGTCCGGCATCGACAACCGACGCGACTTCTACGAATAAAACGGATTCCGCGGCAGCAGCCGCCACAAAGACTGACGCAGAAAAGCCCAGTGGTACGGACGCTTCCACCGAGAAAAAGGACGGGACGGACAAGCACGAAGATCCCGAACATAAGAAGGATGGCGATCCACTGATCTGGTCGATCGCCAACGACCTCGGACTGAACTCGATTCAAAAGTACTGGAACAACTATCGGGGCACATCAGACATGCTGCCCCAATTCCCTGGAGCGGATGCCCTCGCCAAGCAGATCGGCGGCGACAAGCCCGTCGATGCACTAGCCAAGGGACCGGTAAAGCCGGGTGATACGACCGCGGCTCAGCCGGGCGCTGACGCCACAAAACCCCTGACAATGGACGGCGTCAAACCTACTGACACTAAAAAAACCGAGTCTACGAGCTGGTTAGGTTCGTTTGGTGATTGGGCTGCTAGTTCTATTTCAGCAGCAACTCCCGATGTCCTGGAACGACCGATTGTAAACTTCGCGAACAACGCCATCGATCTCTCCTGCAGGGCTGGAGACTGGCTTGGCGACTGGGCCTCAGAATTATTTAGCTCGTCCGGACTGGGCTTGACTTCGCAAGAGTCAAAACAATTAGCCAAAGAAATTGCAATCGCAGGTAAAGCCCCCGGGAAGATTCCTGTTCACTCCGAAACATTCAACAAATTCAATAACGTTGAAAACTCAGTAAAAATCGGAGATGGCTCAGATGGTCTCTTCGACAAAGCCAAGGACAAGGGTCTCACCATCGAGAAAGTCGATGGACAGACGACCTACGACAACAAGTTAAACGACCGCTTGAAAGAGATTGGCCACGGCGTCACAGCGGACAGTTTGCGCAATTTGATTAAGGGTCTTGAGGGTCCAACCGAGAAAAGAGTGGACTCTGTAACTGGCGAGACCATCGAAATCGACTCAGCCAAGAATCAACGTATTGTTGATAAAGCTGGTAACGTCACATTGAAATTGCAAGACGGCACAATCATTAATCAAACGACGGACGCTAAGTCCGGTCAAAAACGAGAAACAATTATTTTGCCGGGCGATAAAGGCTTCATGCGCACAATGACCGACAAGGATGGTCAAGTCAGCAGAGAAGCAGTTCTCGAAGCAGGGGTGCTCAGAAAAGAAATTGGGCTTGTTCAGAGCATCAGCTCTACCGACAAGTGGAACATCGCACAAGCCAACGAAAATCCGGACGCTATTATCTCATCCAAGGATCGCACCACTTTTAGAGATGAAAAGACTGGTGTTCACATTGGTATCGACAAACCGGCTAACGATGAAGAAAAGCCACACAGGCAAGACATACTGATCACAAGCCCTGATGGTAAAGATGAGGTTCGCCTCCGCTGGGACAAAGAGACAAGGACTGCTAGATTCCTCAGACGGGATGCTGATGGAAAAGAAACAGAAATTGCTGAAAAGGACCTGCCATCATATATAACGCGGAAAGACGGCAATCTTTGGGTCGGTGGAACTGAAGTCGTCCGTGACCTGATCAAGCAACTGAAACTCAATGGCGTACTCCAAGAAATCAAAACCACACCCGAGGGCACCGTCACTGCGCAGGGCACCGATACTAATACCAACCAATTCATCAAGACGGTTGATAAGCCTAACGGTCATTCAGAAATCACCGATAGCAACCAGGAAAAACGCGACTTCGACCACAACAGCGGACTAATCACTGGAACCAATAGTGATGGCTCCGAGTTCAAATGGGATCCGAAGACTGGTGAGATCAAGTCTCAAGATCTGAACAGAGACGACAAAGGCAATGTTCGAATAAACAGCAGCGGCACCGAACTCCACTCAGATGGTTCAATCACGAACAACGGCAGAACGTTGTTGGACAGTGCAGGTCATTGGGGTTCGAGCATGGCAGAGTGCAGCGACAGCAGCGCTCCCAAAGGACGAGCAGCCGATACAGCTAGAGAGCAAAACCGCATTGCGACGGCTAAAGCTATCCAATCTGCGAGTTTTGCCTCGATGGCAATGTCTCTGGTCGGAGCCGGTCCAGCGTCAGTCAGCATGATGTTAAACTACGCATTCATGGCTGATTCAGCGCTTCAGGGTGCCAAGGCAATGATCAATATGAGTTCCGGATTTGACCTGACTGGTATCACTTCAATGGTCGCAGTGACTAGCGCTCAAGGTTCAGTCAACGAGGCTAAATCGGCTGGCACACGGGCAAGCGCAACGGTTCATCTAGCAGAATCAAACGGCATCTTCAGCGCTTATGACCAAACCAGAGCAATCGGTCAAATCACCGGCTCGATCGGTCTATCGCCCAACGCAGTGGTTCTCAATTTGTCCGAGGCCCGGATGCAAAGACAGTCCGCTGAGCAGGCGAAGATTTCCTAGTTTTTCGTAATTCAAAATTGTCGAACGCCCGCGGCTCGTCATCCACCTTTGCGCGCAGTGAATAATATCAGCTAGTCATGCTGATATGCTTGTCAGGATCGCTGTAAACGCTAGAATCTTACTTAAACTATCAGAAACCCTGTTGAAATCCTGGGTCATTGCGTTGAAAGTAGTGGATAGCGCCACAATCTGTTCAATAGGTTCAATCGTCAACAATTCATCGTCAATCAAAACAACTAAGCATCGAGCTTTCCAAAACGAATGACTAAATTTACTAATCAAGACCGCTTCAGAAATGCACTTCTAAGTCTCTTCTTCTTGGCTATTTCTTTCACAGTGACCGGCTGTGAGCAGGTTAAACAGCTAACTGGAGCAATGGGAACTAAGCCTGGCACTCAAACACCGCCGGCGGTACCAGGCAGTACTCCACAAGCAACTCAAAGCGCGCCGAAGCCGCTTGATGGTTACTGGAAATTGGCATTCTCGTTTAATGATAACGTTCAAAGCTCCCACTTTCGCATAACGCAAAACGGCGATAAATTTGGCGGACAGGGCACCGACGATTCAAACAGCAAGCCATTTCTCATGGAGAATGGTGTAATTCGTCAAGATGAAGTTGTCTTCTATAAACGATATGAACAACCAGATAATCCTAACCAACCGCCAGTTGAATACAGTGGCAAACTCGATGCTAAAGCCGGCTATATGAGCGGAAAGTATCTGATCACGTTCCAGGGAAAGGAAATCGCAGGCGATTGGGAAGCGCAGAAAGAGACCCCTGAAGGAGAGCAAGTAGCAGAAACACCTCAACCGCAACAAACGCCACCACCTGCGAACACCGCGCCACCACCAGGAAAGGCTCCTGATCTCTCGGGGAAATGGACTATGGGTTTTGAATATCAATTTAAAACTGTCCACTCGGTTATGTTCCTCGAACAGCAGCTCGACAACACCATCACCGGTCATGGTCAAGACGAGAATACGATGGAACGTTTCACGATCGAGAAGGGCTGGTACAAATATCCGAAAGTTACTTTGGTTCGCAAATATGCAGCGATAAAATCAAAGAAAGTGAATAAACCGGAGCGTCGAATGACTTTCAAAGCAGACGTCAGCTGGGTTAATGAAGCTGATTATCAAGGCCCTTACATGCAGGGCAAGTCCGAGGGCGGCGGCTCCTGGGAAGCTCAGATCGTTCGCTAATCATTGGAGTTCAGAAATCATTGTCGGTTTCAACTATTTCGTAGCGGGCATCCTCAGCGCCTGTGCGTAAACGATCTCGCCGGTACTCGGTTTAATCACAAACTGCCGGGGAGACATATCGTGCGAGTGAAGAGATTCTGAACGAATCAATGTGGCAATCAAATAACCCTTCTGTGCTGACAGGCTAATCTTCCCGACATTCCATCCAGTTAAGGAGCAAAGGTCTTCTAGAAGTGGTCTGGTGGATTTGACGATTCCGTCGGCTGCGCCGATTCTCAACAAGTAGGTGGTAGTGTCGGTGGTGCCACGCACCATCGTGTAATAGCAATCACTGGTCCTGTCATACGCCAAACCGCGCATCATACCCTCCTCTTTGCCGCCTTTGATAGACATCTCAGACCACGGCAAATGTTTCTTCTTGTAGATATGAATAAGCTGCAAGTCTTTCTCGTCGATAATCGCAGCCTGATCTCGCTTGGTATCGTATGCAATGGCAGACGGTTCATTCACATAATACTGAATTGGAATGGTTTCCAATTGATTTCCTTTCGATTCAAAGATACCAAGAAAGAAATTGTTCAGTAGAAACCACTCCCCAGCCTTATTCGACGGCACCGCAGCAAACGCTGAGAAATCGACCGATTTAGGACCAGACACGACTCCGGACATCGACATTTTTCCAAAATCAGTTGTGGCTTGGTCGGGCGACCAAACACCATCTCGCTCGCTAATACCATCAAAGGTCAAACTATTGATCGCCTTCGCTTCTTCCGGCGACGCTGCAACTACTCCTTTCATAGAGTCAGTGTCGCTCCAGGGATCCCTCTCCCAGGCGTCCAACTTGGAGTCGTCTTGAGCCGGTTTAGAGGATTCTTCGGCAGCAAAAAAGTTATTCCATTGTTGCTGTTGCTGTTGCTGCTCCTCTGAGAACATGTAGTAACCGGCTAGTGCCAGACAGAGAAAGGCTGTCGAGATGGCAATCGTGAACCAGAGAGGTTGACTTTTTCCGGTATCAATCATGCGCTTGAAGTCAGTGCTACCAAGCGGATGATTGAGAGTTCGGCGAGAGCCCTCCTCTGCGGATTTCATCACTTTATTGCGATGTTGTTTTATTGTTCGACGAGTTTTCGTTTTCAAATCACGAAATGATTTGTTCATATAAGCAATCTTGGTAGTCCGTCGCTTGCGAACTTCCATCAGCGCAAGTTTCAGATCAGCCATCGACTGAACTCGCATGGACGGCTCTTTCTCGAGACAGTGAAGCACGAGCGCATCGAGGTGCAGTTGAACACCGGGCTCGAGCTCCGATACTGCCCGCGGTGCGTTGAACACATGATCGTGCATGCATTTAAACGAATTGCTGGATGGAAAAACTTGTTGCCCCGTCAGACACTCATACATCACGCAACCAACAGAATAAATGTCGGAACGAGCGTCCAGTTCTTGGCCGTAGCATTGCTCGGGACTCATATACGCCGGTGTGCCCAATACGGCATTTGTGCGGGTGACGGTTGATGAACTTTCCAGCCCGGCAATCTTTGCCAATCCGAAATCCACGACTTTTGTATTGCCGGACGAATCGATGATGATATTGCTGGGTTTTATGTCACGATGCAGGATGCCATTGCGATGTGCCGTGTCGAGAACGTCCGCTATATCGATAAAGAGCTGAATCACGTTCGTCGGATCCAGCCTCCCCTTCTGGGCGAGGACCTCTGTCAAAGTATCGCCATAGACGTATTCCATAATAATGAACGGTCTACCATCTGGAAGTAATCCGAAATCGTAAACTGCAGGGATATCCTGGTGGTCGAGAGCAATCAGTGCCTGAGCCTCCTGCTGAAAACGTTTGACAGAAGCCGGGTCGGTTGTAATCGCGCATTTGAGAACCTTCATCGCCACGGTCTGACCGGTTTCGAGGTTTTTCGCCAGGTAAACGTTGCTCGAACTACCCTGTCCGACGGCGTTGAGGACCTGGTAACGCTCGACGCATGCACCCAAAAGCGGGTCCTGACCAGCCACCGGACATAGCAAACCGCCATCATCAGGGCACCGTTGATGCTCGGAACCGACCTCCTTATCGCAAGTCGGGCACATCATCCGCAGTTTAATTTGCGTATTTAGCTTCTGCCTGGTGTCCATTCAAACCTTCCGGAGGAGCGGAAAAGCTACATTAAGTGATAGTAAGACGGACCTTTTCAAATGCCGGGCGGTCAAAAGACTGCCCTGGGATGATTTTGGCGGTTATTCTTTCAATTGAATCACGTTTCCTCTTAGAAACCTTTAAATTATAGAACTCAAGAGACTGACATTCGAGCCCTCACCATCTGGTAGATTGAGGCAGTTGCCAACACCTTGTCTACCGGAAGCTATGAATTTAAAACTCAGAAACTGCATCGCAGCCACGTTAGTACTGTATCTGGTGTCATACCCCTCGCTCCCGGCGATCGCGGCCTCAGGCGCCTCAAAATCGGCTCGTGCGACGAAATCAAAAGGGTTCTCGATTGCAATCAACGAGTCTTTGCCAGCAGACATTGAGGCGGAGCCACAGACTCCTCAGCACTCTCAAACAGAAGCGCCTGCAATTGTTGAGCAAGACAGCGCCCTGGGCTCGAATAGCTCGGGATGGGCTGCAAGCGTGCAAGAGAGCTCCGAGTTAGAAGAGCAATCGGCAGAGATTTCTGATGCAGCGATTGAAACACCTTCGAACGTCGAGCCGGGAGCGCCAAGAGAAAAGGGCTTATTCACATCCTGGTCGCTTCCGATATCAGGTCCAATGATTTTTTCTCGGCACAAGAAGCCGGAGCAATCGCAACCAAAGAAGGAATTGAACGGATCGATCAACTACGAAGATCCTTATGAAGCGACGACGGCACATATAGACCAACTTCTAGAGTGCGCCTGGAATCGCGATCCTAATTCGAAAACAATCGACCGGGCGGTCGATCATTATCGAAAGAAAACACAGATTGTAATTGCTGAATCTAAGGATGCAGCAAATCACGTCATTCCATTTCGCGGATTCGGTCCGTCGAGTGAAGCTGGCGATATTATCACAGGCGAAAAGCTTAAGCTGAAAAGCAAGTCATCAGCAGAATATGCAAGACAAAAACAAATCGATGAATTGCACGTTAAGGTCGTTTCAAACCTGATGCAAATTTCCATGGGTTTAGGAATGCCTGATCAAGAGCGTGGTCAGACAATCACCGCCAATGGTGTCAGTGCTTTATCTGAACTTGTCGGTCCTGAAGAAGCAGAGCGCACGAAAACGATGTTGGCAGACATGGCAGCTCAGCTTAAAGTGCCGGATGGTATGTTCGAAAAACCTGTTTGGGATGTGCACGAGCGTCAAAAAATGCACAAGCAAATTCTTGAACTTTCTCTCGATGATGATCCTGTGGTCCATCAAATTAAGAAGCATGTGAACAAGTACAATCACAAGTCAAAACTAGCAATGGTATCATCCTCGGTGGTACAGTCCGTTCTTGGCGCAGCATCAATGACCCCCACCTTCGTTGGTCCCGCCGCGAAAACAGCGCTTGTAGCGTTCGTTATGGCGACAGGTGGACCTGAACAGTGTAAATTGCTGAAAGAGCTCTATCTGGATAAACGACTCGAAAGTCGCTGCAAAGTTTTGAACGAAGAGGCTCACCTGGCAATCGATAACTATCAGCTCGCGTTGTTGACGAAGAACCCCGTTTTGCTGGGCTATTCGGAGTCAGTCGTCGGTCAAATGATCGGCGGTCATCACGTCAGCGAGGTGTTTGGAACCTCGCTACTGGCAAAGAAACCTAACCTGACGGAAACAATGTAAACGTGACGCTCGAATTGCTCGACTATTTAGCGTGTTGTGGTGCGTTTGCTAGTTCGATTTCAACGAGAGTGTTCACATCTTTTTCGTAATCGATCTTTGGCAGACCGAATCCGAAGAGGCGCAAGAAATCAGCGGTGTAGCTTTCGTAATCAGAGATGTCTTTGAGATTTTCGGTGTTCACCTTGTCCCAGAGATCCATCACAGCCTTCTGAGTTGCTGGCTCCATCTCGAGATCATCCATGCGGATGCGACCTTCTTCATCGAGCTTTGGCGTATGGCCATTGTAGAGATGGTCGGCGTAGAGTCGCTGAATTTGTTCGATACAACCTTCGTGAGTCTTCTTCTCTTTCATTACTTTGAAGAGTAATGAGATGTACAGAGGAACTACTGGAATGGCGGAACTAGCTTGGGTAACAACAGCTTTATTCACCGCGACAACGGCACTACCCTTGATACCAGACAATAAGCCGTTCAGTTTCTCAGCGCGTTGTTCCAGATCTTCCTTGGCTTTGCCGATGGTGCCATTGCGATAAACAGCGTGGGTGATTTCTGGTCCGATGTATGAGTAAGCCACTGTCTTAGCGCCTTCTGCCAGGACGCCGGCTTTCAACAAACCATCGATCCACAATTCCCAGTCGTCTCCGCCCATTACTTCTACAGTATTTTTGATATCTTCTTCGGTGGCAGGTTGAATTTCGATATCGTGGACAATGCCTTTATCAGTGTTCAAAGTTTTCGCTTTGAATGGCTCACCAATTGGTTTTAAGCAAGAGGAATAAACTTGTCCATCACGAGGATTCTTACGCTTCGGTGAAGCCAAACTGTAAATAACGAGATCGACTTGACCGAGGTCGCGCTTGATCAAATCTATCGTGGCATTGCGAATCTCATCGGAAAATGCGTCGCCGTTAAGGCTGCGAGCATAAAGACCTTCTTTGCGTGCTTGTTTTTCGAACTCGGCGGTGTTGTACCAACCGGCTGTACCTGGCTTCTCTGCTTCAGCCGGCTTTTCGAAGAAAACACCGACAGTTGCCGCTTGGCTGCCGAACGCTGAGACGATTCTGCTTGCTAAACCGTAGCCCGTCGACGCACCGATAACTAAAACTTTCTTCGGTCCGTCAGCGATTGGACCCTTATCTTTGACATAGCGAATCTGTTCGCTCACGTTCGCAGCGCAGCCTTCCGGATGCGTGGTGACACAGATGAATCCGCGAACTTTTGGCTTGATAATCATGCGACAACTATCCATTATCTTAAGGGAAACCGTGATTATGCCACAAGATGGCTCGCCATCGAGTTTCTAAGCGGTACAAGTTCAACAATTTCAACACAGGGAAATGGCCCCTGAGATGACCGTCCGAGTCACGACCAATGTGCGAACTGCACCTAATTATTGAAACATCCTGCTACACGAGGGTGCTGTTGACGAAACCAAGAAAAGAGAGACCGCAACAGAATGGCGCTGATCGATTTTTTTGAAAAAGGCACTATACAGGGGCTCTATTCAAACTCGCGACGATTTCGATTTAACCCTCGAAAACGCGTTTCAGCAAGCCCAATATCGAGGTCTGCGCTCGTTTCTGTGCAGTAAAACAAAGGTCTCAGCTTATAACGCCGAGCTTCTTGCCGACTTTCTTGAAAGCTTGCAGCGCGTGGTCGATATCGTTTCGTCCAAGTGCAGCCGAGATTTGGCAACGCAACCGTGCTTCGCCTTGCGGCACGACTGGGTACCAGAGCCCTCGTACGTAAACACCTTCCTTTAACAGTTCACTGCTCATATCCATGGCGACGGATGCTTCACCGACCATGACAGGAACGATCGGGTGAACACCCTCAAGAATTGTGAAACCAAGGTTTTTAATCTCTTTGCGGAAATAAGCGGTGTTATCGTGCAATTTCTCGACTAAGGAATTATCTTCTTCCAGCATCTTAAGCGCCTCGATCGAAGCACAGACGATAGGCGCCGGCAGTGTGTTTGAAAACGTATACGGTCGCGATTTCTGACGAAGGAAATCCACCAGTTCCTTTTTACCGGCGACAAAGCCACCAGCAGCGCCACCAAGAGCTTTGCCCAATGTCCCGGTAATCACGTCGACTTGACCGTGCACGCCGCAGTGTTCAGGTGTACCACGACCGGTTTTTCCAAGGACACCAGTAGAATGCGATTCATCGACAAACGACAACGCCCCGAATTCCTTGCAAATCGAAAGGAATTTTTTCAAATCACAATATTCGCCTTCCATACTGAAGACGCCATCGGTAGCACCAACACTAATACGATAGTTCTTGTCTTTGTTTTCCTTTAACGCTGATTGAAACGCATCGAGGTCGTTGTGTTTATAGGCTTTCAGGTCAGTCGTCTTTGTAGCCTGCCTTACCAGTCTGATACCGTCAATGATACTGGCATGGTTCAACTGATCGCTATAGATCACATCACGATAATCAGATTGTCCAAACTCATGAGCCATCAATCCCGTGAAGAAAGCTTCGTTTGCAGCGAAGCAGGACGAGTGCAGAATGGCTGCCTCTGTGCCGAGGAAGGCCGCAATACGTTCTTCTAGTTCAAGGTGAATCTTTTGCGTTCCGCAGATGAATCGAACCGAAGCCATGCCGTAGCCGTAGCGTTCTAAACCATAAGCAGCTGCGGCTTTGATTCGCGTATGATTGGCCAAACCCAGATAATTGTTGGAGGCAAGCATCACGCAAAGCCGACCATCGGCCATAACTACGCCGGATTGATCGCTCTCGATCGGCACTTCGTACTTATAGGTTTTAGCCTCTTTTGCTTGCTCGAGTTCGCGACCGAGCACCTTATATAGTGCTCCGGGATCCAAAGGTCTATTCTTTCCCCCAGTGGATGTGTCGTCGATTTGAGTATCCGTCGATGCTCCGGCCATAATCTATTCTCCTCTGACGTCTAAACTAGGGTTGGAATACCAGTTTCATTTCAGCACCGCTATTCAATTGTGCGAATGCCGATTCATACTCGGCAAGGTCGTAACTTTTCGTCGCGATTACTCGATCGAGTTTCGATTGCAGGTCGAGATGCGGAGCTTGCAAGAGCCTCAACATCGTTTCCCACGTGTCAAACATTTTGCGTCCAAAAATTCCTTTGACGGTCACGCCTTTCCAAATAACACCATTGGCAATATCAAAATCTGTCAACGGTCGACGAGTGATACCGAGGAGAAGCACGGTGCCACCATTACGTACAATGCGGAAAGCGTCACGGTAAGCCGATGGCGAGCCGGACATTTCCAAAACGACGTCGACACCGTTTGCCATGCTCTCTTTCTTTTCGATCGCATCGTATAGTGCTTGCGATCCGTTTAAAACATCGAAGCAAGCCTCAGCGCCGAATTGTTCACCGAGCGTAAAACGGCGTTCTACATCAGCGGCTTCGGTGAGGTAAATGCGCGCAGCACCAAACTCTCTGCACAAAAATGTTGCCATCAATCCGAGTGGACCAGCGCCGAGAATCGCCACCGATTTTCCGCGAACGTCTGCTTCGTAGACTGTATGAACGGCGTTGCCGAAAGCATCGAGAACCGCGCCAATGCGCGGAGGAACGAGCGACTGATCGCCGTTTTTGCCCAAAAGAATGACATTCTTATAAGGAACGCAAACGTACTGAGCGAAGCATCCATCTAAATGTACGCCTTTGACTCGAACGCGTGTGCAGATGTGTTCGTTGCCGGTGCGGCACAAAGTACAGTGCCCGCAGGACAGGTGCATCTCTGCTGTGACGTAGTCGCCTTTTTGAATCAATAAGTTGTCAGGGACGCCCGGGAAGCGGTCAGCACCGACCCCTTCTCCGAGAGCATCGACAATGCCGCAAAATTCATGACCAGTGATAATCGGCTGATATGCGCCCTCGCCAATGTATCTCTTCATCTCGAGTCTGATTCCTTCAGATTTCGAGCTCTGATAGATACTCTTATCAGTGCCGCAGACCGCGGTGGAGAGCACTTTGATGCGCACCTCATCGGACCGAACTTCGGGGATCTCTACGTCGTTCCGTAGAGTCAGACCATCATTATCAAGACTTTCTTTTACCAGGCATCTCATAGCTTTGGATTTAGACTCCTGTTGAGCTTCGCCCTGTGCGGCTAGCGTGCGCATTCTCTCCTCCTGTGCCGGAACGACAGGTGGTCGTTCTCGCGTCTAAAAGTCTAACAACACTAAGGCGAATGGGTGTGAGATTCTCGTCAGCCAAACCGTTTTTATCCATCGACTGGAATCGCAGCGCAAAACGTAGTGCTTCTTCACGTTTCAATTGTGTAGCCGAATTGTAATCATCTTAAGTGAACGAATTCTCCGATTTTCGATCCGCTTTGCTACCGGTGCTTTCAAGGACTTAGACGTGACCAAGTCGGCGCTCAAAATATGCGTTAGAACCCGAAAAGATATCCAGCCTTAGCGTTTGTTTAGTTGCCAAGCCCATCAGCCGCTCATAGAGTGGGAGAGTCTCAACAATTTCTTCATTATTCAGCCCCCCTCCCAACTGCGAGTTTCGACAAAATGAACTTAGAACCTCAACCGAACAACCCGGACACCCAGGAACGCTCCTCTGATGCCAGTGTCATCTCTATGGCCGAAGCGCTAATAGTTCGAATGATCGTCATGGGTAGCGGCGGTCCTGAGAATGCCGAAATCACAGAACAAGGGTTGCGATTCGTCAGACACCTGATGGCTAACTCGCGCGCCTGCCGATCGGGATTCGTACCTAATTTCAAAAGCATGGATTGCATCCGAGAGCTGGCTCGAGACTTCATAAGACAGTGCGGTAACGCATCACGTGCCTTACAAATGATGTATCAAGTAATCTAGAGCGGCAACCATTTACACCAAGAGGGCCTCGAGATCCCGTTTGAATTCTTCCGCTGATGAATAGCGGTCGTGCTCGTCGAAAGCTGTAGCACGCGCGACGATAG
>CAZRMH010000226.1:0-13213 GCA_964600935.1 uncultured Candidatus Obscuribacterales bacterium
GGTACATCAGAGTAATCAGCAGCCAGTCTCGAAAGCCATGTCGTCCGAGTGTTTTGGCGGCATTTTTAACTTTTTCAATTTCATTGGCGGATAAATATTCGCGCTTCCGAACTTCGAGATTCTTAGGTTTGGTGGGCGGTAGATTTTGCTTTTTTTTCTTAGACTTAGCCGAAAATGATGGTTGCGACGATTTCTTTGGCATAGGGATTCCGGGATTCAGAGGGACGCGGACAATTACATCTTTAGCATACACTGCCTAAAAGGCCGACATTTTCGGCAGAGTTGCCCGTCGTCAAATTCCTAAGTTATATCTGTAGACGTAACAGCCAACGGTATCGAAATAGAACTTCGTTATCCAGATTACTCAAGAAATGAATTGTCCATTTATCATTGTTCTCCGACGAAGGTGCGTTTCAAAATTATTCGATCGAAATTCTACAAATTTATTGACCAAGCTTTGCTACCAAGTGTAGTATCGGCGTCTGAACAGCCGATATAACGCAGAATTGTGAACTCCAAAGACATCCGCAACTGCGAGCCGACTGTGTGCTCGGCTAAACCGCGAAGAAGCTTCTGAATTGGACGAAGCCACAAATCCGCTAATTACAGAGCTAAGGAAAAACGCGGCCTCGAATCGGATGCTCGAAATTGCAAAACAGATGAAATCCAGACGCGAGCCGCGGAGCTGACCATTCAACATTCAATCGCAAAAAATAACGTCCGATGAGATCAAGTTACATCTTCGAGCGTTTCTCAATTAGTGCCGACAGCGCAGCCGCGTCGTAGGCGGGTGTCGAACAGATCCCGTTGCCGCATGAAAAGGCCGCGGCTTTGGGTAATTCGGGATATTCAACGTCCATGTTGAGAAGATTACCTTCGGCACGATCGTACCATTCGATGCGACGATACACTGATGGGCTGCGCAGAGCGGTGAGAAACAATTCTTGCGCTTTTGGATCTTTTTTCGAACCAACAATGGTGATGTGGAATGGGGCAGTTGCAATTTGTTTGTCTGCGATCAAAATTCCACCGACCAAGATTCTTCGAATACGAGCAATCGACGGTGTCGAAAGATATCGCATGCACTGCTGCGCCATTTCTTGATCTTCTTTTTTGCCGGTGTATTGAAACAGCAAATTACTGAAACGAGCGAGCATGATATTTTCATCAAGAAGCGGAACTGGTGTAGCGATTTTGCTAGAACCGGGATCAGCAGTCACATAGCCAGCGGCTTTGCTTTTGTCCGCACCGGAGTAATTGTTGAAATGCTTGGCAATGAAGTCCGCACATCCTTGTGCTCGATCTAACCATTTGCGGTCTGCCGTCGCTTCGTATAGTGATAGGAACGCACGCCCCATGGAGAGCGAATCTCCAAGAAACGGTCCGGCATTATCGTGCTCGTCGTGACTAAATCCACCACCATCAAGAGAGCGATTTTTGATGATGTAGTCGGCCGCACGAGTCGCTTGCTTCAGATACGCCTCATCGCCAGTCGCCATGTAGAGATGGGCAACACCATTGATCGCCCAGCCATTCTCTCGCGAGTAAACATGCTTATCGATTCGTGGAATTCCCAATTTTCTTCGAGCAGCATCGTCCAGATTAAAGTAGTCTTCACTATGCTGACCGGGTACAAGATCGGCATCCTGACTGGTATAAAACGCGCCATCAGGAGAGGTCAAAAACTTTTCGAGGTAGTTGGCGATACTTTTTGCGGCTTTGAGATAAGAGTCGTTTTTGTACATCATGCTCGCTAACGAATAGATGCGAAGGTTTTCGCCTTGCATTTGCATGATTTTTTCGAAGTGTTTGTGCTGCCAATCGCCGTCGGTTGAATATTGATAAATTCCGCCCCAGACAGGGTCTAGAAGGTTTAACTGCCCATCAAGTGTTCCGATGACTCGCGCCGTCGCAGCGGCATCACCGGCGATACCGAGTCCCATAGAGTATTCAACGCTATCCCAATCAAGAAATTTATGATGCGTTCCCCAGGCACCAAATTTGGTGTCATAGCCATCAACATGTTTCTTTTCTAGCTCTTCTCTCAAGTCTTTGCTCAAGCTATTTTCAGTCCGAAATACAACCTCCTCTTTCGCGGCGGCAGCTGGCTCCGGAGTTGGATCTTTGATGATTCCAGAAAGAAGCTTCTTCATCCGTTCAGGATTAATATAGCCCTGACGTTTAGCGATTTCCTTGCCTTCCTGATTAAAGATAATCGTTGCCGGCCAACCGAAATCTTCGTACTTGTGACTCAAGTCTGGTCGCGAATCTTGGTCTACTCTTACAAGAATGTACTTTTTCTTCAGCAATTTAACTACGTCAGAATTACTATACGTCTCCGCGTCCATAACGTGACACCAATGACACCAAACAGCTTCGAGATCTAGTAAGACAAACTTCTGTTCTTTCTTCGCTCGCTCGAACAGCGAATCATCCCACTTTTCCCACACCAGTCCGCCGGGATTTGGATGTGCCGAATGCTCCGCCGAAGTTGTATCAGAATTACAAGAAGCGGGTTCAATCGAATATTGAAAAGCTGCAACCAACAGCATCGAAAGTGAAAGACAATAACGAACCCTATTCATCTGCATTCAGCCTCTGTTACTCACATCTGTTTAGTACTACCGTTCAGTACAACCAGGTATTATAACCGCTAACAAAATGATTGTCTTTCCGGGCACGTTTCGTGCGCGATTAGTTTTGAAACATGTCTATGTTCGGCCACTCTTTAATGTTGTTGAGGACAGCTTTGATCGCCTTTTGTGTCGGGGGTATTGGATTGACTTTAGTCCCGTCGGTGGATGAGCCGCCGTTGAACATCAGACAAAAGTCAGTGTTGTTGGGCAGATGAACGATTAAACTGTGCACTCCAGGCTTGCCACCATTCTTGGAAAATGTCACTCCCTGTGGTGTCATTCGCACCATATCCATCCCGAGGCCGAAGTGACTTCCATTCGGATCATTTTGCATTGGTGGCGGCAGTGGTGCTATCAGTTGCTGATAGGAATCCGGAGAAATCGCTCGCATACGCGATCCATCGATGGCGGTGAGAAGTTTCACCATGTCAACCGAAGAAGCCATCCAGTTGCCAAATGACGGCATCAATGGCACGGTCAGTTGACCACCTTGGATCACGTGAGGCGGATAACCAACGTAGCGCGAAGCCTGACCAGGAGTAAGCCCAGGCGTTTCTTCACACATGTCGTCGATACCAATCGAGGCTAACTGTTCTTTCATGAACCGCCCATAGGGCTGCTGAGACGCGCATTCAATTACATATTTGATCAAATTCCATTGACCGTTCGCATACTTTGCTTGCGTTCCGGGAGCGTAATCCAACGGGGTGGCAAGGAGAACTCGGACAGCTTCGCTGTATGGAAGACCATTCGGAGCCAGCGTTTTTACTTCATTGCCCGCTTTAACAAAACCAGAATCATCGTTCCAACCACCGGAATGGTGCAACTGCTGTCGTATGGTAATTTGCGCGACGAGCGGATCAGCCTGCATTCCGCGTACGAGATTAGGCCGACCAATCACTGAATACATAGTGTCATCAAGCTGCAAACGCCCGGCATCAACGAGTCTCAAAACGCCAAACATTGAAACAGCTTTGGTGCAACTGGCGAGATTAAACAAGGTCGTCGGCGTGACCGGTTCACGCGTGCGCAAATTCGTCACACCGAATCCTCTGGCATAAACCAATTTGCCGTTGTGAGCGACTGCCAGGGAGCCACCTGGAATAAAATACTGTTGCATCATATCGTTCATGATGCCATCCAGCTGCGAGAGATCTGCGGGTCTCGACTCAACAGATTGCTGCGGTTCTTCGATTTCTACTGGACTGTAGATATCATCCGAGTCCTGTTCCACGGGATACTGTTCTGGATTCTGCGCGATGATGGTTTCGCGCACGTCGTAAGGCGACGGAACATTTCGCGCCGCGGAGCTTATCAATTCAACAGTGTTTTCCCGTGACAAGCTGAACTGTTGATTTGGCTGCGCACTAGCCGCTAAGGGCATGGAAAGTGCAATTAGCAAACTGAAGACTGACCTTGTCATGATCGCCTCGCTAACAACTTTGAGAATTTTATCGCCAATTAGAGACGACTTTCAATTCAACGATAGCTATTCGAGATAATGACGCGGACGAACGTCACAGATAAGCGATTATCTGTCGCGATGAATACTTTCCCAATCAACGCGATCGGCGCGATAGCGATTCATCCAGTGGTCGCTGCCACTGTTGCTCGCTTTATAATCTTTTGGAACATCTGCCGGTTTGCGAACAGCGTCGTAATCTAAAAGCACGAGGCTTCTGTTTCCATCCGGTCCCTTCACGTATCCGAGCTGAGTATGTCCGAGCGACGAAACGCCACCATCCCAGAAAACATAGTTGCCATCTCTGTCGATCTTGTCATGAAATTGCAATAACGACTTCGTTGAAACTGGTGTGCGAGCGCGCTCTTGAATGTAATAGAGAAGTGGCTCGTGATTCACTTGAATTTCAGTAGGTTTAGTTAACAAACGCGCATCAAAGCGTACCGGTCCACTTTCTGTTTCAAGCGTCCGGAAGCCCCACTCTGGGCGCCACAGGGGCTGCCCATCTTTACGATAAGGGCGGTCGGTCATTTTCATAATGCGACCATCCGCAAGTTCCAACACGATACTGTCGGCGCCACCATCGATTACTCGTAGCGCCGGATCTTTGAAGTGCTTCATTTCACGCGCATAAGCATCCAGAGGACGCGGCGTGCGAACGATATCGGCTGTAGATGGCAGACGAAGCAAATCTGAAACCGACATCGCGCCAAGCGGAATAGCACTACCTGCGGTATCGGCAGCCCTGAGACTATCGAACCGTATTCGGTTCTGCAACATTTGCGAGAGATAGACGGGACCATTGGCATCCGGGAAAATATGCTTCGCTCTAACATCGCCTAACAATGATTGAGGATTGCATGAGGCAATCAAGTCACAGTTTTGAGCCAAACGTGAATTGATCTTTGTATCCGCATCAACGTGCTGCACCAACATTCTTTGGGTTGGACCAAACGGCTGTCCATTCGGCGCAACTTCACGAACGTCAAGCAAGGCCGAGGCGCCTCGGGAATTTCGGAATTCGTTCAAGTTGACTGGATTTTCTCCGACGATTCGGAACTCGCGGGTCTGACCACCAAGCCCGGGGTGCACAACTTCGTATCGTCCGCCAAGGTGTATAGCTCTCGGCTCCGCGGATGGTCTTTCAGTCGCGGGACCGTCACCCTTCAGAACCCCTGTTCTTGCCAATTCCAGCGTACTGCGAGTCAAAAGCGTTGGCATCGCATCCGGTGCCTTACCGTTGACATACTGTCTAGGCTTTTCGCCGAGAGCGATTGCCAACCTGGTCGGATCGACAGACGAAGCGACCGAACCTTCTGGTTTAAAACCCAAGTTAAGCGATGCACTTCGTCTAAGCGCGGCATCACGGTTACCGAGCAGTCCGCCAGGAATTGAAGCGACTGCGTCAGTGCCACCGCGCAAGATACCACGTCCTACAATTTTACCAAGATCGAAAGATTCGTTATTAGAATACTGACGTGAAGCCTCTTCCGCACTTCCGCTTGCCAAACCGAACGCGGATGCTGATGCCATCGTCGCGCTCAATGCACTCTTCTTCGCGAAGTCTCTTACAACAGAATTAGACATCGCCAATTGACCACCGCCAAAGACGACGAGATCGCTGACGACAGCTTCGGGCTTTAGTACTGCGCCGAATACTCGCCCAGTTCCGCCAATCACGTCGACGTTTCCATCGTTATCAACGAAAGTCGAGCGATTTAATACGGACTCTGTGAGGCGGGACGAGCCGCCCATTAGAAACGCTTTGCTCGGAATATCGATAGATGCGGCTTTGCCAATTGCACCAAACAACAATCGATTGGCAACACCTTTCGAAGCTCCGAGAGCCATGTCGACCGTTCTGGTCGCACCGTCATCTTCTGGTTTTGCAGCACCCGCAGCAAATGTAAGCGCAGACAGAGCGACGCCTTTCTTACCGCCGACGAAAAGTCCGGCGGTTTGAATCATGCTGGAGCCATACTTAGTGATTTCGGCATTCGTCGCCAGCGCGGACTGATCGTCTGCGATAGCTCTGCGAATTTCGCGTTCCGTCGCTTTATCTGGTTCGCCAGTGCCGACCTTTTCTTGCAATTCTTTCAAGCGTTCCAAGCTTTGAGATTTGCCGGAAAAGCCGTCGGTGAGCCAGCTCACGCCACGGTCTAAATACGTCTGGTTGTCCAAACGGAACTTATGCGCTGTAATTTCGTTTGAAAGATTTTGCTTAACCGATTCTTTCGGCTCCGAAACAGGGCGCAATTCAGCGTAATCGCGACTGAGCAGGGTTCTGCTCTCGGTCGCGTCGGGGGTTTCGCCCCGAGCCATTCTGGTCGCCTTGGATTCGAATTCGTGCATGAAGTAAGAATAAGTTGAGATATTGTCGGCAACAATGGGGAAGCTCCCACGCCTGCACGCCATGTACGTAGGTCTGCCATGGGCGGCCGCAACCGGACCGAACGCACAATGACAACAAGCCACTGGAGCTGGATCTCAAGCGATCCAACCGATGTTTCAGTGCGTTGAAATAGTTTTGATATTACGGTATAAGAACGAACGCTCGCCCTAAACTGTATGTGCGAAAGCGGAGCTACGACGTCATTCGAACACAAGGACGCGCCGCGACTCGGTGCCCGTAGATGACTCGCGTTCCGGCCCCCGCCGCAGCTGACGAGACCAGGAATCCCTAACTTAACGCTATTTCGCGCTTGTGGTCCCACTTCCAGCAAGTCGTTTGGGCCAGGAAACCACACAGAACCATAAAGTCAGGATTTTAATAGTGAAACAAACCGCACCGCAAGTAGATTTCAGACTGGGAGAACTTCTAGTTGATCTCGGAATCGCCTCGCCGGACGAGGTCTCCAAAGGATTACGAGTGTCGGAGCACACCTCGCTTCCACTGGGAAGGACACTCGTCATGCTAGACTACGTCAGCGATTACGTCATTCGTTCCGTTGTCGAAGCTCAATCAATGCTGCGCGACCGCTTGCTGGAGTTCAGCCAGGCTAAAAAGGCTGTCGGCATTGTAAAACGAAAACATTGGAGCTTTTCGGACGCACTAATTTCTCTGGGTGTGGATGCGAGCGCGACGAAAGGCACCAGGCTCGGTGAACTTCTGAGAGACGCGGAAAAACTTAGCGACCGACAATTAGATCTGGGGCTGACAGTCTCCGATCATGCCGGTCTTCCGCTTGGACAAGTTCTTGTGTTGCTCAACAAAGTAACCGAAGACAAAGTGCGCATGACACTGGCCTTGCAACGCGAATTGCGAGCGGCAAACCTGGAACGCAAAGATGTTGTAAAACGCCTGCGCACCGCCGATGGTGCGGACAGCACTTCGCACAGTCTTCCAGCGATGACGGAATCTATGGCGCCGCGTCGTTTGAAACTCGGTGAGATTTTTGTTTGCGCTGAAATCATCAGCGACGAAGAGCTGCAAGAAGCAGTTGAAACCAGCGCCAATTCGCAGAAGATGATTGGTGAGGTGCTGCTCGAGAAAAAATCAATCACCCAGGATATTTTGACAGCAGCATTGCGTTTGCAATCGCTTCTCTGGTCAAACGTGATCAGTCTCGGAAAAGCCTGTGACGTACTGCGCGAGGCGAACAGGCTCTCTTGCTCACAAGATTCTTCGACCGAAATTGACGGTCTGGTCGGCGAAGCCGAAGCGACTTCAAAGAACATTTCTCTGTTCGAATTCTTGCGCATAACCGGATATCTCACGCAAGAAAAAATTCGCGCTTCGCTCAAGCGAATAATGAACGAACCAAGACTTCTCGCCTTCGTCATGAATCGCGCGAAACAGTCGGGGACTTCTGAAGAAGAGAATCTCCGCGAGGCAACTGAACTCGCCCTGCGCGATGCAGCGACCCTTCGTTTTGTAATCAACGAAACGCATCCAAAAGACCGCCCGCTCGTCGACTCTGCTCTGGTTTTCCACCAACTCGTGCAAGAAGGCAAACTAACACTCTGTCAGGCTCTCGTAAACTTCAGCATCAAAGTTAACGGTATTGAATCCGATACTATCCCGGCTCAAGCTTAGTCTCAACAGCAAACACTATCCCCGAATACCGCAGGAAAACGACCCGAGCAGTCCGCTGACTATTTCTTCGATCCAGCCCTAGCATCAGCTTCTTTACGCGTCTTCAGATCTATATCAACGTTTTGAGCATCGCCGATTTGCTGCAATTCCTTTTTGAGTTGATCGACTGGAAGTGACGGCGGAACTAAAACTGTAGCGTTCATGCAAAACAGAGGCGAGCCCGTCTCCGGAGCACCTATGACTTCAGTGTGAACAGACTGAATGTTAATGTCGCGATCGCGAAGCTGCGATGAGAGTGAATGAACGATACCTTCGTGATCGGCGCCACGCAAGAAGATTTCGCATGGAATGTACGAGCTGTATTTGTCAGCGCTAATTGGCTTAGTCATCTTGGTAGTGACCGAGATGCCATCCTTCTCTAACTCTTTCAAATCATTGAGCAAAGCATCGGCATTCACTTCTGCTGTCACTAACATAACAGCAGCAAACTCCCCGCCGAGTATCGCCATGCGACTCTCTTCGAGATTGGCACCATGACCGACAAGTACTTCAGTAATTCTGGCTACAATACCAGGACGGTCGTCGCCGACGGCTGTGACCAGGATGTGGTTCGTCATCTTGCTATGCTCCTGCGCGGTTCGTGGGAGGCAGTTTAGCAGGCGCGCAGGGTCGCATTCAACCAGACAAGAACATTCGACGTTTCGATTCAAAATAAAAACCTGCAACCAAGGTTAAATTGAGCGGCAGAACCGTGAGCGCGCTTCATTACTACTAAAATCTGCTGTAGAATTCATCGTTCAAAAAGCTGGGAAGAGGCAAACAATGGCACTTTACAAGCACGAGATGCTGAGCGGTTTGGGCGGCGAGATGTTAGAGGTTCGGGACGGCTATGCCAGAGGAGTGCTGCCTTTGAGCGAAAAGGTCATGCAGCCCACGCGCGTTTATCATGCCGGCGCTATCGTGACCTTGGCTGACGAAGTAGCTTCCGCGGCTATTCACGGGAGCCCCGTTGATACTGCTGATATGGGCGATAAACGTTTTCCATACTCCATTCAATTAAGCGTCAACCTGCTGACCAATGACCCCAAAGGTCCAATCAGCGCGGAGTCCACCGTTGTTAAGCGCGGTCGTGTGACAATCGTCGAGACCGTCGTGAAAACATGCACCGGAGAAACCGCGGCGCTCATGCGTTCGACGCACCTGATGGTAGACCCCAAGACGACCGGTCCACACCGTAAGACCTAGACGCACAGAGTCTTTACAGTTAAACGACGCAATTCTGCACATTCTACAAAGGGAATTGGGCTGGCGCCGGGTATATACAGAACACCCCACCCCCTGACTGATTCGTGCGTTTTGCAATTGCATGGCAGATAAAAACAATCCGAATAAATCTGAAACTCAAATTCCGCCAGCCCAGGCGTCCGATTGGGAAATCGATTCAGTGAACCAACACAGGGTTTTGTGTGCGATCATTCTCGAACGGCTTCAGAAACAGGATGTAGCTTGGATTCGCATCGCCGATCCTGAAGTGAAACGTGTCGATGATTTGCAGATTGCCACCAAAAGCAAAGTCGACGCATATCTCATTCGTTGGAGCGAATGGGCAGATACGCTGACTTTAAACGATCTTACGTCAGATCAGTCAGAGAGTGGCAGCTTGATAAAGCAGCTGGCGGACGGTTGGAAAAGATTGAAGAAAGAATACCGCTTGCCGGTATACGTCCATTTGCTGACGAACGATCAGCCGTCTCCTAAGAAAATCAAAGGGGCGAAGAGAAACGATTGTCACCTTGCAAAGTTTCTAGCACAGGAATGGAAAAACAAACAACAAGATGGCGAAGATTGGCAGTTCATCTGGAATGAACTTCGAACATCCAGCGGTTTATCTAATGGAGATTTTGACGATTTTGTCGAAGCGTGTAAATTCGATTGTTCGTACGCCCGACCAGAACTAGACGAAGATGCCGATGAATACCAGCCTTATCACTGGGTCGAGCATATTTACGACACACTCTTCGAGCACGAGGATCACAGCACCTTACCGATCTTATTGAATCATGCGGAACTGTTGCAGCTGCTTGGCTGGCGTCGCGAACAATCTCGTCAGCTGCCAGTCGGTCAACCTGGTTTGAATTTAAATCCCGGGTTGTATCAAACCGAAAACAACTCAACGTCTCGATGGAAAAACTCCAACAGTCTGGATGACACAGCGGACTTCGAAATCGCTGAATCATCGAGTTCGGCAAGCAACGTCGACCAGGAAGGATCTCATACGGAGCAATTCTCAAACAGTGACGACGCTGGCGACTTTTTGGAGACTGGCGTTGTAAAAGTACAACCATCGCTTAGTTCGTTAAGAGGCGCAGCAGCAGGCTGGCTTCAGGCGGCGTCAGACTCTGACAGCGAGACGGCTGACTGGCTGAAAGCAGGAGCACCGCCGGCGGGTACCACAGCAAGTGGTGGCACATTTTTTGGAAAAACGTCCGGAGGCAATTTTCAAAACCATGGAGTGCTCGAGTTAGAAGCTGACGAGCAGAGCGATTCGCAAAATCTTTCCAGTCTTTCTACGTCATTCGTGGGCAAGAAGATGGCTAGAGAAAAGCCGTCGTGGAAAGACCTTGCCGAGAAACAACGACCAAATCCCGGTCTCAGAAAATTCAACGAACCATTCGAAGCCAAGTCCGACAGCGCTGAAAGTCAACGAATTACAGGGCGTTTGCGACAGATGATGAGTTCGATAAAGACTGAAGCGCAGGAAGCTGATGCAGATGTTGAGGATGAGGATTTCGACCACGGCGACGATAATCCTAATCGACAACTTCGTGACCTCGAAGATGAAAGCGACAATCCAAGTCAAGGACGGCAAAGTTTCGAAAGCGAAGTTCTCGATGAGATAGAACGAGAGCAATCAATACAAGATGGCGATAGCGCTCAACAAAAACAGATTGAAAGGCAAGAAGAAAAAGAACAGCAGTATCGACAAGACAGTGATGGAGCGAATCTGCAAACGGACCGTGATCCAGATTCAGCCAACTCCACTGTCACTCGAAGTGATTCGGAAGAACCAACCGAATCAACCGCAGAGGGAAATTTTGAACCTCACACAGATCAGAATTTAGAAACTAAACCGAAGACTAAAAGAATAAAGTCTCTCCGAAATAAACTTAGCGAACATGAACGCCCCTCGCCCGGAGACGAAAATGAGCAACCCGACGTCGAGAATCTGCCTGACGCCGACTCGCTAGAGAGCTTCTCGCCAAACAAAGAAGAGGACGATGAACTCAAAGAAGGACAAGATTTGAGAGACACCTTTTCGTCTATTTCACGACTGGCTCGCAAGCAGCAAGGAACCGAAACCGGCGACCTCGAAGCCAGCTTGGATGCGTTTAAATGGTACACAAACAACGGCAACGAGCTGTTCCACGAAGGGCGATTCGAAGACTCGGAAAAGGAATATTTGAACGCGCTCCAGCTAATCGAATCATTGGATGTCCCCACTGTGGAAATGGAATTCGGCATATTACAAAACCTGGGAGACATCTACCTTTTCTTAGACTATCCCGACAAAGCGGTCGAACTGTATGAACGCACCAAAGAAGCGCGCTTCACATCAAAGATTCCAGCATCGAAATATATCGCGGCGTTAATCAAACTCGGCGCCACGCATGAAGAAAATAATTGCTTCAATGATGCAGAAAAACAGTATCGAAAAGCTGTGGAGGTCGCAGCAGAAAATCTTGAAAAGGACGATCCTATATTGGTTCGTCTCAATCAAGCATGTTTGGACCTCGCCAGAAACCGCTCTACCTTAATGTCGAGATTCAGCTCCACGGAAGTGGAACGCATTCGAGTGTTGGCGAAGCAAGAAGCAGAAGTGTCGATCATGCATCGCAAGAAAAAAACAACCGAAGCCGACCTTGTCCAGTCGGATCTGTGGAAGAGTGGCAGCCGACCACAAACTGAAGAAGCCCCGGTGCCAGCGCCTTCGCAAGGAAAGCGTTGGATGATGGCATCGGCGGGAATTGCGATCTTGTTCGTTTTCGCATTCGCCTCTCTAGTTCCTCATGGTGGTACCGCGCCTGGTGCTACTGGCGAAGGAGTAGGTATCTTCTCGACTACTGACGGTCGCAAGGTGATCTCGCTAAATCAGGGAGGTCGAGCGCAGTCGATAATAGATGGCAAATCCCAAGACGCAACCTACAGCTTCGTCGGAGACTCGCTTCAGGATATGCTGCCGTTCATTCCTGGTCATATGCGAAAAACATTCCATTTTTTCCACTCGCAGAATTCAGCAATTGTCGACGCCAATGGCACGTACTTCTATCAGGAAAATTCGCCGGAGCATCAACTGGTCAAACGAATGTGGAAGTATGCCGATTTGGCGCAGGGATATAGGAGAGAAAAGAATTTCTACCCTGAAACAGACGACGCGTGGACAATCGCCAAAGAAAAATTGACGTTTGTAAACCCGATAACTAATGCAACCGACCAAGCCATCATATTCAGTACCACTGGCGAATCAACGGACAGTCCCATTCGCAGGTCGATCGCTGCTGGTGAAAACTGGAAAGGGCAACCAGCGGCTAGCCCCGGGCGCATAATCTGCAGCGTTTACAACGGTAGAATGTTCTTCATTCGCGGATACGACCGCAAAGGAAGGATATTGACCAGTTCAAATCCGAAGAGCTGCTTCTATATCGAATGTTCAGACGGCATTGACATCACCAAAGAAGATCTTCAGAAACCTCTCACGGAAGATGCGAACGCTGCCGCGCAAAATACAGACAAAAAACCGTGTCTCATTTTCGCCTCAAATCCATCCACTGAAGCGCAGTTCCTCACCTTGCTAAGCGCTATTCCAGGTGCACTTTTCTGTTTTTCGGCGGTATCACTGGCCGTTTGGCGCTATCGGGTAAATAAAAAAATCGCCGGTCCGTTTAGCTTAGTGATTTTTGGAATATTCGCGACATTGTTGCTTGCGTGGTTCGTAGTCGGGTTAGTTCAACTGTAGCCGGAGAAAGTCTTATGACAGGAAATAAGAGACTAGCTGCTATTGGTATTTCATCGATTATACTT
>CAZRMH010000227.1:0-13191 GCA_964600935.1 uncultured Candidatus Obscuribacterales bacterium
GATGGCACTGGTCATATCCTGGCCCGCTGTCAACTTGATGGCACTTCGACCAATAACGCTGTTTGATGCCAAATTGAAGATACCTGTGGACGGAACGTTCAAATCTATGGTGTCTGCTTCCCAGTTGCCCAGATTTGTGATGTTCCCTCCTTCGGATTGAACAATGAGATCCGAACCCGACCCAGACAGTTTCATCTGCCCGATTGAAATATTGTTGGATGTAATCACGCTCAGGTCGCCACTGCTAACTAAGGAGCCCAGATTCACGGTTTTCGTTTGTTCGATCGCGACATTGCCGGTAGTACCAATGAGATTTCCAGTCGACAATATGTTGGATACCGAAGAAAACTCAAGGTTATTCGCTCCAAAGGTCAAATCACCAGCGGTGATATTGCCGAGTGTCTCGAATCTGTACGAGGCAATGTTGGCAGATGAAATGTCTGCGCTTCCCATGTCGATGGTGGCAAAAGTTGAACCCGCGCCAATTGTCAGGTCATTGCACTGAATCTGACTGAGTAAGCCGGACGAGATCTGCAGAGCACCGCTTCCGCCGAATATGCCTATATTGTCTCCATCACCACTGGAAGCAATCCGCAGCGGATCGGAGGTGGCATCAAATGTGTCATTGTTCAAGTTGAGTGAATTAGTCCTGATTGTAAGACCAAATAACGCCGTGGAAGGAAGTGTCAAAGCAATCTGATTATTGCCCGCGTTGAAAGACATGGTGCCTGCTATAAGCAATTCTCCGAATATGTTGATTACGTTGGATGAATTGGCAACCGACAATGAGCTCGAATCATCCAAGAAGACATTTCCGACAGAGATTAAGGTGCCTTGAGAATTTCCGTATACAACAGCCGCGCTGTTATTACTAAAAATTTGTTCCGGACCAATTATTGATGCTCCTTGCAGAGTAATATTTCCGCCGGTAGTGCCAGATGATTTGATTGTAGCGCCGGTCAGAATCAACCCTCCGGTGCCATTGAGTTCAGCATCGGCAATGACCGAGATTTGCCCACCTGTACCCACAGCATCAAGGTTGGAGTTCATGGTCGGATTGCTGCCCACGGCTCGAATGATGTTGCCGTTAGAGGCAAGGGATATGCCTCCGCCATTAGTGAATATGTCACTTCCCAAGGTCATACTTCCAATGGATGACAGAGTCACGGAACCAGAGCCGGACGTCAAATCGGACCCAAGTCTGCTTGTAGTTAAACTCAACACACCCGGTCCAGCATTAACGATTATGTCTCCCTCGGCTGCTATCGAATCGACTAAAACGATCTGTCCACCTGTCGCGGAAAGTGCTCCGTTAAAGGTGAAACCACCTGCTGTCACGACGCCATTAGCGTTAAACGTAGTACCACCGCCGTCCCCAGGATTAGTAGCTCGTATGGTCACTGCACCACCAGTAGTGCTACCTGTATCTGCGATTATTTTACCTACTCGAATTGCATCAGCAGCTCCGGTGAATCCTCCAGCTATTTGAATGTTTCCATTACTGCCAGTTCCAAGTCCACCGCTTGCAATAATCGAGTTATCCGGAAGAATAACTCTTCCGCCAGTCGCACCATTTGCTCTAGCGACGATCTGCACGTTGCCGCCATTCTGATTATTTACTGAGGCGGATGCGTCGATTAAAAGAAAGAGAGTGCTGCCTGACAGGTCGACGTTGCCGCCACCGGCTCCAACGGTCGAAGCCGTAACAGTCTGAGCCGCTGTCAGTGCGGTTCCCGTGCCGGGGAATGGTCCAATCGTCGGGCTCGCCGTCGGACCTCCAGCAGTAGTGAGCGCAAAACCAGCAGCAAGAAAGATATTTTGCCCGACACCACCTGCGGTGCGCGCAGTGATACTGGTCAGCGCTGATGTGCTGGTAATGTTGCCAGAGGCCAATATAGCCAGCGCCTCTCCAACGGTGATGGTCCCATTTAACTGGATATTTCCTGTGTTAAAGAACGTTGGATCCCCTGTCAAACATACTTTACCAATTACAAGAGAGTCAGTGTCCGCCTTCACATGAGCAGCAGAACCAGAACCAGTCACTTCACCAGTCAACTGACCGACGTTGACCTCGGTCAGCCCCTGCCCCGTGTACATGTTCAACTTTTGCGACAACAAATCACCACCAATGATATTGGTGTTGTAAACTCCCTGGTACTCTGGAGAACGCAAATTGATGTCACCGGCGAGCGCTTGAATGGTGCCGCCGGTATTGTTGATTACGAGGGTCGTGGGTGATTCGAGAGTGACACTGCCGGATGTCGAAGAAACCGTACCTGCATTTTCTATTTGCGGTGCATTTAACTTGATGTTTTGCGAGGCATTTAACGAAGCGCCACTGTGGTTTTCTATCTTTGCTCCGGCCGACAGTGATAGTGCGCCGGAACTTTCAATGACACCATAATTGGTGACTCTTGAGTCTGCGTGAAGGTTCAAATCAATATTAGAAGCTTGATTTCCGAACGCGGAGGAGGCATTGGATGAGATTAACGCGCCGCTAGCGTTGAGTATGTTTGCAGCGGCAATTTCGGCGTCATTTCGTCTCCCGCTGCTTGTATCGACAACATACAGAGAGCCGAAATTGTTCAAATCGCCTCTCAATCTGAAGGATGACTGTTTGTCCAGATCACCTACCGCTGTGACGTTGCTCGAAATCGTTAGACTGTCAGCGGTCATCACTCGTTTTGTTGCCGCTATCGAGTTGAGATCGAAGGAGCCCCCCTCGCCCCGTCCATCTGCACCAACGATCAGTTGTTGAGTGCCGCCTGCCAGTGCTTGTTTTACAGCTATATATTCAGCCGCAGTAACTCTGTCTCCAGCCCGAACAGTCTTCTCTACTCCGCCAGCAACAATCGTGACAGTGCGACCATCTTCCAGCAACTTCTCGCCTAAGCTAATGCTGCGAGAATCGGAAGTCAAATCAAGGTTAGCTCCGCGGTCGAGTTGCCTGTTAAATCCTAAGTCGTTTATTTGAGTGACAAAACGACTCTGTAGAGCTACGTTATTGCCGTCGTGCCTCTGAATGCGAATAGCGTCCGGCGTCAATCGCTGTGCACGCTCCAAGACCTGTTGCTCTTGTCGAAGTTGCTGGAACTCACGTCGCTGCGCGACACGGTCCTCGCGAGAAATAAGGCTCCGTTCACCTCCGGATCCGCCGGCATGTGATGCCTGATCGGTCCCTACAGAAGCAATCAATCCAGCAACAGAGGCCAGCATCAACTTGGCGAGGCGATTCGTTTTAGTTGTGGAATTAAGGCTCCGGAGTTTTTTCTCAAACATATCAATACTATCTCCTGCAATGACAGCTCAGGTCTCCGCCTGGAGCGATTTCACGATATCAACTCCAGTTTTTTCGAATGAAAACCTTAGCATATTCTGAGCTACAATTGTCGCTATTTGGGCACAAGGGCGTCCGACCACTAAGCAAATTTTATTTCGGCTGTCAAATACCGATTTAATTCATGACGCTTCATCTCGTGTCACTCCTCGCCTCTTGAGGCATGTCAGGCATGTGATCTTTGACACCACTTGTAGTATCAGTCATGGCAACGCATTCCGGCAAACGAGATCAAATCCGCTTAACCGCGACTAAAAAACGCCTCCGAAAAATCACGCCGTTTCGAAGGTAATATGACCTCAGCGATCAGATTTCGTTCACAAGATGTTCATGACGAACAGGCACTATGACAAAGGAAGCTTGATCGGAAACAGCGATGAACGTGTTCGCGCCAGGAGGACGAGAGAGTCGTGTCCGGGTTCTGTCCGAACAATTTTGCAACACTCAAATGTACGGATGTCTACAAGTTGCGACACTTTAAGGAGAACGAGATGGCGGTTAACTACCAATCGCAGTCAGAGGAGAAGGTATTCATCGTCTTCGGAGGCACCGGAGGTATTGGATCCGCAGTGTCCAGACGACTGGTGGACGCCGGCGCCAAGGTCGTCGTGACAGGGAAGCACGAAGCCCTCCTCGAGCAAGCCAGACGGGACCTAGGCGTGCATACGCAATTGCTTGATCTCGCCCAACCAGATGCTATTGACTCATGCGTCAGTCAGACCTTCGAGAGGCATGGTCACATAGACGGTGTAGTCAATTGTATTGGATCTCTGTTGTTGAAACCGGCGCACCTGATCACTGATCAAGAGTGGCACTCAGTGATAGATATCAACCTGACTTCGAGTTTCAAGGTGGTCAGAGCCGCGGCAGGCGCCATGATACGTTCAGGCGGCGCCATCGTGCTGGTGTCATCGGCGGCATCGACTGTAGGATTGGCTTCGCATGAGGCGGTCTCGGCGTCTAAAGCGGGCATCGAGGGTCTGGCCGTCGCGGCGGCGGCATCGTACGCCAGGCGAAACATTCGAGTGAATTGTGTCGCGCCTGGTATGATCGAGACAAAATTGACGCGCCACCTCCTGGCTAGCGAATCCGCCAGACGGGTCTCGGAAGATATGCACGCTCTCGGTCGTGTTGGCACCGCCGACGATGTCGCATCAGCTATCATCTGGTTACTCTCACAGGATAACTCCTGGGTGACCGGCCAGGTATTCAGAATTGATGGTGGTTTGTCGAAACTGCGATCGAGACAATCCAAGTAAAAATTTTTCTCTCTTCGAGTGTTTGTATGAAAAACGAATCAGGCAACGACGCAAATCAGAAACGCGACAAACCAAAAGGTTCTGAATCTTCATGTGCGCCTTTCTTGGAATATGTAAAAAACCCTCGAGATAAAGTGATAATTTTGGAGCGGGCGATATCATCTGCTCGAAACGGTATAGTCATAACCGATCCAAATCATTTCGATAACCCCATCACTTACGTTAATCCGAGTTTCTTGGAGATGACTGGGTACACTCGCGAAGAGGTGATTGGTCACAACTGCCGGTTCCTGCAAGGTGACCTTCGAGATCAAGAGGCTCTCGATCAATTGAGAGCTGCAATTAGAAAGGGTGAGTCCGTTACCGTTGTGCTGCGAAATTACAGAAAGGACCACACCCTCTTTTGGAATGAACTCACCATCTCACCAGTACATGACGAATCAGGCAAGCTTATAAATTTTATCGGTGTGCAAAATGACATAACGGATAGAAAAGAAGCCGAGAGGGCAGTTTCTGAATTCTATTCGAAGATTTCTCATGAACTGAGAACACCGCTATCATCAATCCGCACAGCGCTCTCTCTGTTAGAGGAGGGGAGTGCCGGTTCACTGACGAAGGACTCTTTGAAATTAGTCGAAATAGCAGGCCGGAATACCAGTCGTTTACTGAGGTTGGTAAACGATATCCTCGATTTCAAAAAAATCGAAGCCGGAAAGATGCAGTTACGATTGGAAGAGACCGCTCCTCTCGATTTGATTAACCAGGTTCTTGGCGAACTCGAAGCAACAGCAGCGGAGCGGAAGATCACCTTCGAAATAAACGTCAACTGTGACGACACAATCATGGTGGACAGAGACAGGTTAGCCCAGGTGTTGAGCAATCTGACTGCTAATGCCATAAAGTTTTCACCGCTTAACGGAAAGGTAAAGATTCAGACGGTCAAAAATCGAGACGGATTTATTTGCTTCAGAGTTATCGATAGAGGTCCGGGAATCGCAAAAACAGACCTCGGAAAACTATTCCAAAAATTCCAACAAATTGATTCGTCCGACAAGAGATTGCCTGGTGGCACAGGTCTCGGTTTGTCGATATCGAAATCACTAATTGAAATTCACGGAGGCGCGATTGGAGTCGACAGTAAAGTCGGAAGAGGATCTACTTTCTGGTTTGAAATTCCAATAAATCATGGAGACTCACTGGAGTCTTAGCTTAGATTTGATAGTCGGCTTTCAAACTCAAGCAATTGATTTCCCCGATTTTAAAATGTATCCCTTACCTCGAATTGTTTCAATTAACTGCGGAGCTCCGTCCATGTGAACTGATTGGCGAACCAGCTTGATGTGGGTCCGCACCGTATCTGGTGAGGCAGTGCTGTCGTCCATCCACACACGCTCGATAAGCGCTTCTGCCGTGAAAACCTGATCGGGATGACGCATAAAGAAGATCAAAAGGTCATAGACCTTGGGTCTCAAATGTATTTCAACACCAGCTTTTTCTACTCTGCAAGAAGCGGGATCTATACGAATATTGCCGAACTCCAGCAGTGTGCTCGAGACACTTGACGGACGACGCAGAAGAGCTCTGACGCGCGCCGCAAGTTCTTTTATCTCAAAGGGTTTAGTTAAATAATCATCGGCACCAGAATCAAGCCCCAACTCTTTGTCCTCAGCAGAAGCTTTAGCCGTCAGCATCAACACCGGAAGATTGCCGCCCATATCACGGTAATACTTCAAAAGTTCTATACCGGTGATATCAGGCATCATCCAATCAAGAATAACCAGGTCGAATTTGTACACGCGCAACATACCGAGCGCTTCGTCTCCGCTACTGCATTTCTGCACACTGTATCCTCTCGCACTCAATGCGATGGCGGTTAGCTCTAAGAGGTCCAGCTCGTCTTCGACTAAAAGGATCTTTGACATTATTCCAGCCGACGGTAATGGGATTGCCTTAAGAATTGGACGTCGATCTCGCACTCAAGGTCTACAATCCTAAGGATAACTCGGCAAGATGAACGCCAAGTGAATATTCCGAGATACAACAAATCTCAACTTGGTAGAGCGAAGCCGCCTCTCTTTTCCGCACCGCTGGATTCCGACCGTGAGAGTAGATCGGCCCTTCGTTTCATTTTCTTTAGAGCTGTGGCATGCACTCGTTTGGCTTTACCAAGCGAAATGCCGATGCGCTCCGAAATCTCCTTGAAGCCGACTTCGCTGGCACCTCTAAGTCCATATCTGAGTAGGACCACTTGAGACTCAAGTGGTGTAAGACCTTTAATCAAGATGCCTACAAAAGCTTGATTCAAATACTCTTCAACGGGCGACTCTACACAAATACCATCGTCATACGCTATTTGATCGCCTATTTCGCTAGGGCTGCCCATACCAAATTCTTGATTCAAGGATAACGGACTGGCCATGTTCCTAATTGCGGCTTGAACTCTCGCTTCACTGAGTTTTGACCCCCTCACGATTTCTTCCAGAGATGGTTCCGACCCACGGGACATTCGAACTTCTTCCATTATGTGCTTAACGACTCGGATGTCCTTGTGCACTCTGATCGGCAGTCTGATCGAGCGAGCTCGGTTGTCGACCATGCGAGAGATGAACTGAATGATCCACATGCAGGCATAAGTGGAGAACCGCGTGCCCTTGGACGGGTCGTATGACTGCGAGGCACGCAACAGTCCGAGGTTACCCTCTTGAATCAGATCTTCGAAATCAATTCCGCGGTCCTTGTATCGTCTAGCGAATTTGACGACAAGACGCAAATTCGAAAGCACCAAACGCTGCCGAGCCTGTTCATCGCAATTTAAGGCTCGCTCTGCCAGTTCCTTTTCCTCCTCCTGGTTGAGCAGTCGGAACTGTTTCGCGTACGTCATATACGAAGACAGTACTACTTCCTTAGAGCTCGCTCTGAAGGGCTCTCGAAGCTCCTGGTTAAGGGATTCTCCAGATACTGCTCTTTTCACTCCCGACCCAGCTCGCCATCGCCAGCGGTGCGTACTGACCTCCTCGTGATTCAGATCTTCGCGGTAATCAGAATTCAGATGGAACTCAGAATTTTCCTCGAAAGCAGATGAAACTGACATGACAGTGACCTCCATCCATTCGCGTTTTGTACTCTCCATCAGCGCCCTGCCGCGTGCCCCTTGTGCTGCCGTCCTGGCAGGGCTCCCTGACCTCACAACTACTCTAATGGAGTCGCATGAATGCTCTGTGAACACATCAAAAAAATTAGGTCGCACGTTTTTCGTTCACACTCCGTTCACACCAGCCCAATAAGCTGACCGAGTAGCAAGTGAGAGAGGAGACATCGAATGGCGTCACTGACTGTATTGACACGACTCATAGTTGTGGCATCAGCGATCGTCACCTGTACGACTGCATGCCTAGCGCCAGCGAGCGCAGATTGCTCTAAAAACAAAAAGGATGAAAAGCAAATGGAAAAAACACTTACAAAAGACATCGTCGATACCGCTCAGTCGGCCGGCTCGTTCGGCACGCTTATCGCGGCGATCAAGGAAGCAGGACTGGTAGAGACACTGAAGGGAGAGGGACCATTCACAGTGTTCGCGCCGACTGACGAAGCCTTCAAAAAACTCCCCGAAGAACAGCTGTCAGCACTTCTTAAGGACAAAGCCAAACTGACGAAGGTTTTGACTTTTCATGTAGTAGCTGGGTCGGTGAAGGCAGAAGATGTTGTGAAATTGAAAACGGCTAAGTCTGTTGAAGGCTCGCCATTGGCAATCAGCGTCTCATCAGATGGAGTGAAAATCGAAGAAGCCAAAGTCACCGCCACTGATATCATGTGCAGCAATGGAGTTGTTCACGTTATTGATACGGTAATTCTCCCTCCGTCGCTCTAACAGTCAGATAGAGAAGGGCTGCGGTTAGTAACCGCGGCCCTTTTTTTTGCAGAATTTCACGGGAAATCTCGGATAATTCCAGAGTCGAAAAACTTCTGTGCAGACTCACTATGTCTGCAACTCGCGCTTACGGTCCGGTATGCAGCAATTCCGGTCTTTCAAGAGCTAGAAAATGAAAAGCAGTAATTACTAGAGCGTGAGTGATCTTACCAGAGCGAATGCAATCACCAATCTCATTCAGCGCGACCGACAAATTTATTATGCGTTCAGTCCCCGTATCGTCAAACCGCGGCGCTTCGATTCGGCGGACACCCTCAGCCAGGTACGTGTAGCATACGTTGTTTTGCAACGCCGGGTTAGGGTGATTCTTCCCGATGAGAGACCAGCGATCAGCGACACAACCAGTCTCTTCTCTCAGCTCCCGGATCGCCGCAGCTTGGTAGTCAGTATCTGTACTGTCCACACAACCTCCTGGAATTTCCAGCGTTAACTCCTCGATCCCATGTCGATACTGCTGGACCATCAGGACATGCCTGTCCTCCGTAATCGCTATGATGTTCACCCACGCACCGCAGTCCAAAGTGAAAAATGTTCCTTCCTTTCGTTGATCGCATTTACTGGTAGACACTACCTTTTTGACCGCAAAAATCTTGCAGTCGGCCAAAACGCTCATCGAAACACCTTCCCATCGGAGCCATTTTTTTGTGTCCTCGTCATCGGCTTTAAGGTTCATTCCTACCTCGTCAAGTTTGCACATAACAATTCAAGTCTCGTACGAAACAGTGAACGGCTCGTGAACAAATCGCCTCACAGAACAAACACGCGACTAGTAGTTGAAAAGCTTTTCTATTCTTTGTCAGTTTGTGAACTACGCGCAGCTAAAGAGTTTCGCCGACCGTTTTGCGCTCCAAACGGCTACGCAAAGGCACTCTCATCGAAAGAATCTACGATTGATTGTCGGGTCATCCGGGCAAATCACATATGAATCAGCGAAGCTAGTTTTGCGTTGGATAAGAATAAGACTGAAAACAAATTGCAATCATCGAAGGAAAACGAGTTCAGCAAGGGCTCCGTTGTATTCGATAAGTTTGAGATAGTGTCTGTTGTCTCCGCCGGCGGTTTCGGGCGGGTATACAGAGCTAGAGATATCCATCGAAATCTAGACGTTGCACTCAAAGTTCTTCTGGTGGAAACAAACGACGAGAAGGCGCTCGTGCGATTTCAACGCGAGGCTCGCACGGCATCACGCTTGAAGCACCGGAACATTGCCACCATAAACGATTTCGGACTATCGAACGGAATTCCGTACTTGTCTATGGAATTCGTAGACGGAATATCTCTTGAAGAAATCATTTGCAAAGACGCGACACTCAAATTGCCTGATTTTATAGCGATCTTCACTCAGGTCAGTGCCGGGTTGATTCACGCGCACAACAACGGTGTTGTACATAGAGATTTAAAGCCTGCCAACATAGTCGTCGTTCGCGAAACTCCTGATGGAGAGGTGATAGCCAAAGTCCTTGATTTTGGAGTCGCCACTCTGATCGACCGGGCACAAGACGAGCAAGGGCGACTCACGCCAACTGGAAACATCGTCGGAAGCCCGCTCTACATGAGCCCGGAACAGGGACACGGGGAGTCGGTCACCCAGCAATCCGATGTTTATTCGCTGGGATGCGTTATGTATCGTTGCCTCACCGGGCGACCTCCATTTTGCGGAGAAACAGCACTCGAGACAATTATCGCTCACATTGAAGCAGATCCGCCAACACTAGCCCAAAATCTTGCAGAGCCCATGCCTGAAGAGCTTTGCAAACTCATCGATCGAATGCTTGCAAAAAAACCTGGGCAACGCCCTCATCTGGAGGGTGAAGTATTTCACCTTCTCGAGCATCTGAGCAATGAGTTATCGAATTTAGAAAAGAAGGACAGTGAAGAGAAATCGAGTGTTTCCAGCATTGTGCAGGATACAACTGTCATTCCGGAGCGTCGTATTGGCAGTCGCGCGAAGCTCCTTACCATACTATTCAGCATGCTGTTAATGATCCCAGTTCTTTTGCCTATGATTACAGCGAACAGGCGTGATGATACTGATAATGAGACAAATACTGATAATGAGACGAAACCACCAGATCTCCAAACCCCCGCCCTTTTCTTGGACCCAGCTCAAGTCCTAGGCGTCATTCCAGGTCAGAATGAATCGCCCGCTAGGTCGTTGAAGACGTATAAGGGAGAAGCTCGATATAGTCTCGCAAAAACATCTTTGACTGATGCCGATCTGATCAAACTTGAACCAGCTCTTCACCTTACGTCACTAGACATATCAAAAACCTATGTTAAAACACTCGAACATATCGGTAAGTTCAGGAATCTTGAACAACTCAGTTGCGACGAAACACCAATTAACGACCAGGCGTTAAAAAAACTCGGTTCCCTTAAAAAACTGCGGATTTTGAACATCAATCATACTTCAATATCCGATGCGAGCCTGCCTGATATAGCTCGATTGAAAAGTCTAATCGGACTCTACGTGCGCCGCACGCGAATTTCTGCAAATGGAATTGTTAATGACCTAAAACCGCTGATCAACCTCCAGTCTCTTCAAATCGGTCAGAATAACGAGGTAACAGTTAAGCAGTGCAGGCAGATTGTTCACAACTTTCCTAAGTTGACTGATTTTCAGATCGATCGGTGTGCCAAAGTTAAGCGCGAAGATCTCGAGGACTTACGCAAAGACTACCCCGATATAGCTTTTCCGCCCCTCGAGCGTGGCATCAAGGAACTCTCAGATAAGTCTAAGATGGCAAAAAAGGCAAAAGACCTAAAGCAGGCCCAACTCTCGCTTGAGGAGATCAACAAAATGCTTCGCGGGGCTTACGGACAAAGCTCTGAAAGGTTGTTGCCGCACCTCTTCGCATCGGCGGCCAATGCCTTAGACTCTGGAGATCTGCAAAAAGCCGAAAGAGAATTCGGTGAGTTCACCGAAATAGCTGAGCTAAATCACAAGTACAACATTGAGTTTTTAGCGAGCCTGAGTCACTTAAGCAATATCGCACTTTCAAAAAATGAGCTTCAAAAGTCAGAAGCAATCCAACAGCGCGCCTACAAAATAGCGAAACTAATAGGTTATCGGGATCTCGAGCAACGCGCCGTTAGCATCGGAAATTACTATTTCGTGCGACGTGAAACGTCAACAGCCTTGAAGTACTATCAGGATGCACTTGCAATCCGAAAGAAAAATCAATCGTGGAAGAGTCCGCAGACGGCATTACTTCTTACACTCTGCGCGGAATGCGAAATGAATCTGGGGCAAAGTACACAGGCGCGCAACGATCACAAGACGGCAATCCAGCTGTACTCTAGATTTCCGCCTGAAACTGACCATCAGAAAGGAGCATATTCGGCTTCTTATCGCGGTCTGAGCGATCTGGATTACAGGGATGGAAAAATCGATTCGGCCATGCAAAACAATGAGAAATCATTTCTACTGTGCAAGAAATTTCGAGTTGCTCCTACATACCTTATCGCGGTGCTAAGACAGAGGCAATCGATTTATCTTGCGCTGAATAAGTCGGAAGCCGAGCTAAAGGCAGTAAAGGATCAGCTTGATTCGGCTCTAAATGCGCACAAGGCAATTCAAGCGAAGACATCCACTCGACCATAGCAGGTCGATTTACTGTAGCGTTCCACAAAGCCATAGCACAAAGAGAGACTGGAAGGTCCAAAATTTGAAAATTACTGCATTCGTTCAAGAACCAGGTCCAGGGAGAATCGTTGCCTCTGGGACTTGCCCATTCCCGCCCCTCGCTCTAGCCATCCAGGATCGCCACTAATTCCTTGTCACCACTGTTGGTGGCAGGGATTGCAGTTTATGCGTGGAGCGCAAAGTGGCTATTCCCCTCTCGAATAAAATTTTCTTGTCAATCGGAGTAACTAATGAACGAATACTTTTCCGCCGATGAAATCGAACAACTCAGAAAACACGGCATTGAAATCTTCGCCGATCGAGTAATCTTCGAAGCACAACCTCCGTTGAGTTCAGCAACAATTGATTCAATCGAGGCTCTCTGCGCCGGTCCACTACCCGAGCCCTTGCGAGCCCTCTGGTCTCAGACGGCCGGAGGACGAATGGACTACGATCTGACCTTAACCATGAACCAACAGGAAGAAGCAATCAGCTGGGTTGAACTTTTCTACAACGAAAGCAACGCTTATAAAACGCTTATGGGCTGGATAGAACATGAGCAAAAACTGGCAAAGGAAGCAGCCGAAGAAGCCGGCAACCAGTGGGATGGTAAGTTGAGATACTTGCCATTCGGCGGATTCGAATATTGCGATCGTATTTATTGCGTAGTGGCACCAGGTTCAGAGTACGGACACATAGAGGCATGGAAGCAAGGCCTACCGCCGGCTTGGACACATCAACTAAACGAAGATGGACTGTGCACACTGGGAACAGATCTCTATTCGGCATTTAGATTGCTCACCCTTCACGAGGATCCGTTACATCCGGCAGAATCATATTTTGCTGGTGAATCGTTTCTGGATTATGTAAAAGACCGCAGAGAGAAGCACTTTCTGGACAACGAATTAGCTGAAAAACTAATTGAATTCTATCGAAAAGCGATCGTCGATTGGAAGACTCCACTAGCCGACAAAACGATCGCAAACAGTCCTAAGTTAGCAAACCTTGCTTTGCTACACGCGATTGAAACTGACGACGCCGA
>CAZRMH010000228.1:0-13175 GCA_964600935.1 uncultured Candidatus Obscuribacterales bacterium
GGACAGCGAAAGCAAAATGCACAGTGGCGGTGCGAGGAAAATCGCGCTCAGAGCCGTCGATGCATCGGCCGCTCCGGTCAGTTTTAAAACCTGGATCGAAACGAGTAGAGAGGCTAGCCAGCTGCCAGCAAAGAACAGCGGTCGCAGCCACATTGATCCGATAATCAGTCTGATTGTCGTGATACTGAAAATGGTGGCAATTAGGATTGGCAACGCTGCTTGTAAAACTCTTCCGAAGTTTTTCAGGCCAATAGTTTTTCCGGTGAACAATGGCGTGAGAAAAGAGTGTACAGAACCAGGTACCTCTTTGACGATACCGTCTGAGACTACTACCAGATGCGTGCAAACGAAGATTAAGGTGGCGAGAAAGAAGAGAGTCAAGCCAATATAGGAATCTAGAATTCCTGCCCGAATTCTTTTACCACTTTCGGTTATGAATAAGCGGCATAAGACAATTCCGAGTACTGCTACCACCGCTCCGCGCGGATCGAGAATACCGGCAAGAATGAGAGATAGAAGAGCGATCCAGTAATAACGCGTTTCTTTCAGTAAACGAAAACGCATATCTAAAAAGATGGAGTAGAGCGCAAGTAGATTACTGAGTCCGATCGAAAGCAAATCGCCCGGTAAAACCAGACTGCTATGCAGGGGCATAATCGCGAAGAGAAGCGCCGCGAAAACGGCTGGTGCTGCGCCGATTCGATTTCCGTAGCGAATCGAGATGTCCAGGGTTATTAAACCTGTGGTCAGCGCAGTCAATGCCATAACCGCGAACGTCATCGCTCGATACCACCACGCGTGGTGCGTAAAGACCATAACTTCCAGTAACAAAAGCGGATTTGTGGACCACTCTGCTTTAGTGAAATCTACAGCTGATGAGACATGCGGTAACAATTTACCAACGGCGACATATTCTTGCGGTAGGAAGCGCGTAGCCAAAAACTCTTGGGTGACTAGGGCGAAACAAATCATGATGATCGCAAAACCAAGCGCGAATTGGACGCGCATAGAACGCCAATCGAAAAATGCCGACTCTAGAGTGAGCTTGAAGGGTTGTGCTGTGTGTGTTGAGGGCTTTGTCATCGTCATTGCCCCAGCTGAAACATAATCGGATCGGAGAAATAGCCGACTATTTCTCCATTGCTTCCAAGCGCGGCCAATCTCAGTTCATAGAATCCAGGACCGCTTAACTTTCGCAACTCCAGCGGCTGGTCTACGGCATTTAGAACAGGACTGGTCCAGGATTTAAGTGCTTTTTCGCATCGTGCGGCGTCACGATAACTGTTGGTGTAATGTTCGAACCAGGCATTCGGTTTCGATACTTCGAACACAACCGAGGTCGCGCCGTTTATATTGTTGACGTCGTAACTGAAATGGCCGAGTTTGCCGCCCGCTCTGATCACGCCGGTTTCGTCTTCTGTGAAGTGCTTGCCTGACGGTACGAGATTGGCGACGGCGCCCTTGCCGTTGAGCAGAGCGATACCGTATACGGTCACTTCCGCATCCGGCGCTGGTGCCAGAATTCCCAGTCGATGAATTTTACCTCTAGTCAGCCACTTCTTGTGCTGGGACACATGAATTCGCATCCGATACATTTTTCCATCGAGTGGAACCGTTGTGACCAGACCCTGGGCTGCGTTATAACGTCCGGAGGAGCTGCTGTTCCAATCGACTACTAGCGGAGTGGTCTGTTGGTTTGGAGCCGCCGGCGCGACGGTGCTGCCACCGCCAGCAGTGCCGGCATTTTTGAATTTCGCGGATACACAAACGTCAAGGAAGTCAACACCGGCCGGATCGACGTCCATGACTGGTGGCATCAAGCGATTTCCCGGATAGATCAAATGCCCGGCTGTCTCGGCCGTTCGTTCGCTTCCCGAAGGGGCGGCCTCGCCTTTAATGGATGTGCCAGCTGGTTGTGATGGCTTGCCATTGGAATTCGTTTCGTGTGTTCGATCGCTCTGCACGGCATTGCCTCTGGCATCGATGTCTGTAGGTGTCAACGCCTGGCAGACGGAGTCCATTTTGAACTCCTGGATTCCTGGTTCCAATTCGATTGCATCCAGTTTCTTCTCTTCGCGTTTCCAAACCACAAACTGATTGTGATTGCCAGGCGCGATCATCGGACGTATGCGTGAGATGCGAACCAGATCATCGTCGCCGAATAGAACAGGTTCGAAAGTCGCCACTCTTGTCACTATATCGCGTTCATTCAAAGGTGGCGCCAGCAGCACCGACAGCGTGGCTGCGTTGTATAACATATGCGCGCCTTTGTAACGATGAGGCAGGTTCAAAAGTGCCAGTCTATCAGTATCTGGTAACTCTTTTACCTTCGTATCGAGAGCGTCTCTCAACGCCTTCAGTTCCCGCCCAGCGTGGACCCAGGCGGTATTGTTTCCATAAACGATGAAGCTGTAATAGCCGACCAACGCCAGCGCAATCACCGAAGAGAGCCCGCCGAGGACCACTATGCGTGATGGCACGCTACTGCTGATGGGATGTTTGATTAGCGGGTCAGACTGTTTAATATCGGTTCTTACATTCAGATCAAGGGAATTCCAAATCGGCGAAAACAGAGCTGCAAGAAAGAGGCAGAGAGGTGCTGTCCCCATATAGATGAAACGAGAACCTTGGAGCGTTTCCGTGAGGTTCCATACCGGTATCGTCGGCAGCATCACAAGGAAAAACCAGAGTGCTGCAAACGCCAGGATGCGCAGTTGTAGTAGTCGTGTTCTGGCCAAGGCGAATCTGACGAGGAATAGCAATAGACCGGCTGAATAAATCATCAACAAAGGTCGGGCTGCGCGTTTTAATGGAACGAATACTTCGGCGTTAAGTGGAAAGAAGACACGTTGCGCCGATGTCATTGAAAAAATTCGTTCGAACGTCGACGCTGATAATCCTTCGCCAATCGAGCCCTGATAACCACCGGTAAGGTTGCCCAGAGCGACTGCACGGAATACCAGGTAGACGATCAGAATCAGCCACATATGCCAGGTCGCGACAAATGAGTCTTTAAGTGATTTGAAGAGCGAGCCCCATGAAAATGTTTGAGTGTGTTTTGGAAACAGCACCATTAGTAGTATCAATGCCGGCGGAAGCGTGACCGCCATTTCTTTTGAAATCAAGCTGGTAATGAAGGTTATAAGAGATGCCAGTTTGCAAACACGTTGGCTTTTAACATCGGTAATTCTGCGGGCTTTTAAGAACAGCCACATCGCCAGCAAATAGAAGGCGCAGCAAACGCTGTCAACACGGGCAATTATCCAGCTCACAACCTCAGAATGAAGGGGGTGGACTGCAAAAAGCAGTGCCGACATCAGCGGCAAATAGGTCAATGCGTACAGATTACGAGCACCCAAGGTCCTCTTATCATCGGCTTTTTCGTTTTGTTCATCAGAAAACAGATAAACTAGCTCGCGACCGACCAAATACAATCCGACCGTTGAGACGCACTGGTAAAACAAATTGGTCAGGTGGTAGCCGAAGGCGCCGCCGCCGAATAAGAACCGGTCGATTACAAGGGTTACTGAGATAAAAGGCCGGTAAAAATTCGTACCTTCCGTTTGTAACCAGGTCGAATAAAAGTTTTTCAATACCAGCTCAAAATGACCATTAAATACTTCTTTGAGCCAGGCTACGTGCACGAAATCGTCAGCCAGGAAGTATCCGTCCAGGGTATGCCCGTGCGTGACCAGATTCACAACGACAAGCAGCAATATAGCGACCCGGGGAAAGCGGTTGAGCCAGGTCAACCACTCGAAGAGCGAGAGTGGACGGGTGAACCCGCTTACCGTTTTAATGCTGGAGAGAGTGTCGGAGGGCATGGTAATTGCATTGGAGGGGTCAATTCGACCGCATTCACATCATACATTTGCCGGACACCTCAAAAACTTTTTGTTGTTTCAGGTTATAACGACTCTTATAAGCTACTCCTGTAAGCTTTAGTCCATCGTAGTCCAAAATAATTGTGATTGACCAAACCTTGTCGCTCTTGAACCAGCGAAGGCAAGTGGATACTCAAAGTAACGGCATAACGACATTGTCCCAGAATTCCAGAACACGAAACTTTCCGCCCGGCTTCCTTTGGGGCGCCGCCACGTCGCATTTCCAGATTGAGGGTTATGGTTCTGAGATGCAGTCGCGATTGTCAGATTGGTCGAGCTGGATGATGACGCCTGCCAATATCATTGATGGCAGCACGGCTGAGCAAGCTTGCGATTTTTTAAATAGATATCTCGACGATATAGAGATTCTCGAAAGTCTGAAGCTGAATGCTTTTCGAATCAGTATCAACTGGCCCGCCATTCTGTCAGATGCGCCCGGTGGTGCGGGAGTGGCTCAGCAGCTCGAGCCTGACGGTGTTGAGTATTATAAAAAACTGTTGTCGACGCTCAAAGCCCGTGGAATCAAGACTTTCGTTACGCTCTTTCATTTCTGCTTGCCATCGTGGCTTGCCGATGAGGGCGGCTGGACGAGCCCACTGTCCGCTGAACAATTTCGCACATTCACGTCGCTGGTCGTCGATGCTTTTGGCGAATATGTTGATTTTTGGCTCACAATCAATGAACCGATGGCTTATGTTTACCAGGGTTATGTTTCCGGGCAGTGGACGCCCGGGAAGAAAAACGACTACTACGCAGCGTTCTCAGTCGTTCGCAATATGCTGCTCGGGCACGCTGCTGCTTATGAAGTAATCAAGTCACGCTATCCGAACGCTCCGGTCAGTTTTACCAACCACTGGCGACCGTTTTCTCCCGAGAAGCCACTCAGCCCACTCGATCATCTGGTCTGTTTGGTGCGTGACAACGTCTTCAACCAGCTCTTTCCGCTGAGCATTCAGACCGGGATTTTCCAACTGCCGCCGCCACTGTCGATGTATAAAGTGATGAGAGCTCTAGAAGGACCGATTCCGGGTTTGAAAGACAGTATGGATTTCCTTGGAATAAATTATTACACGCGCGAATTATCTAGATTTAAACCGAGTTGGCCAATTGATCCATTTGGTGAAACGTCCGATAAGGCTCAACTCAAAACCAATGCTCTTGGCTGGGAGACATACCCCGAGGGGCTTTTCCAGATTCTCACTCATGACATTAAACCTTATCGATTCAAAGCGGACGGCACTTCCCGAGACGTCTACATAACCGAAAACGGTTATGCCGAGAAGTTCGAGCACGATCTGGACGAGGGGGATTGGTCGCTTGATGACTTTGAGCGTGTCGATTATCTAGCCCAACACCTCAAAGTAATCCATGATGCCATCGAGGCTGGCGTACCGGTTCGTGGGTATTTGCACTGGTCGCTGTTGGATAACTTCGAGTGGGCTGAGGGTCTGCAACAGCGCTTTGGATTAGTTCGTGTGAACTACTCAAATCAAAATAGAGCACCAAGAAAAAGTGCTTACGTGTATGCTGATATAGCGGCTGCGAATGCCCTTAAAATGGACCAGCTGTTTAAGCGCCCGTCTTAAAATCCATGAAAATTCGAGGATAAACAATTCATGATTTTGCGCAAACAATTCGTCGGAATTTTTGATGCGATCAAATCTCGCGATTCGAATCGGATCGCGCGAGTGGTATTGAATTCGATGGCGTTGACTGTTTTGGCGATCGTGCTTAGTTTTAGCGGCGTTTCCTCGGGAAGTGCTTCTCTTCCTGGTTGTTCACCGAATGCTGCGATCGCCGCGGAACCGGAAGTTCATGTCAAAGCTGTACTTCTTCCAGAAAGCAAATCGATTAAACCGGGAAAGGAATTTCTTCTTGGCGTGTCATTCGAGATCGAACCGCAATGGCACATCTACTATAAAGATGCCGGTGAAGCGGGCATGCCCACCTCGATTGAATGGAAACTGCCACCAGGTTTCAAGCACGGAGATTTGCTCTGGCAGACACCGCACAAATTCGTTGATGCTGGCATAACCACATACGGTTACAAGGATAAAACCATAATCGCTACGAGAGTTACTCCACCAGCCGATCTTAAGATTGGTGCTCCGCTTAAAATCGAAGCCAATCTAAAATGGCTGTCTTGTAAAGAAATTTGTTTGCCGGGCAAGGCGACTGTCACTCTGGATCTTCCAGTTTCAGCCGATGAGCCGGACAAGGCTAACGCGGCTGCATTTGCCGGAATCGGTTTTGATAAACCGGTGACTTCGCTTACTGATGATGCCGGTCATAGTAACGAACAGGTGGCGCCGATCACGAGTTCGACGACAGGTCCAACGTCTGGAGAAACGCCGGGCGGAACTTCAGAGAGCACATCCGCCACTACAAGTAGTATCACGCCGGATTCGACAAATTCGTCGGCGCCAAACGATACCGACAAAGCTCTCGACCAGATCTTCGGCAAAGAAGGTGACTCCAAGCCTGCTGAAGGTGTTCTTTACTATTTAGTTTTTGCTTTGATCGGCGGCTTGATTCTTAATGTCATGCCATGCGTCCTTCCAGTTATTGCGATCAAAGTAATGAGTTTTATCGAGCAAGCAGATGAGGAACCGGCTCGGGTTCGCCTCCTTGGACTGACATTCTCCGCCGGCATCACCAGCGCCTTTCTAGCGCTTGCTCTGGTTGTTCTCGGCATTCGCGCAGCAGGGCAATCGGTCGGTTGGGGTTTCCAATTTCAATATCCTGGATTCGTCATCATAATGAGTACGATTGTGCTCTTGCTTGCACTCAGTTTGTTCGGACTATTCTATGTATCATTTAGCGCCGGTCAAGATGGATTAGACAAACTGGCTTCAAAAGAAGGTTTCGTCGGTACGTTTTTTAAAGGCGTGCTGGCAACGACGCTATCCACTCCTTGTACCGCTCCATTTCTTGGCACCGCCCTTGGTTTCGCATTTGCTCAACCGGATTGGGTTGTTCTTGGAATATTTTTTATGAGCGGTCTGGGCATGTCTATGCCGTATCTCTTGTTTACAGCGTTTCCGAGTTTGATGAAGTACTGCCCCAAGCCAGGCGTTTGGATGGAAAAATTCAAGGAGTCGATGGGCTTCGTTTTAATGGCGACAGTTGTCTGGTTACTATTTGTTCTTGGTCAACAAGTCGGACCGGAAGGCCAGATGTGGGCGACCTACTTCCTTTTGACCATAGCACTGGCGTCGTGGATCATCAGTCGTTACACCGACTTGACCAGTACGCAGGAGAAAAAGTTTAAAGTCTGGGCAATTTCGGCATTACTCACAATCGCCGGCGCTTACTTCTTCATCTTTAATCAGCCATCGATCGCTTTGTCGCTTGGTGGAGTCAAATCGAAAACCGAATTAGCCAGTGCTGAAGCTGCCGACAGCACAGTTTGGACACCATTCACAATCAAGGCTCTGGAAGATCAGGTCGCTCAAAACAAAACTGTGTTTTTAGATTTTACGGCTGACTGGTGTCTTACTTGTAAGTCCAATGAGAAGCTTTTTCTCAACACTCCGGAAGTTAAAAATAAGTTTCGCGACTTGAAAGTTGTGACGATGAAGGCTGACTGGACAACGCAGGATCCGGACATCACCAAAATTCTTCATCGCTTCGGCCGTTCTGGCGTGCCACTGTATGTGGTGATACCAGCCGGACGTGCGAAGGAACGAATTGTATTGCCGGAAGTTATCAACCAAGGACTGGTTATTGAGGCACTGGACAAGGCCGGACCGAGCAAATAGTTGAGGTCGGTTAGAAAAACGAAAGGGCGGAGTTTTCGAACTCCGCCCTTCTGATTTTTCCAGTCTCTTCGATTATCCGTGAATCGTTTTGTGGATAATGTCGAGCATGCCATCGATTTTTGAGATATCGGTTTCTTCGACGAATACCGCGAGGATGCCGACATCCACGTCCGTAAGAACCGTTGTCTTCTCTTGGTTTCCGGACTTCGTCAACATAATCATCTGTCTCAGTTTTCCGATTTCGAGTTTCTTCGTCGTCAGATTACTGGTCGATAGCAGTGCTGTGGACAGAGCTCCCATAATGTCCTTGTCCCACCCGTCTTTGAGTGTGGAAGCCATTACCAGACCGTCGTGTCCGACGATGATACTGCCGAAGACACCTTCATATTTGTCGATCTTATGGAGCAATTCCATAATTCCTTGACCGCGAGCTTGACTGATGATTCTCGCGGTTGCGAGGTTCTGTCCTAGTTTGCGTTGCTCCCCGGCTTTGATGATGTTTTCAATCGCTTGATTGTCGATCAGCAATTTGCCGATCGTCTTCATCGTCCCGACGCTGTCACCAGTCGCCTTAGGCGCGGTCGCAGAGCGTCCGGAGAGTTTGCCGAACTCTTTCAGTTCTTTCTTGAGTTTGGCGGCTTCAGGAGACTCAGGAACGGCCTCTTCTTTGGATTCTTCGTCTTCGGTGTCGTCATCATCTTCGCTGTCGGCGGCCTTCTTGATGTCGTCTTTGATTTTCGCCGCTTGCTCTTTCGACATCGCCGGCATGTCGCCAGTTTGCTTGGCTGTCTTGGCAGACTCTGCGCTGATCACAGGGATGCGATCGCCGGTTTCGACAAGAGATGCTGGAATTGGAACTTCCGCTTCTTCGCCGTCTGTGTCTTTGACTTTCGCCAGAGTCTCGGCATTGACGTCTAGCTGTTCGCCGGCGAGTCCAGCGAAGATGTCGTCTACGTCAGAATCTCCGAGGTTAAACAAACCTTCTTCCGCTGGGCTAGCTTCGGCTGTCGCTTCTTCTGCCGTATCTTGAGCTGGAGTGAAGTCGCCCGTCAACTCTTGGTCTTGAGCTGGTTCCGCTTCCGATTTGGCTTTCAGTTTTACATCGCCGACATTCAACTGGGCTTCAGCGGGAGCGAGATTGCTGAAGACATCATCGATATCGTCGTCGACGCCTTGATTGAAAATCAGACCTTCTTCTTCGGCTGGTTCTGCTGCCGTTTTTTCGGCAACCTCTTCCTCTGCGGCTTTGCGGAGCTTCACGTCACCGACGTTGAGTTGTGCTTCAGCTGGAGCGAGATTGCTGAAGACATCATCGATATCGTCGTCGACGCCTTGATTGAAAATCAGACCTTCTTCTTCGGCTGGTTCCGCTGCCGTCTCTTCGGCAACTTCTTCCTTGTCCGCTTTGCTGAGCTTCACATCACCGACGTTGAGCTGTGCTTCAGCTGGAGCGAGATTGCTGAACACATCATCGATGTCGTCGTCGACGCCTTGATTGAAGATCAATCCCTCTTCGACTGGCTCAGGTTCAGTTTCTTCGGCGCGCGCTTCCTCTTCTGCGATTACTTCTTTCTTCGAGCGAGAGACTGGTGCCTCGAACGCTTCCGGCTCTGGCAGTGCGATCTGAGCGTGCGTCTCAGGTGCCTCTTCTTCTTCTTCCTCTGCGGCAGGTGCCACCGCTCTTTCTTCAGACGTCGGTTCCTCGTCCGCGTGAGTAACTTCACGCTGCGCTTCGGATGGGGCTAGTGAACTGAATATGTCGTCGATTTCCTCATCCACATTCTCGTTGAAGACCTTTTCTTCTTCCACTGCTGCCGGTTCGGCAACAGGAGCTGTTTCCAGTTCATCTTCATCGTCCGTCGACAATTCCATCAAGCGTTTGGCGAGCATGCCGGCTCCGGCATCGTCTGAGGCTGCAGCAGCTGCTGCTTCCTTGACGGGTTCTTTCGCGCCTTTGTTTTCGGCCGCTTCATCGGCATTCGCCTCTGCGCGATCGAGCAGATTAGCCAGACCAGGCGACCCACCGGTCGGCTGTGGCGGTTTGCTTTGCTGCAATTTGCCTGCTAAACCACCAGCTTTTCCATCGCCAGGTTTTTGTCCAGCACCACCAGCAGTGGCAGGTGTCGGACGAGGCGGGGTGACGGGGGGCTTCGGCGCCTCTTTGACTCCAGGCTTTACAAGCGGTTCTGGTTTTTTACCAACAAATCCTTTTGGTTTGCCTGCATCCGCTTTGCCAGTTACCGTCTCTTCGCTAAACAGAATCTCGACTCGAATTTCTTCCGGCGTCGGCAGCGATTCGTAGTCGACATCCTCTGGCTCGGAATCCAAACGGTCCAGCAAACTTCTCAAGTCACCGCCGCCGGTACTATCTTGTTGTACGGGGGTCGGTTTGAGACTTCCCGTGCCACTGGCTGATAAAGCCTGGAGCTTAGTAAATGTACTGGTATTGCGGCGTTTCTGCGCTTGCAGACGACTTTGGGTGGCGTTAGTATTTTTTGCTTCGGCTGATGGACCAGCTGCAGGTGACCTCACGGCTGGAGCGGTCGGCGATGGATTGAGTGGTCCGGAAAGCATCTCGTCGGACGCGTCCAGGTCGATTTCGACCGGCGGCGTCATGATCGCGTGTGCGCTCTCGACGCTGGTCGGACCGCCTTTCTTAGCCATGACGGCTTCTTGTGGTGGCACCGCGGCCTGCATGTCCGTCTTCGAACTGGTCAGTTTTAAACTGCCTTTCGATTTCATGAAATCTTCGGCTGATTCTGCTGCTTGGAAGCCGGCAGTCTGATTGGTAACTTCAGGAAGCGATGCTGTGGCGCTTGGATCTTGAGCCTTACTGCCTCTCTGGAGCCGCTCCAATCCGCCGGAAGCCATCAGATCGATTGGTTCGAGTTTGAAGTATGCCAGAGCAGTCAGCAGTCCGCCCAGTTCCATAATCGCTACTTGAGCCCAGCTAAATTCTACAAACGAACCTTTCCACGCCCAGAAGTTGAAGAAGAAGTTGCCCAGCGCGCCATATAACGTTGAGAACATGATTATGGCGAGACTTGCCTGATACTTCTGAATCAGCGAACCCTTGGAGTAGAACATCGCCGACCCGACAAGGGCCACACCGATGACTATCACAATGATGATGCTGAAGTGGACGGAGCTAACCCCAGCGACCATCGGCAACGGCGGCACCATCACTGCTGCGGTACCGAATCCGAGGGCGGCGATTACACCGGCCGGCGTGAACTTGAATGACAACTTGTGCATCTAACGCTTCTTGCCTACTTTTTAACTGCCACGTGTGAGCTATATACCCGACTCAAAATTGATCTAGTAATTTCACTTACACATTATGTCAAACAAGCAAACGCGTTGCTTTGTGTTGGCAACCAAAATCAGGCTCTAAACTTGGCTTTCAGCCTCGATGCCAAGGAGTCCCTCGTCTTGGTGAGCGTCTTGTCTAACTCTTCGGCAGTCAAGGTTTTCTCTTTGTCCTGGAAGGTTAAACGATATGAGAGGCTCTGCACGCCTTCTCCGAGCTGATACGTACTGACAAGTTCGACTTCCGTGAGCGCGCTTCCAGCCGATGCTTCAATTACTGAGACTACGGCGGATTGAGCGACATCCTCGTTCAAATCGATCGTCAAATCTCTAGTCACTGACGGCGTTTGCACCGGTTCTTTGAAAGTCTTCTCGACTCGATTTTTTGATATCTGCTCGACATCCAGTTCGAAGACAAACGCCGACTCGCGCAAGTCATGTTCCGCCAGGTATCGGGGATTTAGCTCGCCGAAGAAACCCAGTCTGACAACTTTATCTTCTAACTTTCCTTCGATATCTCGGGGAAATTTATCAGCCGGAGCTACGGCAACTTGGCAAACTCTAAACGGATGCATAAAGGACGCATTAGAGGCTGTTTTATAAAATCTCAGACGCTTGACCGGAATTCCGGCAGTTTCAAGTACGTTTTCAACCACTCCCTTCATACGAAAGAAATCGACAGTTTCTTCGAGTGTCGGTTTACTTGAAACTTTATCTTTGACTTTCTGACTCTTGGTGACTTGTTTAACCAGCGAACCCGAGATGATTCCGCCTACTAAATACCGCTCGTTGACGCCGGTTTTCCAGTTGTCGTGCCCGTTTTCGCTGACCTTCTCATAAGAGCGGCCGGTTTCGAAAAGCCATACATCTTTGTTTCCGCGGTCCTGATTGTACTTCACAGCATCCACCAAACCAGGAATCAGGCTCTGACGGAGCACCTGGTGGTCTTTAGAAAGTGGGTTTAACACTCGGATCTGCGAACCTGCTGATTTACTGCTTTCTGATTTATCAGAACCAGAGCCATTGTCCTTCGATTTTTCGGAGCCGTTAGTCGCGTTAGCTTCGGCTGTATGAATTTCGTCGCCGGTCAAGCTGCCCAGCCATGCTTCGGAAAGTCCTTGAGCGGCCAGTCCGGATCGCAAGTCGCGGATCAATCGGTCAGGACGCTCCGGACAGGTCGAGGCTCTCGGCATAGCTTCAGGCAGATTGTCATAACCAAACAGCCGACAGACTTCTTCGATCAAATCAATTTCGCGAGTCACGTCCTGACGTCTGAAGCTCGGTACTGAAACGGTGATTTGCTCCGGCTTTATATCTTGCGGATCAGCGCTGAAGCCGAGGCTGGATAAGTATTTCACAGCGTCGGCTGCCGAAATTTCGACATCCAGTAGTTTCTTCACTCGGCTCATTCGCATGGAAACCTTGGTCGGTTCTGTCTTTGCGCTACCTGATTGGAAGAAACTCTTGACCTTTGTGTTGTCTCCGCAGTACTTGGCGATCAATAGAGCGGCTCGATCCGAGGCGTTCTTCACTGATTCGACATCGACGCCACGTTCGAAGCGCAATGAACTGTCGCTTGATAGACCGAGCAAACGGCTGCCGCGACGGACCCTTGCCGGCGCAAAAGCTGCTGCTTCCAGTGCGATTGTGGTCGTCGATTCGCTAATTTCTGAATCTTTGCCGCCCATGATTCCAGCCAGTCCGACTACTTCTTCACTGTCTGTGATGGCGAGAATTTCATCATTCAATTCGCGAACTTTGCCGTCAATTGAAGTTAATTTCTCACTTGGTTTTGCTCGTCGAACAGCCAGGGTCTGTCCTTTGACTTTTGCCAGATCGTAGGCGTGAAGCGGTTGTCCGAGTTCGAGCATGACGTAGTTGGTGATGTCGACGACGTTATTAACCGTTCTCAAACCGAGTGATTCCAAACGTTTGGCCAACCAGGCCGGCGATGGTCCGATTTTGACGTTTTCAATCAATCTAATAGAGAAGTAAGGGCAATCATCGGTCGAGTCAATTTTGGTCGTGAAACCATCTGACTTGCCCTGATCGTCGTTGTGAATCTTTTCGTCGGCAATTCCCTTCAAATCCCATTCGGGCAGCTTGAGCTCGCGACCCATGAGAGCTGCGACTTCGCGTGCTAGACCGACCACACTCTTGGCATCGCGGCTTTTGGAAGGTGATCCGACGTGTAATATATATTCCGGTTTAAACGAAAAGT
>CAZRMH010000229.1:0-4832 GCA_964600935.1 uncultured Candidatus Obscuribacterales bacterium
GCAAAACCGTTCGAGAAAAATCGTCATGCTTTTGCTTGTCGCAGGCGTAGTCTTCAACATCCTGATCGCATTTGTTTTGTTGTGGTTTTTCACCCGGTCGATTAAAAACCGTCTCGACGTTATGACTGACAACTCGTTCAGATTGGCTCGTGGCCAGGCTCTTAACCCACCCGTCGGTGGAGGTGATGAAATCTCTCACCTCGATGGCGTGTTCCATAGTATGGCGGACGCTCTCATGGAAGCCGCTCGTAAAGAGCGTGCCGTTATCGACAACGCTGTCGACGTAATTTGTTCAATCGATATGGATGGCAAATTCGTCGCTTGTAACCCGGCTTGTTATGAGAATTGGCAGTACACTCAGGAAGAGCTTCTCGGCAAACGGTTCATTGAGATAATTGCTCCGCAGGATATTTCGGAGACGATCAAATCTGTTCGTGCTGTGCGCGCGGAGAAAGGCAACATGCAGTTCGACAACCGTGTCCGCAGAAAGGATGGATCGGAAATTTCAGTTTCCTGGTCGGCCTACTGGTCCGAAAAAGAACGAGCAATGTTTTGCGTAGCTCACGATATTACTGAACGGAAATTGGCTGAGGAAGCCATTCGCGCATCAGAGCAAAGAATCAGAACGATTATCAACCACATGATAGTCGGTCTGGTGATCGTCAATCACGATGGTTTTATTGAATCGATGAACCCGGCTGCTGAAGGCATTTTTGGATACAAAGCCGAGGAAATCGTCGGTCGCCATTTGCTGGCATTGTTTGGTGATTCGAAATTCTTCTCCGAGCATAATGAAAATGACACGATGGCGTTTATGGAAACGCTCTTCAATCAGGCATTGAACCGGATCGGTGAATTTGATTGTATTAAAAAGAACGGCGAAGACTTCCCAGTTGAACTGTCACTCAGTGAACTCAAAACACACGAAGGTGAACGTTACATGGCTAACGTACTGGATGTGTCTGAGCGCCGTGAAGTAGAGCGATTGAAGAAAGAATTCGTGTCGACTGTGTCGCACGAACTTCGTACGCCGCTGACATCAATTCGTGGTTCACTCACTCTGCTATCCGTAGGTGCTATGGGTGCTTTGCCGGAACAAGCCAAGAAGGTCGTCGGCATCGCTGAAAGAAACACGATTCGCTTGATTGGTTTGATCAACGACATTCTCGATATTGAGAAGCTCGAAGCCGGCAAGCTCGACATGGTCTTCGACAATGCGCCGATGAGCGATATTCTGGAACGTTCCGAGCAGTCGGTTGGATCGTTTGCCGCCAGCAATGGTGTGAAATTGGAAGTCGTGCCATCTGATGTAATCGTCTACGCCGACGGCGATAGAATCGTCCAAGTTCTCGTTAACCTGCTCTCTAACGCCATCAAGTTCTCTCCGCGCGACGCGACCGTCTCCGTCTACACCGAATACGCTGCTGGTTTCGTTCAAGTCAGAGTCGTCGACCGAGGTCGAGGTATTCCTGAGAAATTCAAGAAGCTGCTCTTCCAAAGATTCCAACAAGTCGAAGCTTCCGATGCGAAGAAGAAAGGCGGAACCGGTCTGGGTCTGGCAATCTGTAAAGGCATCATCGAGCAACACGGTGGCCAAATCGGTGTCGAATCAGAAGAGGGCAAAGGCAGTTCGTTCTGGTTCCGCATCCCACCGGCGAAGACCGATTCAACTCTTGTCGTCACTGGCGCCAAAGAGAAGATGATGAGCTAATACTTCGAAACGTTTTGTGGGCACCACATCGTCCCTTTTTCGAAAAAATGATCTGCGCCATTCTGATGTTGGGCGCTGACAGCAACTCGTTGTAGCAGTATCCGTCGCACGTAGTTGCGGCAGACAAAAGCATGCGCGGGCGTTTTAAAGTGCAGGCAACACCGGAAAGGCAAATATGTTTCGTTCAATCTCGAAATTCAATGACTATCTGTTGAAACGTGTAAGTTAATTGCCATGGGGAATAAAGGCTAAGAGCACCGAAGATCTAACGGTCTAAAGTGTTAATATGTCTGGCTGGTGGTTGCGGGCGGGGCTTAGCCTCGAAGTATAGAGAGGGGACGAATCCCGGAATGAAGGTTCTCATAATTGATGATGAGGAGGACTTTCGAACAATTGCTTCAAGTTGCCTTGGGCTGCTCGGTGGAGCAGAAGTTGTCGAGGCTTCTAGTGGTGAGGAAGGTCTGAGGAAGGCTGAAGTAGACCAGCCCGACGTTATTTTGCTAGACCTGGTCATGCCAGGTATGGATGGAACGCAGACGCTGTCTAACATGCGTAAGAATCCAGCCACCGTGGACATACCTGTAATATTTGTCACCACCAAGGGCATGTTTGAAGGTTTTGATGAAATGAGAAAGCTTGGTGCCCTGGCGGTCATCACCAAGCCATTTGATCCAGTGAAATTAGCAGACCAGGTTCGCAAGATTCTGGAAGATTCGAAGACATCAGGAAGTTAGATTCCGATTGATCGAACAAAAGGTTGAACCCGGAATCCCAGAATAATGCACAAAGAGGAATGATAATGAGAGTACTCATCATTGATGATGAAGAAGACACCCGAGAAATAGCCAAGATGAGCCTGATGTTGTTGGGCGGTCTCGATGTGATCGAGGCAGAAAATGGCGCTCATGGGATCGAAGTAGCTTCCAAAGAAAGACCGGATGTAATTTTGTTGGACATGATGATGCCAATCATGGATGGTCCATCCACGCTCGAGGCGTTGAAAAACAACGAAGCCACGGCTGGAATTCCGGTGATTTTTCTGACCGCTAAAGCAATGACACAAGAGATTGAAAAGCTTAAGCGTATGGGCGCTACAGGCGTCCTGACCAAGCCTTTTGATCCAACCACTCTGGCACAGCAAGTCCAGAAAATTTTGGAGGGATAGCGCTCAGATGCAGTCCTGGAAGGAGACCTTCGGGGAGCTAAAAGAGAAATACCTGAAGCGATCGACCGAACGTTTGGCCGAGATACTTGAGATTCTCGACGGCCTCTTTTCGAACCCTTCCGATGCTGAGCTCGTCCGCAGATTAAGCCGCAACTTTCACTGGTTGGCCGGTTCCGGTTCCATGTACGGATTTCAACAAGTCTCGCAGCTCGGCGCCGAAGGCGAGCAGTACTGCGAGACAATTTTGCGTGGCAACATCAACGATCAACCGGTTGATGTTCAAAAACTGAAAGCGATGATCGCGGAATTGTCATTTATTTTTGCTGGTACAGGCTCCGAATCTGGTTCTGAAGAAACTGCAAACCTTGGTCGTGGTGCACCGGCAACTCCGGCTAACGAAGAGCCTCTTACACGTCCAGCCCCTCAGATTTTGGATAGCACTAAGTCCACTATATTGATCATTGATGAAGATCAAAACAATTTGCTCGCCCTCACTTCGCTCGTCGAAGAAAATGGGATGAACGTAAAGACATCACGCAATATCGCTCAAGCAATGACTGAGCTGCAGCGTCAAATGCCTGATGGATTGCTGCTTGAGATGCCGCTTCCCGACGGCGATGCTTATGAGCTTGTTGAACGCGTTCGAGCCATGCCGCAAGGCGAAGAGCCGGCAATCATTATCGTCAGCAAACAAACTGGTTTTTTGGATAAAGTTCGATCGATTCACTGTGGCGCTGATGCGCACTTTGAAAAACCTGTTGATATGAAGGCTATGCTCAGACGACTGAGATATTTGCTGGATAAGAAACGGCAAGATCCTCCGCGAATTCTTTCTGTCGAAGACGATCCGGATCAGGCCGCATTTATTCGAGCTTTCCTTGAATCGGCTGGCTATCAGGTTCGCACTTGTACTGATCCAAAACACTTCGACTCGTATATGTCGCAGTTTCAACCTGATCTGGTTCTACTCGACGTTATGCTGCCGGGAATGACTGGTTATGAACTGGCTCGCTATATCAGGCAGGATGAGCGTCACGCCACGTTACCCGTTCTGTTTTTAACGACGCAGGGACAACTTGATGCGCGAATTGAAAGCGCTCGCGCAGGTGGTGACGATCACCTCGTGAAACCGGTGCCGCCTGCATTGCTGCTGAACAGCGTGTCCTCGCGACTGGAACGATCGCGTTTTCTGAAAACCCTCTTGCACAAAGATGGTTTGACCAATCTGCTCAATCACACGGCGTTCATGGAGCAGGGCACGGCGACAGTCGCTCAGCAGAAACGTCGATCCAGCGGACTGATGGCGCTGATTACTCTCGACGTCGATTATTTTAAATCGGTCAACGAACGACACGGATATCCAGGCGGTGACAAAGTTTTGGTCGCGCTCGCTCTCCTATTGCGAAGACGGCTCCGGCAGTCGGATATCATCGGTCGAATCGGCGGCGACGAGTTTGGCATCATCGCTGAAAGTTTAGATCAAAAAGAAGCAGTGACCCTGGCTACTCGCATATTGTCAGACTTTGCAGCGATTCAGCACGTGACCATGTCGCATTCCGGTTTCTACGCGACGTGCTCAGCCGGAATCGCTATTCTCGATCCGAAAAAGACAACGCTGGAACAGTGGGTGGGGCAGTCCTACATGGCGTTGCAAGAAGCTAAGAACGCCGGTCGCAATTGCGCGGTGGCATACAATCCTCAGAGCGCAAAACCGATTATTCCATGACCTCACCTTCAGGCGTCAAAGTAGCGGTACTTGGTTCGGGGGCATGGGGCTCGACCATAGCATGGCTTTTAGCCAAGACTGGAAACCTTGATGTCAGGCTCTATTCCAGAAGCTCTGAAAAAATTGCTCGCATGCGAGAGACCGGAATTTTGGAAAAACCTGCACCAGTGGCGGTGCCGGATTCATTGGTTCTGTCAAGCGATCTGGAAGATACCATTATTGGTGCCGGC
>CAZRMH010000229.1:4842-13115 GCA_964600935.1 uncultured Candidatus Obscuribacterales bacterium
TAGTGGCTTGTACTTCGCAGCATATGCGAGAGACCGCGCGTATTTTGAAACCTGTAATCGGAGCTTCCAGTCCGATAGTCGTCAGCGTAGTGAAAGGATTGGAGCTGGAAACCAATCTGCGTATGACCGATGTTTTAAAACAAGAACTTGCCGGTGGTGCAAGGGTCGGTTGTTTGTCCGGACCAAATCTGGCGTTTGAAATTCGTGCCGGACTCCCAGCCGCCGCCGTTATTGCCGCAGCTGACCTGGAAGATGCCCGGCTTGTGCAAAAAACTTTGAGCACGAATAGTTTTCGCCTTTACGCTAGCGATGATGTCGCTGGTGTCGAATTTGGTGGCACGTTGAAAAATATTATTGCCATCGCTGCTGGTGGCTCTGATGGCTTGAACCTCGGCGTCAATGCCAAGGCCGCGCTTCTGACTCGCGGCTTGAACGAGATGAAACGACTTTCGCTGGCACTGGGCGCGAAGGAATCTACACTTTATGGGCTCTCGGGGATGGGCGATTTGATCGCCACCTGCCAGGGACCGCTGTCACGCAATTATAGAGTTGGCCATCACCTCGCCAAAGGCACCAGCCTTGCCGTTTCGTTGAAACTGGTCGACACCGAAGCTGAAGGTGTCACAGCCACCTACGCAGTCTGCGAGCTTTCAAAAAAATTGCAACTGGAATTGCCGATCGCGCATCAAGTGCAAGCAGTTCTTCAAGGAACCAGTACGCCAGAAAAAGCTATCGCAATGCTAATGTCCCGACCTCTGATTATCGAGTGAGCCTCTCGTTTAATCTCGTATTTTTTTTGAACACTTCGAGTCCGGTTGGCGGAGCATTCGATTGCCAGTTTTTTCTTCCAATTTTAGTTTCAGCACTACCTTGCGCTCGCTCAATCACGGAATTTTCCTGGCGTGTTGAAGGGCAAAATTATTTCTCGCCGATTCGACCACGATTCATCTTTCCACTAGCCAGTTTTAGTATGATCTTTAGTCTCTGCCGGGGTATATGTTGGTACTCGACCGATATGTGCCGAAGTCAGGTTTGTCTGGCGCCGGAGATGCGGTTAAGCCACTGATTGGAGTTTACAAGTGAAAGAACGAGTTTTAATGCTGGCCTGGGAGTACCCACCACGGATCATCGGTGGGCTGGCGAGAGTGGTCTGGGCGCTGTCAAAAGAGCTGGCCAGTCAGGGGCTGGAAGTTCACGTCGTGACAGCCGATCACCCGGGGACCGCAGAGCATGAAATGGATGGTCTGGTCCACGTTCACCGCGTGAAAACTCAAAGCGACACAACTCCGGATTTCATGAGTTGGGTTTCGCGACTAAACATTGGTCTTTTGCAATATGCGATTAAGTTGCATATGGAAAAACCGTTCGACATCGTCCACGCCCATGACTGGATGGTCACGGATGCCGCTTGGGTATTGAAAAGTGGTTTGGGTTTGCCGATTGTTTCAACCATCCATGCTACCGAAGCCGGACGCATGGGCGGCATTCACAACGATCAACAGCGTTATGTCAATCAGATGGAATGGCGACTGACGTTTGAATCGTGGAAGGTTATTGTCAATAGTCAGCACATGTATTGGGAATTGAACAAACTTTTCAATGTGCCTTTCGACAAGATTTCGATCGTGCCGAACGGAACCGATCCATCTCACTTCGATTTCGAATTCGATCCGAAACCAGCACGAGCGCATTATGCTGCCGACTATCAGCGCATCGTGCTCTACGTCGGACGTCTGGTCAATGAGAAGGGCGTGCAAATCATGTTGCAAGCAGCTCCGATGGTGCTGTCGCATTACCCCGGCACACAATTCCTGGTAGTCGGCACCGGCTACTTCTATGATGATTTGCGCAACCAGGCGCATGCGCTCGGTATTGATCACAACGTCAGGTTTTTAGGATACGTCAGTGATGATGAATTGCTTCGGCTCTACAAAATCGCCGACATCGTTTGCATCCCGAGTCTATATGAGCCTTTCGGTATAGTCGCCCTGGAAGGCATGGCTGCCAACGTGCCAGTCGTCGTTTCCGACACCGGCGGTCTGCGCGACTTCGTCGAGCATGGCCAAACTGGTATCACCACTTACACCGGCGATGCCAACAGTCTCGCCTGGGGGCTTCTCGAAGTTTTGCGCAACCCTGGTCTGGCAGATCATTTGCGCAAGACAGCGTATGAAAAAGTGCATACCGTCTACAATTGGAAGAGCATTGCTCACGCGACGCGCGAAGTCTACGAATCGGTCCTCTCCCAGAAGAAGGCCGGTTTGTTGGATGGGGCTGCCAAAATCGAACCAAAAGACAAATCAAAAATTTCGGTTTGAGGCCTGTGGTCGGGTCAATAAGTTTAGTTATTAGCGTAAAACATTTGGACTGGAGGAGTGACGATGAAAGCAGTAATCATGGCTGGTGGATCGGGGACTCGACTGAGACCTCTCACCTGTAATCTTCCTAAGCCGATGGTTCCTGTAGCCAACAAACCAATGGCTTTGCACATCGTCAATTTGCTCAAGAAGCATGGTGCCAACGACATCATCTTCACGCTCCACTACTTGCCTGATGCAATCAAAGATTATTTCGGCGACGGCTCAGACAATAATTGCCGAATTGATTACGCAATCGAAGAAGGCAAACCGTTAGGCACCGCCGGTTGTGTCAAAGCCGTTCAAGACAAACTCAAAGACGGCACGTTTATCGTCATCTCCGGCGACACGCTAACAGATATCGATTTGACTGAAGCGATCAAATTCCACCGTGAAAAGAAATCGAAAGCTACCCTGGTTTTAAAACGAGTTCCTAATCCATTCGAATATGGTCTTGTGATCACTGATTCGGATGGTCGTATTCAACGCTTCCTGGAAAAACCGGGTGCCAGCGAAGTGTTCTCTGATACCGCCAATACTGGCACGTACATTCTCGAGCCTGAAGTTCTTAAGTATATCGTTATGGGTCAGGAGCAGGACTTTTCAAACGATCTGTTTCCGCTTTTGATGCTCAGAAATGAACCGATGTACGGATACGTTTCCGATGCCTACTGGTGCGATATCGGAAACCTGCAGATGTACAGACAGGCGCACAAGGATTTGCTGGAAGGCAAAGTGCTGATGGATATCGATTTGCCGACCGGCGAAGAAGATGTTCTCATCGGTGAAGGCACGCTTATCGATCCGACGGCGCGATTGCAAGGACCGATTTTGATTGGTAACAATTGCCGCATTGGAAGAGAGACTGAAATTGGACCGTACACGACAATCGGCGATAACGTTGTTATTCAAGAACAAGTGTCCATGAAGCAACCGGTGATCTGGTCCAATGTCTACGTCGGCAATACCGCGCAGCTACGCGCTTGTGTCGTCTGTAACGGTGCCACCATCCATGATGGCGCGGAACTTCTGGAAGGCGGTATCATCGGAGCAAATACGGTGGTCGGACAAGAAGCCACCATCAGCCCTGATGTGCGGGTCTGGCCGGACAAAGTGATTGAATCAGGGTCGCGCGTACTGACTTCTCTTGTCTGGGGCACGAGGGCGCCGAGAAGTTTGTTCGGAGCTCACGGTGTTAGAGGTTTGGCAAATATTGAGATCACTCCCGAGTTTGCAGTCAACCTGGCAGCCGCCTATGGAGCCACTCTCAATGGTGGGCCGATTCTAGTCAGCCGCGACTACTGGCCGGTCAGTCAGATGATTTCCAGAGCAGTAATTGCCGGTCTGGTATCAGTCGGCGTCGAAGTGCAAAACCTAGAAGCAACGCCTCTGCCGATTGCGCGTTATTACATTCAGACTCAGCCTGCTGCCGGGCTGATTCACGTTCGGCTCTCGCAGCGAGAACTGGATAAAATCACACTGGAATTTTTTGATCCGTCGGGCATCTCAATCAACAAAAAACTGGAACGCAAAATCGAAAATACGTTCTTCAAAGAAGACTTCCCGCGATGCAAACCGAACGAAGTTGGCAACATCATCTATCCTAGCCGCGTGAAACAGTATTACAAGGAAGCATTCCTCGAATGTATCAAAGGTCAGGTGTTCGAAGAAGATACCGTGCCGTTCTGCGTTATGCCCGGCTCTGCCTTCACTCGGGTCACCCGATCGGGGGATATTGCGACACAAGCGCCGAAGGTGATTCTCGATTACGCTATGGCGGAAACCGGTGTGATTCTTCCGGACTTGCTCGGCGAGCTTGGTATCGAATCAGTGGTTTTGAACTCATCCATTCGAGTCAATCCGCCGCGCCCCGAAGAACGCCTGGGCATGCGCAAACAGCTTGCCGATGTCGTTAAAGCTTTGAATGCGGAAATGGGTGTGCAAATCGGGCGCAACGGCGAACAGCTCACGCTGGTCGATGACACTGGACAGATCATTAGAGGCGAACTGCTTCTCGCTCTGGTTGCCGAAATTATTTTACGCGACAAACCAGGCAAGACTGTGGTTGTGCCGGTTAACGCCAGCTCGATTATCGAGCGCATCGCCGAGCAGCATAATTGCAAAGTCGTGCGCTGCAAGGCGTCCGAAACCGAAATCGGTACGGTGACATCGAAAACCAAAGATGCTGCCCTTGGTGGCTCCTCCAGCGGTTGCTTCATCTTCCCTGAATTCCAAAATGGCTATGACGCCTTGTTCTCAGTCGGGCAGGTAATCGAGCATTTGACCTATCAAGGCCGAAGTTTGAGCGATGCCGTGAAGAGTTTGCCGCCGCTGATTTATCAAGTCGACTCGGTGCACTGTCCGTGGGATCGCAAAGGGCAAGTGATGAGACTTCTTGTCGAGAAGCATCAGGACCGGCAGGTCGAATTGCTGGATGGCGTCAAAATCGAAACGAGACCGGATCACTGGATCCTCGTTTTACCAGACGCTGTCGAACCTCTGGTTCACGTTTATGCAGATGGAAACGATCTGCAAAAAACCTCATCCGACCTGAATGAGTACACTGAGCTTGTGCGCTATCTCCAGAAGGCGTAGGCACTCGCTCTGTATAAAAAGATTTAGCGATTGGAAGGTCGTTGCATAGGGCATAATTCTCACAAGGTCCATACGGACACAAGGAGGCTTTCGCTATGCGTCCAGGTGATTCTTCTAGAAAGAAGGATGACAATCGCAAATTTATCGACCGCATGACCGCCAAGCAGGGCGGGGCGGCCGGTCTACCGCGGACAGGCATCGATCGGTCGGCGTACGGCACCGGCGATCAGGCTGTTGATGCAGCCGCACGCGGGATGTCGGACTGGCAAGTAGCGAACTCAGAGCAAATTCTCGTCTATCACGAAGCCGAGCAGGAGACGCCGGCGCCTGACTGGATGAGTCAGCTCAAACAAAATTCCATGCAGTTTCTTGCCGATCAACGCGGCGTGCAGCTGCAAGAAGTCTACAAAGAGTCGGTTTATAAAACCGGGATCGCCATTCTTGTCGACAAGATATATGGGCTCCTGCAGCGCTATACGTTCGAATTTAACCAGGTTGCAGGCGGAACCGATTTGCACGTGTCTGGCACCATATCTGGTGACGTAACCGAAGTAACTCGCTATAACCGTATGCGCGAAATCGAAGAAACGACGACTTACTTCCGTTGCCGTTTTTCAACAAAATATTTTGCTCTCACCGTGCGTGGCAGCGAGGACACGGTAGAAGCCTATATTCTGCCGGTGAACAAAGTCATGGCTTTGAGTCAGACCGAAAATCAATATCCGTCACTCTGTTGTATCCAAGTGAAGATTTCCGAGCAAGGCATGATGTGGAGAATGAGGGATGGCGAGCCGGCTGTCGATACTCTCGACCAGCTCTGCATGTGGTTGTTCACTAAGTTGGTTGAAGAAACCAAGCATTGTGTTGACAAGGGTATTAAGCCACCTGGCATGTAATAACCGGTCAGAGTCCCCTTTCGCCGTTCGGAGATAATCGCTGTTAAACCTCTGCTTTGCCCCAGTGCGTCTCTGTTTCCAGACCTGGTAGTGTGAGGATTTGTTCTCTCGTTAGTACTTCCGCTGGTTAATTTCCCCCGGGAGTGGTAATAAATTGATAGGCGCACTGGCGTTTACACTCGCTAGACCAGGATAGATAGGAGTCACTCCGGACCATGTCTTCAATTAACCCGGAAATGCTCAAGCAACTTCTCTCGGAGTTTGAGGAGAAGCAAGCAGTTTGTCGGGAAGAAATAAACGAAATCACCAATCAGATCTCAGAGCTCGAACAGAGGATTGAATCTTCCAAAGAACGGCTAGTTTCTGTGGCTCGCGATCGCGAGAAAATTGGCCTGATGAAGCAGCGCTATCAAGATGGCGATTGGTCGTCTGTACTTTCTCAAGTTTCAAAAACGTCAAATGGCAGCGGCTTGACCACTGCGCGTGCAATCGAGCCACCAGCCGCTCAGACTGGTGATTACCCGCCAGTCAACGTCGGTAAGGTAGAGCTGCCGCCGCCGAACCTGGCGCCTCAGCCGGTTATCGCGCCGCCAGGAGCGCAAGAGTTTCCGCCTGCATTTGTTTCGGAGCCCGCCCCGTTGCCCGCTCCGACTCCCGAGGTTTCTCCTCCGGAAGTTTCATCGCCAGCGCCAGCAGAAGCAGCGCCGCCGAATCCATTCGAACAGGCTCCAGCAGCACAAGCTAATCAATTCCAGCAAGATGTTCCGTCCTGGGATGCCCCCCAACCGTTTCAGCAGACTGAGCCGCAACCGGCTGCTCAAGCCGCTCCACCGCCGCCTAGCGAAGGTTTGTTTCCATTCTCCGGACAACAAGTTCAGGCTGACGCCGCCAATGGTGCCGACATTCCATGGGCGCCACCACCGACGATGACCTGGGAATCAGTGGGCAATCATACCTTTCCGAACCAGGGCGCGCCTGATCCGACCCAAGGTCAGTTTCCCCAGCCTCAGCCTCAGGCACCTCCGCCGGCGTTTCAGGGTCAGTCCTATGACTCCAATCCGTTTGGCGGCGGACAGTCACCGTTTCAACAACAGCAGCAAACGCCAGAGATGCAACCGCCAGGATTGTTCGCCGATCCATCACAGGGCGCACAGACCGGAGCACCTCCGGCTTTCATGCCGTCTGCGCAGAATCCCGCTCCGCCTAATGCCAACAGCCAGGCTGTTTTGACCACGGCATTCGATGAAGAGTTCGATATCAGCGATGCGTTGCGCGGCGAAGATGAGAATGCCAATACCGATTCGCGAGACACGGATAAAAAGATCAAAGACGCGTTGCGTGGTCTGTTCTCCTGAATTCGAGCCTTGCTGAAATTCGAGACACTTCTGATGCATAAGAGCACGGTCATCTTCTAACGCGCGTCGTTTGATACCATTATGTCGAGACTATCATCGGGCTGGTCTGAGACCGGCTCAAGGCGCGTTATCTGGAGAGTTTGATGAAACAAATTGCAAGCATGATGGCTGGTGTTGTCATTGACATCCTCGTCAAAGCGGGAGACGAAGTTACCGAAGGAATGGAAGTCGCCATTCTCGAGTCAATGAAGATGCAACTTCCCGTTCCGTCCGAACAAGCTGGTAAGGTCAAAGAAGTAAAGATCGCAAGCGGAGACTTCGTCAACGAAGGCGATGTTCTCATGACACTCGAGTAAGTCTATGTTTGAGAAACTACCTGCGCGCGTAAAAATAGTCGAAGTCGGACCTCGAGACGGGCTTCAGAATGAACCTAATCTCGTTGAGACCGAGGACAAAATCCGCTTGATACAAGCGTTGGCGCAGGCTGGTTTATCTCACATCGAAGTGACATCGTTTGTCAGCCCGAAGTGGATTCCGCAGCTGAAAGACGCATCCGAAGTAGCGAGCGGGCTTGCCAGCTTGGCGCTCACCGGCGTGACCACTTCATGTCTGGTGCCGAATCTGAAAGGCTACGAGCGCTTCAAAGAATCGAAACTCAATGAATTGGCGCTCTTTATGTCGGCGACCGAGAGTCATAGCAAGAAGAATATCAACAAGTCGATCGACGAAGCATTGAGCACGTTGAGAGAAGTTGCGGATATTGCTAAAGCTGATGGATACCGAATTCGAGTTTACTTATCCGTGGTTTTCGAGTGTCCGTACGAAGGGCGGGTAGACAGCAAACAAGTTTTAAAGGTCACTGAGAAACTTGTCTCCATGGGCGTTGATGAAGTGTCGCTCGGTGATACCATAGGCGCCGCCACTCCCAAAGATGTTTACCAGATGGTTGGTGACGTCAGTAAGCACGTCGACAGAGAGAAGTTGGCTCTGCATTTTCACGACACCAGAGGTACTGCGCTAGCCAATGTCGTCGCCGGGCTGGAAGCGGGAGTCACCATATTTGATGCCTC
>CAZRMH010000230.1:0-4260 GCA_964600935.1 uncultured Candidatus Obscuribacterales bacterium
ATGTCTATTTCTGGGACACTACACGTCAGGTCTTTAGACCGCTGCCTCTCGAAATGGCTCTGCCGGGGTAAACGCTATGGAGCAAAGGCGAACTAAAAGAACTTGCGTCTGTTAAAGCGGGCACTTCGGAATGGAGTACCGACGGCTCACTAATTATCAAAGGCGATAATTCGAATAAAGGCAGACCAGAAGTAATTTTGAACTTCGGCAAACGCAGCAGCTTCGACATGGACTTCGTGGTCGCCACTGTTCGCAACCTTGATACTACCGGCGGTTCCACCGCAAATCTCGCGACAGAGGGCGTCGATGCCTTGTTTACCAACGACATTCGTCCGGAGTTTGAGTTAATCAATAGAACCCATGCCGCAATCAAGCCAGAGCTCGAATCACAAACGCTGGTGTTTCCTCTTCAGACACTTCCGGAATGGTGCCTCGGCGGCAACAGCCATGCGATCATGCTGAAGTTTCCGCACAACTCAAATATTGCAATCGATTCAATCGAACTTGTTCACCCTGATCGACTGGTGCCGAGAATCACGTTTGAAAACTCAGGCTTCATGGGTACCAAAGGCTACATGCACATGTCGCAAAAGGACAATAAGAATACAATATCTGTGGACGCGTCGCGAATCCCAAATGCGGCTGGAGTCGTTTTAGAAATTACAAGAACAAACCTGTTGTTTGAAACTCAAAACACGACATCGGAAAGCAACGTCGCCATGACAGATGTGAAACCAACTGGCACCGTATCCGGTGACATGAAGCTGACTCGCGATCTGTTTAAAGGTGCTGGGCTCTACGAGATTCGCCCATGGGCAGTCGATAAGGCTGGAAAGAAATTAGGTGTCGCCGGAAATCACATCGTTGTGAATATCGCCGACTAAAGCGCGATTAAAACGCACCCGAGCTAAACATCGCACGGGTTCGCTCTTAAAGACGGCGCCGGTCTAAACCAACACCAATTGCGAACTGCCGACATCGGTTGATGTTTCAAACCGCTGGTCGGCCGCCTTGGTGCGCGTCAGTTCATTTCGAGTCTAAGATTCAGCCTGCGCGGCTGCCACGCGCCGGTCAAAATTGCTAAACTAAGTTCAACCCCTTACTACCGATTATGCCAACCGCCAGAGCCATCAATTTGTTCTTGTCTGCAGTGACCGCGCTCGGTTTCAGTCTTCCGGCTGCCGCACGAACAAATCCGTCAAAGCTTGAACAAAGCAATACCGTTTCAGCCCAATCTAGCCAATCAAACACCGGCGCCAAGTCATCAAACAAACTGCGAACCAATACCGAAGGCTCGCAGCCAGCGCAATCCGGTCCCAAAGTAGACGCTTGGGTCCTGGAGCAACAGAACGGTCAAATTGGCAAAATGACAATTTATGCAGCTCAAAATGCCGTTCGCATAAGAATTGGAAACACTGGTGGGAATATTGTTGCCAAAGCCCCCGATTGGAAGATTACGGCTTTCAACCTGAATGATAAAACGGTTTATGAATCGAGCTACGAGAAGTTTGTGAAACAAGAATTGCCATCAATCATCGCCACTTCAGACTACTTTGAAGGACTCAAAAATCGGAAACCGGAGCCGGTCATGTACCGGGGCTGGAAGGCGCTGCAATCGACGGCGCCGACGCCGCAAGGCACTGTCGGAATGATGATGCCGACCTATTCAGGGGTTGGAGATGAGCGCTCTAAAACCCAGTCAAAGTCGGTAACTGTGATCACCTCCGAGCAGAGTCCCGCCAGTCCGCAAGTCATGTCAATCGTAAAAGCGATTTATCGACTGCCGAAGTTCGGAGGTTTTCCGCTAGGTGTGCTGTTCACACATGGTGACGGATCTGTTGGCGTTACGCTGAAAACATACTCGATGAAAAAACAAAAAGTTGCCACATCATTTTTCAATTCTTCCACCAAAGGATATGAACGCGTAAAAACGGCAGAAACAGCGCTTCTTTATGGGTTGCTCGACAGTTCGTTTATGGAAACTCCTTAGCTTCGCCATCAGCGAGTACGATCACTTGATGAAAAATTGGCCGACTCCGCAAGAATATAACGAGGCGATTCAAACGCCGCAGTTATGTTTTTCTGACCCGGATTTGAAGCAAACGAAAATCGCGTTGAACGCGATGGGTCTTCCGAGATCAGCCAGCGGAGCGTTTGCCAGCGTTTACAAAGCAACGAAAGGAACGACTTCTTGGGCAGTGAGATGCTTCCTCAGTCACCGCCCGGAACAAAGCACGCGCTACAAACATATCAGCGACTTCGTTTTGTTCGACAATCTAGACGCGACAGTTGACTTCCACTACCTGGACGAGGGAATTCAAGTAAAAGGGCAGTGGTACCCGTGTTTAAAGATGGTGTGGGTGGATGGACCGACGCTCGATCAATACATCGAAGCGAACTACAAAGACTCCATCAAAATGACTGACTTGCTGAAGAGTTTTCACCAAATGGTCGGTGAACTGGAAGGGGCTGGTATCGGCCATGGTGACTTACAGCACGGAAATATAATTGTAGCCGCAAACGGACTGCGTCTCGTTGATTACGATGCATTGTTCGTTCCCGCTCTCACCGGATTGAAAAGTCTGGAATTCGGTCATCCGAATTATCAACATCCGCAGCGAACGGAACTTGATTACAATCCGGAAATCGATCACTTCTCATGCTGGCTGATTCACACATCACTGCTTGCCATTGCTATCGACCCAACGCTTTATCGCGAGCTCGGAGGAGGCGATGATGCGCTGCTTTTCAAACGAAAGGATCTAGAAGATCCTGAAAATTCTCAGGTCTTCAATGCCCTTTTAGCTCACGAGTCAGACCATATCAGCTCCACCGCTCGGTTGTTAAAACGAATGCTCTGGGCATCACCAAATGAGATACCGTATTTAGGCGCCCCCGCCGAAGTTCTCGATGGTCTGCCAAAAGAGAAACCTGCTAAGGTCCTCGCCGTCAGTGGCGCGAATACCTCAGCAGGAGATGCAACGGTCAATCCACCAGCGAACGGAACCGAGGAAGATATCGCCTGGTACCAGGAAGCGCAAGTTCACGGCATCGCAACTTCCGATGTTTTCGACTTATCCTCGGGCTACGATGCAATTGCTGCGTCCAGCGTCGAGCGCAAGGCGCAAAGACAGAATCCGGCAACCAGACTCAAACATCTCACCCAGGGAACTTTTCGAGCCGGAGTGCAAGCGCGCGATCGAATTAAGCGGATGGCCGAGAAGCTCGAGCAGTCTACACTGCCGGCAAGTTGGATCAATCGAAAGTACACAGAGGCTTACAATAGATTTGCAAGAGGTGAATATGACGCAGCCTCAAAAGTATTTCTAGAAGTCTTCAAGCAGCTTGATGAGCAGCGCAGTGGCAAAACGTATTTCGAGATTGCTCTAAGCTTAGGTTCAGCACTGGCACTTTCTGGTAATTCTTCTCTTGCGGGCAATTATTTCGTAGTCGCTTACAACTACTCCAGGCGTCAAAATAACGAACTTTTAATTCCCCGTGCCGGTCTCGCTCTGGCGCTCTGTAAGTACGAGGAAAACAAAGACGCCGCCTGGAAATTTCTCGATGACAATCCTCGCTCTCTAGCCTTTCTGAGCAGCGTTATCCATGACGATTTATCGAATCCATTTATCGCGCGCTCAGTTACTTTTAAACTTCTCCGCGATTATGCGATGCGTATGATATCGCAAGAACACTTTCATGCCGATGCGTTCAGTGATGCCTTCAGCGACGTGCTCGATTCGGCTTCTATCGTGCTGTTTCACATCATGAAAAATGATTCGCACTTTAACGACGAAAGTTTTATCGAGTCTCTAATCCAATTAGCTGCGCAGTTGCAACTCGTCGGTAAGCATGATCGAGCCAATGAACTGCTGTTTATCATTGCCGACAATTGCCAATCATTTGGATTCGCCCAACACGCAAAAACCGCCAGATTTTGTGGAGCGACTCTTCTAAGCGAATCACGTCAAGACGTGGCGCTATCGATTTTAGCCAACCTCGGTCACACGACGATAGAAGACCTCTCCACACTTGCCACTACATCCAGTGCTTTTGTCGAGCCCGGAAGCATCTTGAGACTTCTGCTCCGAGTCAGTAAAGCATTCGACGACATCGGCAGCAAAATGGAAGCGAGAGACGCGCTCAAAGTGTCTTGCAAAGTGAGCCTCGGCTGTAAATCAGACTTCATTGAGTTGATCGTTTCGGCACTGGACCTCTGCGATAAAGCAACCATCGCAAATTGCCTAGACTACAGCTATC
>CAZRMH010000230.1:4270-13069 GCA_964600935.1 uncultured Candidatus Obscuribacterales bacterium
CTATCTTGCTCCACAGTGCGAGCCCGAATTACTCGAATCATTCATCAAAGTAGTCGGAGCCTCAAACTACTCGCGAGTGCAAGCCACAGTTGCCGAATATTTCATCAAGCGACGAGAAACTACAAAGCTAGCAGATCTTCTCGCGGCTTTATCAAACCGTTCCGAATGCCGTGCCTTCGCTCAAATCTTTATGAACATAAACTCTACAGCAGACGGGATGATTCAGCTCATCCAAGCGGCAGACATGATTGTGGACCGGCTTTGCAGAAGTCTCGATGGCAGCAGATCCCCAATTCCCCCCGGCGATTTCGCATCGTTTCCATGGCACCGATACACCACAACGGTTACGGCACTAGACAACTTCAGATTACTATTCAAATCTCTCAACGATGACAAACGCTCGATGAAGCTACTGATGCTCCTCGCCAGCGATGACTATCAAGAGATCGTTGGACACTGGTTCTTGCAACAAGTCGCAGTCAGCAATTTCGATCGCTATTACGGCTTGCATGAGGATATGGCTGACAATAATCAGCTCGCGGCACTGGAACGTTTGATATCGCAGCTTGTCAATCGCGGTCATCTTACAGTTGTTGACGGAATTACAAAAAATCTGACGCTCAAAAATCACCTCTTGATGTTGATTGAACTATCAGAGAGGTTAGCTCGTAATGGCAATCTCGATGCCTTTGCTCAAATTTCCAAAGAGATTGCCAAAACAGCAGCGATTGATGAACTGATAAAGACTATCGATAATCTGATCGAATCAAATCACGAAGGAACCGAATTTGTAGTTACCTTACTAAAACGAATGCTTGAGCAACACCAGACGGGCAAAGCATCTCGCATTCTCAAACACTTGCACGAGATCCAAAAGCTTTCACTCGCGACTGGATTAGCCAACACGTTGTTAAACTCTGACTACAATGGTTCACTATTTGAAGAGCTTGCTCACCAGAAGGATTACATCACTCTGGGCGCGCTGTTATCCTGCATCTCAGCAGAGATCAAATCCGACGGATTAATGGTTTTGCATCGAACATTCAAATATGGCGGAATGTCGGATTCGAGCCTCCTGGAGATTTTTCAACAGTGCTTCAATGATCTGGACTCACGGTTGCAAAAACTTCTTCAAGCGTCTCCATCACTTCAAGTCTCGCATGAGGAGGGTGCCTCCACAAACGAATTGAAGCAACTCGACTCGATCATGCAAGGGTTTCACTACTCGCGAATTTTCCTCGCCAAGAAAAAAGAGATTGTTCTCAACCATGTTCTATCTGGATTCGAAGCATTGATCACAGATTCACTGAACGAAAAATATAATCCGCTGGTGGCAATCTGGTGTCTAAAGCTAGCGCAAAACAAATCGCAAGATCTGCTCAACGCTGTTGTCCTAGGCTACGCCACGTACAAAATGGATAGCACGATCGCGGCCATTGTAGACAAATTGATTCGAAAAGAACTAGCAGAGCAGATATACTCCTGCAGCAATAGCTTGATCATCAATGAGAAATTAGACAGCGCCTTACTAATCGCGTTACAACTAGCCCGACATCATACATTCGAAGCCCGGACAATTACCGCACAGATCGTGAAACATACAAACTCACCAAGTGCGCTTTGCCATATGCTCGAAGAGTGCGCCGATGTGAACGAGAAATTGGCCGACATGATGATCCGACAACTATCAATCAATCGCATCGAAACGCTAAAAGCAATAGCAATATTGCTGGCCGATCATGGCGACAATGTAGCACTACCAATGGTGCTAGCCCAATTAGTCGCAACGGACGAAAAGTTTATTGAATTCATCATGCCACTTTGCCAATCGCTAACTCCGGAGAACATTCACACAACCGCTTCGTGGCTGATTGAAACAGGAATGGTCAAATTGGTGAACCAGCATGTTCAACAACTACACTCCAAAGGAAATGTTGAGAAGGCGGAAATTTGGGCGAAATATTTACCGGAAAGTATCGGGTGAATCAAAGCAATCCGCTATTAAGGCATCACCATTACTTCGGCGGCGCCTTTAACAAAACTCGCCCATTGGGCATGCGTCGCGTTACTTTACGATCGTCGAAATAGGAAAGTAGAGCCATCGCATACTTGCGAGTAGTGCCGCTAGCTTCGCGAAAATCGCCAGGGTTGATGTTTCTATTCTTCTGAAAAATCACATATAGAACCTCGTGCGCCTTACGGAGTGATTGAGCGCTTGCGGCGAATTCACGATCCACGATTGCCGCCTGTCCATCCTTCTCAAGGAGCTTGAGAGAGTTAATTACGACATCCTCTCGAAGCGCAATTTGTTTTGCCATCTCACTGATTTCGATGCAAAAATGCTGTTCGAGAAACTCACAAATTTTGCTCTTCACATCATCAAGCGACTGATCAGCACTCGCCTTGGCCGCGATAGCCGAAGGCAAAGCCAGCCGCTCTTCGACCTTAATGACGGTGTTACTCGCGATCAAATCTTTGACAATTGTCTGAAAAATCGACCGGTCGACCAGCGCGGCAACCTCCACTCGCAAGGTCTCCTGTGAAACTGAGGGATCGTGACCCCCCTTTGTTTCCGCCTGTTTCAGCGCAGCGATAATCCTGTCGATCAAGTCTCGTTTTTCATCCCGAGTGATTACTCGATCGCCTAATTTCTCAATTTCGCCCTTTTCAATGAGATTTCCGATTACTCGTCGCCGCTCGAAATCAGGAAGGACTGAACGAATCATGTCGACCGCGACACTCCGCTGGGGAGCAAGGTTTATAAACTCGAGCGTCGCCGCTTCTAGATTACCTTGCACGATTTTCTCAGCCAACGGTTTCAATAACGCCCGAGATAGCCAGCGCGGGCGAGCGGTCATGAGAATCTCACCGCCGGCTATACCGTAGTCACCATACCGCAATACATACTTCTCACCAGGTCCGGCAATCAGCGGTTCCGTCAAGACAAGCTGACCAATTAAAGGTTGTTTCAAATGCGCATGCTTAGCCGAACCATTCGTATCAACGCCATCGACGGTAATCGGCTGAATCCAGCGGAGAAAAGCATAACGCTCGGCTGTACCGTGGTAGAACCTCACCCTTTGCGGTTTTAAACCTTCGCCTTCAAGATCGTTAGATGACTCCAATCCACCGAGATCTGTGATCTGCACAATCAGTGTGTCGACCGGAAAACTGCCGTCGCCAACGACGGCATGCCCTCGCTCAATGGGCTTATTCTCTTTGAGAGCCAGATTTATAGCCAGTCTTTGACCGGGAAGCGCGCGTTCTAGTTTATGATTGAAGGTCTGCAAACCTCGCACGCGTGCCCCAATAACACCAGGTTGAATGTGAACCTCGTCACCTACTTTTATTGTTCCTCTCGTTAATGTGCCAGTAACGACCGCACCATGACCGGCTTTCGAGAACACTCGATCGATCGAGAGAAAGGACGGCAACAGTTTTCCAGTAGAATCATGTCGACGATCGTGAGCCGGAATAGACAAAACATGTTTGACGATCGCCGCTTTGAACGCAGCGGTAGTTTCATTGTTAGCGCAGCTAAATGGCACCGTTTCAAGCACCTTGATACCAAAGCGTTCTAAAAATTCTTCAGTTTCGCCAATCGCTAATTCCGTTTGATCGGCATCTGCCAGATCAATTTTATTGATTACGAGAATGCATTCTCGAACTCCAAGTAATGTCAGAATTTTCACATGCTGAACGGTCTGCGGCATTACGCCTTCATCAGCTGCCACCACAATCAGTGCCATGTCCATGCCACCAACTCCGGCAAGCATGTTTTTTAAAAACTTTCCGTGCCCCGGCACGTCGACGAAGCCGACGACTAATTCGGAAGTCGGCGTCAAATCACTACCCAGACTCTCTTCGAATCTCTGCTTCTGAGCAGCACCAGATTTAGCGATCTCTTCCTGCGTCACACGCATGTGGGCAAATCCCAGATCGATAGTCATCTGACGTTCTTTTTCTTCCTTGAGCCTGTCCGGGTCAATTCCGGTAAGCGCTCGCAGTACACTGGTTTTGCCGTGGTCGACATGACCTGCGGTGGCAAGCGTGAAATGCAATGTGCCCGATGGCTCTAGGTTGGATGAATTACTTGGAGTCGTCATAGTGTCAAATTTGATATACCAAAAGAATATCAGTTAACTTGCTGCAAATTGAGCCCATGCGTTGTTTTCCACACCAAGTCTACACAACAGTGAGAGTTTCCTAACGGTAGCAGCGCTGCGAAAGAGTAGAATCTAGGCGCGGTGCGACTGTACGAGGTATTCATAGTGCTCCACCAATATATAGACCCAATTCTCGAATGGATCCGGAGCGGTGTCGAACACGGCGGTTACATGGCCGTGCTCATTATGATGGCGATTGAATCGGCGAACATTCCGCTTCCCAGCGAAGCAATTATGCCAACCGCCGGAATTCTCGTACAGCAAGGGAAAATGGATATTCACCTCGCCGCTCTCGCCGGCGCTGTGGGCTGCGTAGTCGGCTCGATTCCGTCGTACTTCCTCGGTATGTTAGGCGGCAGACCGTTTCTCGAAAAATACGGTAAATACTTTTTACTGAAAAGAAAAGAATTAGAACTTGCTGAAAAGTGGGTCAAGAAGCACGGCGACATCGTTTTCTTCATCTGCCGAATGCTTCCGGTTGTCAGAACATTCATCTCGTTTCCGGCAGGCGTGTTGAAAGCGAATTTCATAATGTTCACGATTTACACGTTTATCGGCTCGCTGGTTTGGTGCTATTTCCTGACATGGGTCGGAATCAAGTTCGGCGAAAACATGGAAGTCTTCAAAGACTACTGGCATAAATTCGACATTCTAATTGTGTTGGTGTGCGTGGCGGGCTTTGGATACTATCTGTATCACCATCTGAAACCGGAAGCGCCTGCTGCTGCCGCAGAAGCTCCAGCTCCCGGGGCTGACTAAAGACGGTTGGTTTCGCGCAAGCGTTGCCGGCCTAATCCTTGCTCTTGCCGTACTGTCGCTGGCGTGTGCTCTTCCTGATGTCGAGCAGTTCTTCAAGCAACTTGTCATGCTCGGGGCCATCCCAGCGTTTCAGCCAAGCAGCGATTGCGGCTTCGATCATGCCGCTTTTGTCAGGTGAATGCGAGCCATATAATTTCTTGAGTTCGAGCCAAATTGATTGCAATGCCGACAGTTGGTCCGCTGGCAATTTGATCGTGTACGCCTTGTAATCCTTGGCTCGACCAATTGCACCCGAGCCTGGTCTGCTGCCAGACTGGTTTCCTTCTGCGGCAGATTCAGTTTCCAAACTGCGCTCGTAACGTTTATCGCCACTCTGGCTAGGGTTTACGGTCCGTCCGAAAGAAATTCCATCCCTGGAACTTGGCCCGGAAGAGGCGGTTTCCAAGCCAGGGGACGTCTCGGGAACTTCGCCCCTGTGGGGTTTGTCAAATTCGCTTTTTTTCGTCATGCTCAACTCCAGCACTCAATTGTACAGGCAAGAACACGCAACGAAGTGTTTCCCGAAAGCATCGTTTTGAAAACTTCTTTGCCGTACCTATGGGAAGATTCCCATCTTTCGCTTTCCTTTTTGAGCGTTTTCACTCACAATCAGTTCATTCAACCCGAAGGCGTATCACGCGAGCCAGACTGCGGATCTCGAGCATTTATGATTCAAGAAATAATTAGAGCAATTATCCAGAGAGTACTCAGAGACAAGATCTTGATGGGTCTTGTCGTGATCGGTTTTGTCGCCATCTTCATGACAGGCGCGGGCGAGAGCGAGTCTAAAAGCAAGAATACGGAAGAAAAACTGCCTCCAGGCGCTACGATGCCGCATGGTCAAGAGCCCGGCCAGCCAGCAGCTGCAGGAGAGACAGCACATCCTCAGCCACAAGCCGCCCAGGCGCATCCGGCTCCGGCTCCTGCCCCAGCTTTGGAGCCCAACACAGCCTCGGATTTTGTGAAGTGGTGGATTGGTGGAGCGATGGACTTCCAGGCGGCGACCGCGAAGAAAAATCACGAGCAAGCTCTGATGTGGATGACGCCAGAGGCTCAAGATACGTTTAAACAAGCATTCTGGAACGACGCGATGGCTGATGGCATCAGCACAGGTAGACTGGTAGCCGCTTTTCAGCCGGTGTCGATTGGCGCACAAGCGATCAATCCCGACGGTTCGGTGGTTGTATCGATGAAGGGTTCGCTGGTTCTTCAAGTCAGCGGTCAGCCCGCCGACACTCGCCAAGTGGTGACCGACTTCCTTGTAAAGAAGGAAGAGGGTGGGCTCCGAATTGCCGCAATCTGCAATCGCAGCTACCAGCAAGCGCAATCGCCAATGGCTTATTCGTATTAGAAAAACACCAGATTGCTGTTCTGAAAACAGTCTCAGTTCAATGTTTTTGCGTTTTGTTTCCGAGCTTAAACCTGTATGCGCAGACACCCTTCGCCTTCGTCCGGGTGTGGTAGTATTATTTTCAAGAAACCGGGTGATGTTCTAGTCCTCAAGGGCTGTAGATTATTGTCCGGTACGAAAACTGACCATGTCAGTGATAACTACGCCTAGGTAGCTCAGTTGGTAGAGCAGCGGACTGAAAATCCGCGTGTCAACAGTTCAATTCTGTTTCTAGGCACTCTTTATTAAAAAATAAACGCATCAATCGCCTCGCGATCGTTTCGATGCCACCGCCTGTAGAACCATTGCGAATCGGTGGTGACCTGACCACAGTTTAGGCTTCGAATTGTGGAAATGAATCCGGATCGTCCTCGTCGAAGAGCGCGACAGGAACCGGTACTTGCTTGGCTGAATTGTTGCCGACATCGGCGCCACAAGCGTAGCAGAAGTTGGCAATTTCGGGCATCTGCGTTCCACAGTCTCGACAAACTTTCATATGCGGCAGAATGCGATAAGGCTGCGACTCTCCGCAATGCGAACAGTAGCTGTCAGTCACCCTTACCGGTGCTTCACAACGCGAGCAGGCAAGCTGATTCTGCTTATCCGACGCCGCTTCGCTTCCACGTTCTTCGCGCTCAAGAACCACGCGACTGCGGCCGCAACGACGACAGAATCTAGCGCTCTGGCGGTTCTCCGCTTCGCAAATCGGGCATACGAAAAGCTCTTCTTCTGTCTCTTGCGCCATTACGGTTTTCAGTTGAGGCAATCACTCACAACTGAAATTGTAGGTGAATAATGGAACAGGAAACAGACCGCGTTATCTTATAAACTGACCCAATGTCATGGAAACCATTGGTGATCAATTGAAAAGACTGCGGGAGTTCAACATTCAACAAAAGCTCAGGGCAAGGACTTGGCATGTCATTGTTTTAGCAATATCTATTTGTTTATTGGCAGCAGGATACTTAAACCAGGCGATTGCGCAAACAAATACGGCCAGCGTTTTTCTTATCAAACCATATGTCCAACTCGGCAACCAACCCACGCTGCAAAATTCTGAGTCCATGGAGATTCTCTGGGCGCCAATGTCTCCGACGGACGATCCGAAGTCGTGGAGTATCGAAGTCAACGCTGCGACTAATTCAAAATGGCGACCAGGAAAGATAGTTGAAACAAAGCTGATCTCCACGATTCAAGGTCATCAAATTTATCGATACACCGGACTCGTGTCCGAGTTGAAACCTGGAGAGCCTTTCTCCTACAGAGTTCTCAAGGACAAAAAAGAAGTCTTCCAGGCCACGGCAATGGCTCGTAAAAATGACAAACAGTCTTATCGCTTTGCAGTAGTTGGAGATGTCGGAGCTGGTTCCACTGGTCAAAAAGCAGTGGTTCATCAGATGGAAAAATGTAAACCGGACTTTTTGATGATCCCCGGAGACATAGTATACAACCGGGGTTTGGTTAATGAATATTTGACGAGATTTTTTCCGATCATGAACAGCGACAGCAGCGCGCCAACAATCGGCGCACCATTCATGCGATCGATTTTGACAATGTCTACGATCGGAAACCACGACATCGCGCTATCCACGGCTTTCTCCGGAACAGATTTTTCACAATTTCCGGATGCGCTTGGTTATTACTTATTATTTTCGCAACCTATTAATGGCCCGACAAAAATAGTTAACGGTAAAAATTCAACTCGTATCGTTGGCAATGCGGAAAATCAACTCGCCTTCGTAAAGGCTGCAGGGAAAAGCTTTCCTGCGATGGCGAATTATTCGTTTGACTACGGTAACTCACATTGGATTATTCTCGACGGCAATCCATACATGGATTGGACCGACAAGAAAATGCGTGATTGGGTCGAGAACGATTTAAAGAAAGCGAAGTCGGCACGTTGGAAGTTCGCCGCATTCCATCAGCCCGGGTTCAGCGTAGACATCGCCCATGCTACGGAACAACGCATGCGTTTGCTCTCTGACATTTTTGAACGAAACAACGTCGATATTGTTTTCAGCGGTCACGCCCATTGTTATCAACGAACATTTCCAATTCGGTTCACACCAGATTGGAAATCAATCAAGGGTACTTATCACGAAGCCATTGGCGGCAACATCGCCATCGACAAGAACTACGACGGGAAGACACATCAAACTCCTAACGGCGTCATTTACATTGTCACCGGTGGTGGTGGCGCAGGACTTTACATGAAGAGTCCGACCGAACAGATTGCGTCATTCATGGATAAGTATGTTTACGCACATTGCTTCACTCTTTGTGATGCAACCGACAAATCACTTAAGGTTTCGCAGATTTCGACCGACGGTCAAGTCCTTGATCAATTCACTCTAACGAAATCGCCACTGAAATAGAGGTAGAATTCTTACGGTCCTGAACCATCAGAAAACGGAAGTTACTATGCATACATCCATGATTTCGATC
>CAZRMH010000231.1:0-12956 GCA_964600935.1 uncultured Candidatus Obscuribacterales bacterium
CGCTGATAACCGCCTGTCCATCGGAGTCTAGCCCCTCAACTTTGAGCGTGACTGGACCGAAGCTGGAATTCCATGTACCCGAGATGTCGGTGATTGGCAGGTCGTTGGCTGATGCCGCTTGAACCGGACCATCAGAGGTTCCAATCGGGGGAGCACATACGGCTCCAACTACCAGAGTGATGGCTACAAGAAATTTAAAAAAAGGGTTTCTCATCTGAAATTCTGAACCGATTTTGAGCTAGTAAGTGGTAATTAGTAAATAGTATATCTATCTCGAATTGAATTGGTTCAACTTCAATCTCACAACTGTGCCTCCGAGGAGTAAACTAGAAAGCGATGAACCCATGTGATGGATGTTCGGACTAATCGGAGGCTTCTTGGATAGCGATCGGCGCGGCGGAAACAATGATGTACAGGTTCTCGTTCAACTTCTGCTTGGCAGCGGTCTAGTCACGAGGGAAGAGTTCGCTCGCGCCAATGAGATGTCCGAGTTCGACAACGTTCCGCTTTTGACCGCAGTTACGAGAACAGGTTTGCTGACTGAAGACAGTCTCAAGCTCTCTGTGCAAGCGCAACAAAAGGTGATTGACAACGAAATAAGCTCCGACCTTGCCATTCGCGCAATGAGAGTGGCTCTGCAACGGCGTTTGAGCTTGCCTGACGCGATTGAATCGGTCCAGCGTTTGCACCAACAAACACAGGTTTCTGTCTCAGTTACAAATGAATTGACCACACTTTTGATGAATGCCAAATTCATATCGTCAGAGGATCTTGGTCGGTTTATCAAACTATCGCTCGACTCGGGAATGATGATCGGTCATCTCCTGATGTTGGACAACAAGATCTCAACTGAAGAGTTACTTGGCGCGCTCAATGCAATTGTGCTCGAACGCGAAAAATTGATTGCGAAGAGCAGCACCGCGCAAGGCTTACGATATGCTCGCCAAAGAAAGATTTCGTTTGAACATGCCTTATTCGAGCTCGGATTTTTGAAACACCCTCAAGCGAAAAACATTCGAATGAGTGAGTTGATTCTTCTGGCGGGGCTGATCACGCGTGAAGACTTCGCCGAGTGTTATGAAATCGAACTTTTCAAAAACAAATCTTTTGGTCAGATCATATCTGAACGCGGACTTGTTACAGCGCCTCAAGTGCAAGCTGCCAGTACATTAATGACTCTAGTTTTAGATGGAAAGCTGAAACCGTATCAGGCTGCCGCTGGGCTCTATCGCGTCGTTAAGGAAGGTGTTCCGGTCGAATCTGTTTCGACGGTGCCAGTCGATGCGATCGTTGATGATTCAATCACGCTGGCTGACCTGCTAGTCGCGGCGGGCGTTTGTGACCGCCAAACGGTCGATTCCGCTATTCCTCCTTCGGCTGCCACCTGGGGCGAAGAGGGCGCAGCGCTGTTATCGCATCCAGCCTTTAATCAACAATTGGTCGTAACCACTCTGCGGTTGAAGGCACTGGTAGGCTTGGGGTATCTGCCGCGCGATAAAGCGGTGTACATCCTCAACTACTGCGTGCGCGAGAGAGCCACCCTGGAGGCGGCTCTGAGCTATTTGAACGTACACGTGCCGAGTCGTATGCAGTGGACCTGGGTCAAGGCGCTGGAGGCTCCGTAGGGGCTCCTTGCCGTGACACGAAGTGCTCGCCGATTAATCGTCGTTTTTCGACCTTAAATCTGCCTAGAAATTCGATTTCAAGTTTGGGTGGAAATCTCAACCGATATCGGTTGAGGTTTTTCAATGTCTTGAAAGCCTTTCCCCTGCGGGCTTTGCCGTTGTGACCTAATTTTTGAAATGCCTCTAGCACTTGCCGTTTTGAATCCGAATAGCCTGGCCACTTAATTTTGTCCGATTATGGGAATAACCTTGGAGGCGAAACCAGCTATGGCGGCGGGTTTAGAACTTTTGATATTACGAGTGGTTTTCAATCTCTCAATCGGGTTAAATCCCACCCCTGGCATTATCTCGGAGTGTCAAAAATGCGGATATTACGTATAGACTCCCCTCGGTTTTCGTAAGAACATGAGAAGGCTCGCTTGCGCTCGCAATCTCTATATGAGGAATTCTTTGAATGGACGGTAACAACGAACAAGGAACGGCAAAACCACCGAAACCGGGGGAATCCTTCGCGGAAACAGTATTAGCGCAGGAGCGCGGTCTAAAGCCGCCAACAACTGCCGACAAGACTACTGATGCCGCTCAACCTGGCGATCAGCCTCGACCGCTCGTCGATATGGCTGATCCTAAAGAAGCTGTGCCGAAAGTCAAAGATGGCAAACCGACGACAACGGCAGGTTCGGATCTTGAGATTGTTCCTGGGCCTCCTGGGGCACCTGATACCACAGGTGATGTTAAGCCTGGGCCTGTTGTTAAACCTGAGGATGCTAAACCTGGTGATGCCGCGGCGGTAAAGCCGGATGGTGCGAAGCCGGGAGATGATCCTAACCTGAAAGGTACTGTCACTGCTGATGGTGCTATCGACGCTCAGTATAATGAAGTTAAGCCAGGTGCTGACAAAGGCGATCAAGCCGCAAAACTGCCACCAGAAGTAGAAAAAGACATTGCTGAGAAAATGCTTCAGTTCAGAAAATCATTGGACGACGGCAACTTCAAAGTGACCATCAAGAATGGCGAAGGACCGAACCCTGCAATGGCTCGCCAGCAGCAAGAAATTCTGGCAAGGCAGAAAAAGGGAGAGGCGATTACTCCTCAAGAGAAAGCTTTGCTGGAAACAGACATTACGACCGAAGCACGGCGCGTGCGCGATCGTGACTTCAAAGTCTTCACCGATGATAAGGGCAAACCTCGTAACTGGTATATCACCGGCGAGAGCACCAACCGTTGGTCAGAGGCTGAAATCAAAACGAAAATGGCCGCACAAGAACAAACTTTGCGCCAGAATGCTGAGAAAGCTATAAAAGAAGCCGCCGAAAAAGCGAAGGAAGCCGAAGCCGAGAAGACCCGTCAGGCTCTTATTTCAGCTATCGAGAAAAACGTACCTGCTGAAGCACAAGTCAAGGATGCCGCCACCGCCGCTGGTATCCAGGGACTCGAACCTAAGCAGATTCGCGATGGCATGATGGGACGAGTTGCTGAGGACGTTTCCAAAGAACTCAAAGCCGGCAAATCAGTTGAAGATGCGCTGAAAGATCTGGATAAACCTTATCCTCGTGTCGGAGCCGCACTGGTTGGAACTGGCGCGTTGACTTCCGAGGAATTGACTTCTGCTCTCGATAAACAAGCTGAGTTGAAAGCGGCTGCGGAGGCGAAAGGAGAGAAAGGACCTCGTCTTGATGCGGTTCTCCAAGACATCTACAAAGACAATCCTGAAAAGCTAGCCAAGCTCGATAAGGGCAGTAAGTTCTATGATGAATTGAAGAAGATTGTTGATGCTGACATAGCGAAGAAAAAGGCTGAAGCACCGATAACTGATCCCTTCAACCCGTCGTTCAATGAAGTGCCGAAACCGGCCGAGAAACCCGCTGAAACAATCCCAGGACCACCATCTGGTCCGGTAGAAGGTATGCCACCACCTGCTGAAAAACCTGCCGAGAAACCAGCAGCAGCTCCAGTTGAAGCACAGCCGCCAGCGCAAAAACCAGCGGCGGTTGATACGCCACCAGCGGTTGATACACCACCGGCGACTACGGTACCAGTAGAAAAGCCTCCTGAAAAACCTGCCGTGAAGGCCGAAGCCGAACCACAACCTCTACCTGGAGAGGATGAAGCAGCTGCTAAAAAACGTATTGCCGCGATGAAAGCAGAAAGTCTGAGACGAGCACTGGCTGCCAAAGCCCAGCAACAAGAAACAGCAGCCGGCTAATTTCAGCAAAACTTCTTTCAGCGCAATCCGTTTTGGTCGATGAATTGCTTGATGCTGATTAGCGAGGTGGTGCCTGGGTCGAGTGCATTCAGGCTTGATGCCTTGTCGACGCAATAGTCCAGGTCGAGAAGAAACCATTCGGCGATTGCGAGTCTGCCTTTGGCGCACCAGGTTTTGATGAAGTTGGGATTAACTGCTAGCGCGCGACCAAGTAGATCTTTGCCGCGCTCTAGATTTCCTTCCTTCAATTCCAAACCAGCAAGCGCGACTATCGGCGCTTCATAGTTCGGATACGTCACTTCGAGTTCGACGAGAATCGCCCGCGCTTTATCGTCTTTGCGCGTCAAGAAAAAGCGCAGCGCACTCATGTATTGGATCATGGCGTCGTGACTTATTTTTCGAGCTGGGATTCTGGTTTTAAGAAACCGCTGAGCTTGATTGGCTACTTGAGTGTCCTTTTTGAGTTCCGTATCTAGAATTTTTTGCAAGCACTCTCGAGCCGGTTCGCAAGCGCCGATCTGATCGTACTTCAATGCTAGTTGATAATATTCCTCCGGCGTTTTACCTTGAGGTATGCGGTCGAGCGGCATCCCGAGGGCAGGTAGCACGTGATTCTGCAGCGAGCCGTCGATGGTTTCTTGCACCGTTTGCGATACCATTGTGAAAACCGATTTGAGTCCGTCCTTCACTTCTTTTACGTGTTGAATTTTGTCGAGTGCCCTGTCCGCTTCGCTCAAGGAGTGCTCCGTCAGAACTTTAACGTTCTTCTCAATTCCTTCGGTGAACTCGCCGAGCAGCAAGACTTTGTCGAGTGCATCAAAAAGCGCAACCGTTCGCTTCTTCGCTTCCGCTGACATATTTTCTGACTGAGGCGCAGTCCGAATTGCGTTGGTCGACGCCGACATCGCCTGGCGAAGGCAGCCGAGCGAGGTGTACCGAATTTGCAATTTCGTGTACTCGATATGGGTGAGGTTTGGCGGTACCTTTTCAGGTGGCAGCATCGATTCGCTCCTTGGTTTAAAACTAAATCGTCCAGGCGTGCTTCTGAGGAAGTTCTTTGTATCCATGCGAAGTGCCGAGCAAGACGACATTGTCATCGGCTGAGAAATATTTTTGAGAAGCTAAAACTTCCGCTCCTGCTAACGCCGATGCGGAGGATAGTTCCACATAGAGACCATGAGTGCCCAGAGTCTTCTGTGCAACAACTGATTGTCGAGTTCCGACACTAACGGCGGTGCCGTTTGATTCTTTCAACGCGTGATAAGACTGAAACGTCGCCGTCTCTCCTCCAATGGAGCTGAGGTGATGCGCAGGAACGGTGAAGTCATCACGGTAGTCTTCACCTTGCAGAACTCGCTCCAGTCTTGCACCCGGCTCTACAGCTACGAGGCGCGGCAACTCGCGAATCATTCCACAACTTTGGGCATCGAGAAATCCATACAGCATTCCAGCAAGAACATCGCCGCGACAAGTTGGAACCAGCACCACCAGTGGTGCGACATCGCCGAGTTCTTCAACCAGTTCGTAGGCAATCGTTTTATACCCTTCTATTCCGAAAGGATTACTGCTGACTGGTGGTTTTAGAAAATTAGTGACCGGATACATGCCTTTTTCGTTCACCAATTGCTGCATGTATTTCCAACGATCGTCCTGTCCCTGGCGGGCGTGAAGCTGCGCTCCGTGGAATTCGATTGCCGCTTCCCACATCGGACTGATTGATGACATTGAAACAATAACGCAACCGAGCCCAGCGGCAGCCGCATAGGCAGCCAGCGAAGCACCGGCGTTACCGGATGATGCCGCGATTACCGCTGACTTTCCGAGTGCCTTCGCGCGCGCCACAGCTAGCCCACTCATTCGGTCTTTGTGAGAGCCCGTCGGATTTTGTCCTTCACTCTTTAGCCAAAGTTGTTTTACGCCGAGCTTTGCTCCCAGGTCTGGAAGAGGCAGAAGCGGTGTATCGCCTTCGCCGATTGTCGGAAAGTTTTTGTATGGTAGGTAATGGCCGAACCGCAGCATTCGCCGTTTTGTTCCATCTGACAGCGAGTTTTGTTTCTCATACGTACATACGAGACTTGCGGGAAAGCCCTGTTCAAGGCATCTTGGACATCCGGTGCCGGCATCAATGATGTTGTCATCGACCGCAAATGACTGATGGCATTTGATACATTCGTAGCCCCTGAGCCCCGAATTGAGCTCATAGGTTTGGTCGCTTCCATTTAGAGTTGCTTTGTTGCTCATCAATCAGATTTTTCCAGTCGAATATCCGTCAACGTTTATCGTACAAGACCAGGGTGACGCATATAAGTGTAGCCTAAGCGTCACGTCCTTGCTGAAACGCGGTATCTCATATTCGGTAAGCGTTACCGGGCTTTCAGCCGATTATTATCAGTTGATGTCTGGCTACATTTTTTCATTTATTCAATGTATTTAGGCATAGATCAGCGCTGCTGCGTGGCATATGACTATGGGGTTCCCTCTGGTAGACCGTGATGTTCAATAACAAGCTCAGCAGTATTCCGAATCAGAATTATCGGATAGACACTCACCCGAGTATTGAGCAATTAAACGAAATGATCGATAAGGCGCGTGGAATGTCAGGCGTCAGGCATAACTACCTCTGGGAAATTCCGAAGGATTTTAAGAAATACACTCTGAGCTTGCACTGCAAGGAAAAGAGCTACGAAGAAACTGATATCGAGTGGTGGCTGCACGAGGAAAATGTAGTCGGCTCCAAAATGCTCTGGTTTCACAAAACCAAAGACATCGCAGTTATTTATCCGCACCTGCTCGCTTCCATAGGCGAACGGCATCCATTGCATGAAGAGACGCCGGAAGAGAAAATGATCAGGGAGCGCGACGAAGAAAATAAACCTACGTCGCTGGGGGCGAGATTGAAACGCAGCACGACGAGCGCGAACTTGGCTGCGCCGCCCGAGCAAGAACTGCAAGAAATGACGAATTCGCAGGAAGCTGGTCAACAGTCGACGATGCGATTGATGAGCGGAAATTTGCGCTCGCGTCCGATTGCCTGGTTGTTGCAGACCGCCGCTCAATCAGAATTGACTGGTGAACTGAAGATCGAAGCCAATAACGGAGTTGTGATCGTTCAATTCGGACTTGGACGCCCGGTCCATGCCGTTAACGCTGCCATGGTCGGCACTGAAGCTATTCTTGAATTGTTTTGCTGGCAGGAAGGAAACGCTTCATTCGAGGAAGGCAAACAGCCTGAAACAGCGAGTGTCCAGGATAGTACTGACGAAATTTTGAAACAAGGCTCGAAGATGCTTGAGAGTCTCGGGTTTCTTTCGAAGCATGGGATGAATGAGGCCTCGATTCTTTCGCGTCCGCCGATCGGCTTGTCCGAAGAACAGCTCGAGCAGCGCTTGAAAGATGGATTCGATTACGGCTTCAAGATGCAGAGAACATTTTATCGCGCTCTTGACGGCAAAATGACGTTGCGCGAGGTTGGCAGATCGATTGGTTTGGACTCCTCTCGATTGTTTGCAATAGCCGTAAACTTCTTGAAGCTCGGACTGATTTTGACGCCGGAGGGTAAGTCGCTCCGAGAGGTCGCAGCCCCGACCAGTAATGAAGCTTTCGCGATGGCCCAAGCGGTGGCTGCACAAGCGATGGGGCAGTCAGGTGCTGGAACGCCAGGCGCATTGAAACCACCGCCGGGATTCTTTGGTGGTGGCGGGGGCTTTGGTTCCGGGGAGATGCCTAACCCAACTGCCGTCAGCGCTGAGGTGCCCAAGCAGATACTGAAACCGACAGCAGAAACATCGGCACCGCCAATGCCACCAGCGTCGATTTTTGGTGGCGGAATGCCTGATACCGCATCTGGTGCTCAAGCGGTGTTGCAAAATCCTGTTCCATTTCCAACTCCCGGCTCGATTGAAACTTCCAGCCCGATTGCTAGTCCTAATCCAGCTCAGAACACGGCGCTCACGCCGTATCCGACACCAGCTCCGGTCGCGGCTGCGCCGTTGATGACGCTGACACCGGGAATACAAACTGCGCCGCCTGTGAATCAGGAGCAATCTGGACGGCAAGCTGCGCTGAATGCCGGACAGGTGAAACCTGCTGACCGTGATTTTTTTGACATCGGAGTTCCTCGTGAGATTATGACTTTTGATGAAAGCAGTTCGCGAGCTGTCTTCGAAAGTCTGTGTGATCACCAGACTGGTGCACTTACCAGTCCAGCGTTTCAGCTGTTTTTGGAACGTGAGTTCGGCAGAGCGTTTCGATTTAGCTCGGAATTCTCCTTGCTGATTTTTTGCATGCGTTTGGCAGGAGCCGGCGAAGATCCCAATAATCCGGCAAGCGTTATTCCGATGCCGTCATTGGCTCTTGCCTGTCAAACCATCAGTCAAATCAAGCGAGACGTCGATATGTTCGGGCATGTCGGAGACAAAGCGTTCGGTTTAATTCTCCCGGGTGTGAGCACTAATCAGTCGATGGCGCTTGTCGATCGCATCGTCGCTGAGCTTCCGAAACTTGCACCGAAGCTCGGTGGAAAATGGCCGATACTCCACTTTGGTATCGCCGGTGTTCCTCAGGACGCGCGCGATTTGCCGTCACTCATGAAAGCCGCTCAAGAAGCCATGATCGCCGCCTCCGACAAAAACTATACGAGAATCCGTTGTTCCGAAATGGAAAGTTGAAGTCGACGTCAGGAGCGTTTTGAGTTGTTTCGCGTGAACTAATTTAAGAACGCAGCCGACGGTTTATCTACGAGCGGTAGCGCCGGTAGTGGCTCTCGAGCGAACAATGATATGGCGAGAAAACCGATGGCGCCGACTATGATTGAAACCAGAAACGGTGCGGGCGAGCTCGTGAATGTCAGGCAAAATCTGCCTGCAACAATCGCGCCTGCTAGCATTGCAGCGAGCATTTGTGCGGAGCGTGGACTACGCTTGAAACATAGTAGGCTGAAACATGAACCAGCCATCAAGCCCAGTCCGGAACCGAAACGAGAATTGCCCTGAAAAAAACTGTTGTAAGAATCGATTGCGGATGCGGTCAAGTTCAAAACGGCGTTGTGATAGTCGACGTGCTCCAGCGGCAAAGCTTGTGCCACCACTCCAGTTTCTAATCCGTAAAATCGCATCCAGCCGAGGGCTAACCATGCGCCACCAATCACGAGTGCGGCGATGAAGCTGTTGATTGAAACAATAGCAACCGCGCGTACGCACTGCTTGATCATGTCTAGTTCTGAAACAGTTACGTGTGTGTTTTCATCAATCATTGGTGCGTTCTCTTCACTCATTCGTGAACTCCCCCAGCGAGTAGATCCTGTTTTAACTTCGCGTAAACCGTTCGGTGGTGAAGCTCAACTTCCGACGGTCGGATAGAGTTAAACAGTTCGGCTGCGCGATCCACATCTCCGATTGAAAAGAACGCGTGTGCTGCGAGAAGTTTCACTGTTGGACTTTGGGGCGCCAGCTGCAGGGCTGCTTCGAAGTTCTTCACTCCATCAGCATTATTTCCCATCTGAATGTTCAAACTTCCAAGGTTCAGTTGAACAGGAATGTCGCGGGGTTCCAATCTCACTGCATTCGTCAGTAAGTCGCGTGCTGTTTTGAAATCTTTTCTCTTCATCAAGACATTGGAGAGCCCAACTTTAGCTGATACCAAATCCGGTTTCATTCTCAGTGCCTTCCGCCAATGCTGTTCCGCACCGGCACTGTCGTTAAGACGATATTCGCAACGTGCTAATCGATCGAGAGCATAAGGATAAGTTCCATCGATACTGAGGGATAACTCGCAAAAATGTTTTCCAGTTTTGTAATCCGCTTGATTGACATATTGACCTGCTTGATTATAGAAATAGTTTCTTGCTGCGCCTCTGCCGATGAAAGCGACGAGCATGATGGCAATGTATGCAGTAACAAGTTTTCCTTTGTTTTCAGAACGTTTATATGCTTTCTTTATCGGTTCGTTCACTTCTGAGTCTGCAATAACGACTTGTGGAGAATCAGGTGCGATGCCGAAACTTGATATGGTTATTACGTTTAGCAGCGACTCGAATTGTTTTTCTGAGAAGAATAATGAGTCGATTGTTCGAACCTTGATTGAGTTTTTGTTTCGAACATATAACTGCAGTCTAATTGCTGGCTGTTTCAGAAACATCAGTTTCGTGATCAGAGGACGAGCATGACCAGCCATTCCTTCAATATCTGTCCATGGAATTTTCTTGCTGAATCTCGACAAACGTATGCCGGTTTCGTCGACAATTATTCCGCGATTCAAAATTCCGGCTACTGTTAAAATTCCGACGAATGCTAGATTCCATTGTATGAAAACGGTTAGCCAGAGCCCTGTTCCGCGAATCAACAAAGCGAGAACATCATGCGTGCTTGGCAGGATTGCAATCGTATCCGGTATCAAGAGAACCGTGGAAACGAGAAGTCCCGTGCCAAGCGCAACTCGAATCATCGCTCGCATATCGAATGCGAGAATGTATTCGCGATCGAGAATCGAAGCCTCGTTGCGATTCAGTGTGTTTGGCGCGCGTGTTTGTGCGTTGATGTCGAGCATCGTCATTCACAGTATGCAATTGGTCGGTTTGCCGACAGCTAGTAAAGTGCCTTAGACAGAGTCGCTGGCGTTTCAAGACTCCAATCTACTCAATAAGGGGAATTCAGTACACCGGAATTACCCCAGTATATGACAACCGGGTTTGCATTAATAGGTGAAAGATCTTTAGGCGGCTTAATCCCCAACTGTTGGGGTTTTCAATTTGACATGGCGAATTGAAACGTGGTAGGTTGGATTTATGGACGAAGCTGAAACGATTACCTTTTCTCTAGACGAACTCGCGAATGAGTCAGGCCTCGATACGAGGGTAATCAGAAGCTTTATCGAGCAAGGACTTTTACGGGGTCCGAGCAAACTTGGCAGGTATGCAAAATACTCACGGCAGCATTTGAACAAATTGCTTGCCATCAAAGTACTCAAAGACAAACGCGGACTGAAGCTCAGTGAAGTCCGGCAACAGTTGCTGTCTATGAGTGAGGCGCAAATAGAGATGTTGGCAAATGGCGGGGCGAGTTTAAATCAGCCGAAAGGTTCCGCTCTCGATTACATTCTTTCGGCAGTCAAACGACCAATCACATCGGTTGATGAACTGCCTCCTCCGGTCATGAACACTGACTTTTTTGATGCTGACGATTTTGATGATGATGACCATGCCCTTGAGGCAAAGTCACTACCAGCGGTGCCGGTTAGCAAACCTCAACCTCCGCCGCCTCTTCCTCCTCAAACGATACTGGACGGCTGGGGACCAACGCCGGAGTACTATCAGCGGATAACGAAAGAGCGAATGACCACGCCTATTGGAAAGCTGCTAGTCGGATTAGAAGAACAAACTGGCGATAAGAGTGTTAGACGACAAGCCAAAAGAGAGACCTGGCATCGCATTCAGGTGACGCCGGACATCGAGCTGTCCGTCCGAGGAATTAACGACGATGAACAGTTGGCGCGGCTCGAGCGCGTCGCCGATTACTTGAGAGAAATCCTCACAGGAGAAGCGTAATTATGAGCAGTGGTGTGGTCGTTCGAACAAGTTTCGATCGCGAGTACGTTTCCGACCAGGGAAATTCCGTTCGGTTTCTATCCGTCGATCTTACGGCGCCTGACCAATTAAGCAATCAGGTCGAGAAGAAACCGCGCCTCAATATTGCGCTCGTAATCGACGCGTCCGCATCGATGGCAGGAAAGCGATTGGAAGCTGCAATCGAATCGGCACTAGGAGTGGTGCACTCCCTTTCGCAGGATAGTTTTCTTTCGATCGTATCTTTTGCCAGCAGGGTCGTTGTGCACATTGATGGTGTCAAGCTCAACCCTGAAGGGAAGAAGGCGGCGATGTTCGCTCTCGAAGAGATTGACACCCGCGACAGTACAGACCTTTGCAGTGGATGGATGAAGGGCGCTGAGTGCGTTGCGAAGGTAATGCAAGACCATACTAATTTGCATAATCATGTGATCATCCTTTCGGATGGACATGCAAACATTGGCACGGTCGATCCGAAAATTTTAGAACATCACGCCGATCAACTTCGCCAACGTGGAGTCCTGACAACGGCAGTTGGTATCGGAAATGACTACTCTTCGGTTCAGTTGCAATCGCTCTCTGATAACGGGGGTGGCCGATTGCATGATGCGGAATATCCGCAAGAAATTATCGAAGTTCTTCTGGGACAATTGCGAGAATTGCAGGAAACTATCGTTGAAGATATTTCCGTTTTACTCACATTTCCTTCTACAGTGAAGGTCAAAAACATCAGCGGTTTTCCAACATCGTTTTCTGAAACAAACCTTGTATGCCGCATGGGAAGCTTGCCGCCTGGCGGGAAACGAAATGTGATTTTTCGCATATCAACTGAAGCGGGTACCGAAGGCGATCAGTTGAAATTTGACGCAACTTGCAATTGGGTTTGGACAGGTCAAAACAAACGAGATAAAAGTAAACCTGCCGGACGCTCATTAACAGTAGCTCCCGGTGACGTAAACTCGAACCAGAGCCGAGACATCGAGTTGAGTTTGAAGATCGCCGAGATCTGGCAATCCAGCATCGTTCGCAAAGCCGTTAAAATGAATCGCGAGCGAGATCTAAAAAATCTTGGGCAGTATTTGGATCGTGAAATTAGGCAATTCGTTCGGTATTGTGCTGAACTGCCGGGCACCGATCAACTTATCACGGCTCTGGAAGATATGAGAGCGGTCGCTGACCGTGACTGGGATGAACGCAGCCGTAAGAGTATGGAATACACAACCTATCTCACTCAAACCAGTCAGATCGATCACAGAGCGCTTGAGAAAGCTGGTTGGTGGAAGTTCCTCGAAGAGCGGAATAAAGCTAAAACCTAAGTTGATCTTTGGGAACGTGTTCAATTGCGAACCGTCACATTGCTGTCACGCGAAAATCGTATAAATGCTTGGCAGTGTTTACTACCCTGAGCCGAGTTCCGGGTCTTCAGTGGGGAATTTCATATGACGCCAATTACGTCTGCTCAGCAGACTGGCACCGCCGTGAAATCGCGCGTAAGAACGGCGCGTCCGGCTAAGCTCAAATCCAGTGCTTCGGTAAAGACTGTCGAACGCCGTGACGCCACGCTGCC
>CAZRMH010000232.1:0-12927 GCA_964600935.1 uncultured Candidatus Obscuribacterales bacterium
ATCAGCAGGATTTTTATCCTTACCTCTCCATCTTTTCACGTAGTATTCGAACGCGCCAGGAGGATTTGCGAGAATCTGATTTCTGATATACGGGTTATCCATCGAACCTTCGACTGGTTTCGGCGATGATGAAGAACTGGTTGTGGTCGCTGTTGCGGCTTTAACAGATGTTACGGGTTTGATCGGCTTTAATTCTTTTGCGCTTACGGCTCGTGCTTCTTGTTCGTCTAAGCTAATAGATAATTTGCTCAACAATGCATCTACTTCTTCCTGATTTCCTTTGACCGCTGCATCTTCTATTAGCAGAAATGATTCAAGGAATGGTTTAACGCCAACCCCATTCTTACTGAGCTTCTTCAAGCGTTCCAACAACTCGCCACGCTCTTTCTGCTTCAAGCCGGGAGTGGCATACATTATAGAGGCTTCTAGTTGGTCTAACTTAAACCGCTGGCTGGGCAACCATTCACCTTGTCCCTGAGATAGCGGAACCGAAGCCACAAGCTCGTTCACATTCTGCGAAAGTGCTTTCAGTTGATCTGCTTCAAACTCGACCATCCGATCTTCTTTTCGACCCAGTGGATCGACGAAAACAATTTTTACTCGCTTATACCCGCGTGCGATTTTTAAGGCGCGCTCTGCAAGTTTAATTGCCTCGAATTTGCATTCATTATCATCGACCGATGCATCCATGTTGGTCAAGATGTCGATGTTTTGTCCTTTTATGCGTGTCAATAATTCCCGACGCACTGGACGTCTTCTGGATGCCTCCAGGTAATTCGCGACATTGTCGGATGCGTCCACAACCGTTAGTTCCTTAACGACCATTGAGGAGAGCAGCTCTTGCTGTTTTAGTTGCCCAGACTGAAATGATAAAACGTCGCCTTTCGTCATCGAGACTTCTTTGTATTTATCGAGAGTTGGTTCGAAGAAGAATACTTTGACGCGACTGACTCCTTCGGCGCCTGTATCGAATATTGTTTTCGCAGCGAGCAGTGCTTCGATTTTGCAGTCCTCGTTGGTCGCCTGGCTGTTTCTGTATGTTGATACCAATAGCTCAGGACCAGCTCTCCTGATGGAAACGCTGATGCCGGCTGCGAAGACGTTGTTCTGTTCGAGGACCTCGACCAGTTCGGATGTTGTTGGACTAGCGAAGACCGCGGGTTGAACCGACAAGAACGCTAATGCCGAAAGAATGTACAGGTTTCCCGAAAAGAACTTTTGGATCGACTTGAACTTTTGCATGAATCACCTTGGAAATTTTTACTGATCATACCCATCATAAGTAGAATCACTTCGATTTGATCCTAACTTTGATGTTCAGCAATTCCTCTCGAAGAAATTTTTTCGAACGGTTTAGCACAGCCGCAATTTGTTCATCGAGGGGTGCTTCCGGCGGTCGAGGCTTTGGTTTTAGGATTTTCTTGATCCACTTTGGCATGACAGTTCTCCGCTATCGACTATGTTTCTATTCCCGCTAGATGGACGAGGTATGTGGCGCTTTTTCCAGAAATAAAGAAAAGACTAAACGTCGGATTTCTAGAGCTGCTTTTCATCTCTTCTTAACCGGTCGTCGGCTAGATTAATGGAATAAAGAAAGAAAAGAAGAGAAAGAAAAGAATGCAGATAGAGCAAAAATCAAATTGGAATAGACCGGACTGGCGCTTCAAAGCAGACGAAAAGAAAACTGACTTAAGACAATTTCAAAAAACGCCGCGACGGCTGAAGCGGGTAAATGGAATGCCAACTAGCGGATCACCAGGTTTATGGTTCGCCAGGTTGTTTATACTTCCGCACGTGATAATTGGGTTATGCTTGTTGATTTATCCATTCATATACTTTTCTGGTATCGCATTTGGTACCGATGTTCCAGCTTCGATCATTGACAAATCAAGTCGTTTGGACGATGAAAGCGGTCGAATTCTAGAACTAGAGATGGCTTACGATTGGGCTGGTGAGAAGAATTATAAGAAGTTTTCCGTGAATCGAAACCAGTATGAGATGCACAAGGTCGGTGATCAGGTTGATATGCATTTTCTTCCGGCACTTCGAGATATGACGCTTCAGTGGAAAGAAAAAGGAGCGGGTGTCTCTCTCCCGGACATTCAAACCGTTTTGTTTTTTGGATTCTTCGCGATTTTCTGGAATGTTATCGTCAGTCTCTTTGTGCTCTTTCTCTATGTTGCTCCCGTCGTTGAGTGGTACCTCCTAAGATTTGGCAGTCTTGGTCGCGGGCAAGTGACAGGTAAAGAGACTGAGATGGGCTCGGAGAGCACAACTTATAAGGTGATTTACAATTTTGAGTCTGGCGGAGGGAGTAATTCGAGTCATCTCCACCTCAATCGATATGATTCGAAAATCCAGTCGACCACTGCGGTTTCCAAACAAGTTTTCGACTGCATAAGCGAAGGGGATTCGATTATTGTCGCCTACTCAGCAAGACATCCTAAAGTAAACAGCGTTGTTGACTTTAGCGGATATGAGTTTGCTGGTTAGGACGTTAGTTTTGTTATCTAATTCGAAATTAGACTAGTGCTGCAACAATGCTCGATCTTCGTTTTGCTGAATAAGGACTGGTGCTAACTGTTCATAGTATTCGCGGAAGTTTCCATCGAGAATGGCTTGACGAGCCTTATTCGATTCCCTGATTAGATATTGAACGTTGTGCACGGCCGCCAGTGATGCGCCCGCATACTCCTTCGCTCGACAGAGGTGGTGTAAATATGCGCGACTGTGATTCTGGCAAGTGAAGCAATCGCAGGTCTCGTCGATTGGACCGAGATCTGCTTTGTAAGCGCCAGTTCGTATTGAAATGCGACCTTTGGAAGTGAAGACCGAGCCGTGGCGAGCCAACATAGTAGGTGCAACGCAGTCAAACATGTCGATACCGCATCTGATGGCATACAGAATGTCCCACGGCGTCCCGACTCCCATCAAGTATCGCGGTTTCTCAATCGGCATCAGAGGTGTAGTGAAACGGACTATTCGCTCTATCTCGCTCCTCGATTCTCCGACAGCGACACCGCCAATGGCAAATCCAGGAAGGTCGAATGAAGTTACCACCGCTGCCGATTTGCGACGAAGGTCTTCGAACATACTTCCCTGAATAATTCCGAATAGGGCTTGTTCATCTTTGCGCGCGTGAGTTTGATCGCACACTGCGAGCCAGCGGTGTGTCCGTTCCATCGCGGCTTCGGCTTCGGCGTATGTTGCCGGATTCTTGACGCATTCGTCGAACGCCATAATTATATCTGCGCCGATTGCGTTTTGAATTTCCATTGAAAGAGCTGGACTGATAAAATGAGCGCGACCATTGTTATGGTCCTTAAAGTGCACGCCATCGTCTGCGACTTTGCGGTACTGGTCCAGGCTGAACACCTGGAAACCGCCTGAGTCTGTCAGTATCGGCATGTCCCATGACATGAATTTATGCAATCCGCCAGCGCTCTGAATGAACTTATGGCCAGGGCGAAGATAAAGATGATAAGCGTTGGACAGTATGATCTGTGCACCACAACTTTTCACGTCGGTAAAAGTCATCGACCGCAGCGAGGCATTTGTCGCAACCGGCATGAACACTGGAGTATTAATCGCACCGTGCGGAGTGGTGAGACGACCTGCGCGGGCGCCTGACCACGGGCAGACGGCTTCTGTTTCGAACGTGATCGATTTATGCATCGGAACCTGGGAAACCTCTTCTCGGTATCGATTTCGCCTGGACGCGAATTGACCGAACCAGTATAGAGCATCAACGTTCTTTGAAAGTGTCCGCCAGCCATTGCTTCGGCAAATAGGTCGACCTTGGCTTACTGAGCTTTGATGTAAGCTTCGCATATTCGATTCTGGCTAAAGCCCAGCTCTTGGTTCAGCCAATGAAAAAGGCTTATACTTAAACCTGCTAAAGCTCTGCTGAGTGTCGTTTGGAGATAGAAGATGGACCTCGATTTGAAAGGCAAAAATGCACTTGTGACTGGAGCCAGTCATGGGCTGGGATTCGCTTGTGCTCGCGCGCTAGCCGGCGAAGGCGCTAATGTCGCAATTTGTGCGCGCGATACAGGAAAAATTCAGAACGCTGCCATTGAAATTTCGAATCAGGCGTCAGTCAAAGCGATCGGAATCGCAGCAGATCTGACAATTGAAGAAGACCTTGCCCGCATCGTTGAGGAGGCAGAGAAAGGACTTGGAGAAATCGATATTCTTGTTTTAAGTACCGGGCACCCGCCAACCTATCCGTTTTCGGTCGCCACGGATGATCAGTGGAAACGCGGAATGGATCTACTTCTTAGACCTGCGATTGTTTTGCCTAGACTTCTATTAGGAGGTATGCAAGAACGAGGTTACGGTCGAATAGTCTTCATTGGATCTATTTTCGGTCTGGAAGCAGAAAGATCGTCAGTCGTGCAAAGTACCTTGAGGACCGGTCTGAATGCCCTGGCGAAATGCATGGCGACTGAGTTTGCGCCAGACGGCGTCACTGTGAATGTAATTTGTCCGGGATACTTCGACACTCCACTCGTTCAGAATCTCGCGCAACAGTATGCGGACTCTCAGAAAGTTTCCCGCGATGTGGTTCTTCAAGATTGGGCAGACTACTCGCCGATGAAGCGATTTGGCAGACCTGAAGACCTGGGCGCGCTCGTCTCCTTCTTAGCATCACCGCGAGGTGAGTTTATCACCGGAACGACCGTCACCATAGACGGTGGCGCTGTCCGCAGATACTGATTTCAATAATTTGAAATGAATAATTCAGATCCAATTTTGCTGGTGTTCTTTGTATTGCAATTGTTCATTCCATACTGCAAGTTCCAGCACTTAGTCTTTGCCCAGGAATATAAATCGCGAATTTCCTTGCAATCGTCATAGGTTATGAGAAAACGATGACCGCTTGCTTTCAAACTGTGAGCCAATCGCTCGTGATCAAAATTGTGCAGATCGCCGTTTCTACCGTACAGTCTGCTCGCCGTATAATAAGGCGGATCTAAGAAGATGAAAACGTCTTTTCCCGGTGTTTCAATAACTTTTTGAAAATCTACTTCGGTGATTTTAGTGCCGGAGAAAGCATCGGGTAAACGGCGAAGTCGTTCGATTGATGACGCGGTGAAGCGTTTCGTACTGGCGGAACTAGAGAAACCACCAGCGCGAGTGGTGCCTGAAAATGTGACGCGATTGAAGAAGAAAAATAAAAATGCCATTCGGTATTCATCGACACTCTCTTCACTTCTGGCTTGGAGAAAGAAATCTTTGATTTGATCAGCTGAATCAAAGGAACAGCGAAGTTCTTCTAACTCTTTCATTAGCCGCGAACATGATTGGAAATCCTGAACGGTTTTCCAAAATGCGACAAGTTCAGAGAATAAATCGTTGATCCAATATGTCTTAGCGAATCCGGCACTACGTGCCTGAAGATACACGCTGCCACCACCAATCATCGGTTCGCGATATTCATCAGCACGCTCGGGAAACATACTAAAGATTTGCGAAATCGCCTTTTGCTTACCGCCCGGATATCGAAGGGGCGATTTAAAAATTGGCACGACCACAGACGAATCGTCCTGTGACAAGGAAATATTCGCAGTGGTTAACGGAGTCATGTAGTTGATTTTAACCGCAAAACGGTCGAAAAACATCAAATATAGCCATTCTGCGTTAATAGCGTATACGCTCGATACGCATCAGAGATGATCGAATCAGTTGAATCGTTGAATCTCTAGTTTGCATAAACGACCTGACGAAGCCCGAACCGATACCGGAATTCGAGTCCCATCGATCTTTCCGAACGGAGACGGTCAGAAAGATTTTTATACTTCTCCAGCTCCTATCGTTCTTGACCTGGATAGTCCGCACTGCCAGTGGTGCTGGCTAAATAGCGATGAGATTATTGGTTTTCGATAGAGCGATTGATGGTTTCAAAAAGGTACTCAGGTCACCATTCGGATACCAGCGGGGCGTAGTTGTAACTTAGTCTCTTTAGCGCCCCAAAAACATGCGAATTAATGCTTCAAAGTCGCAAAAAATAGTCTTGATCACAACTTTATAGGTCGAAGTAGTACTAATATCTGGTTTGTTGCCGCGAGGCAACACGAATTTCAACACCAACGCATGGTAAACATATGAATTTCAGACAACTTCCTATCTTCCTTTCACTTAGCTGTGGATTGCTTTTCGCTTCTGCTGCATTCGCCGATGATGCGCCGAAACTCGAATTCCCATCCGCCAGTCCGAGCTGCACATTGAAACAGCGAGTTGGCTTGACTGACATAGAAATTGCCTACTCACGTCCTGGAGTCAAAGATCGCGAAGTCTTCGGCGGAATGCTGCCATACGGGAAGGTCTGGCGCACCGGTGCCAACGCTGCAACCAAGCTCGTCTTCAGCACTCCGGTCAAGCTCAACGGTAATGATATCGCCGCTGGTACTTATGCTCTGATGACCATTCCTGACAAAGATGAATGGACAATCATTATCAACAAAGGTTCGGAGCAATGGGGTAGCTATAAGTATGACGAAAAATCAGACGTGGTGCGCTTTAAGGCCAAGCCTGTAAAGTTGGCGAAAGCTGTTGAGACTTTCACCATTGAATTCAACGATATTCGCGATGAGTCAAGCAACCTCAATCTCACTTGGGATCAAGTTTGCGTGCCGATAAAGTTGGAAGTTAATTACGCCGACAAACTGACCGCAGACATTGAAAAGGTTATGGCCTCTGATGATCCGAAGAAGCCATACTTCCAAGCCGCTGCATTCTATTACAATCGCGGCAAGGATTTGGATAAGGCCAACAAATGGGTTGATGCTGCGCTTGCCGAGCGTGAGGCGTTTTACATCGTCTACTTGAAAGCGCAAATTCTCGAGAAGCTTGGCGACAAAAAGGGTGCTCTCGCGGCAGCGAAACGCTCAACTGAACTAGCCGAGAAGGCTAACGATCTGGCTTATGTGAAGTTGAACGAAGCTCTCATTAAACGAGTGCAGTAATTTTTGGCATTGTGCAATCAAGACACATAGTTGCCAATAGAGCCCGAGAATCGCCCTTCCGAAAGTGGCGTTGCACACTAGCGTGTTTGCTATTCTGCGCAACGTCACTTTTTTGTTGTCCAGTTTTAGGAGTCGAGATGCAGAACGATTCTCCAAAAGCGATACTGCACGAATTGGAACGCCTTCGCCAAACGGGTAGCGTTCTTTTCATAGCGGCCCATCCGGATGATGAGAACACTGAGTTGTTAGCGTATCTCGCACGCGGTCGAAATTACCGCTCCGCATATCTGTCGATGACGCGCGGCGATGGAGGACAAAATGTTCTCGGCGCAGATCTCGGCGATAAGTTAGGCGTGGCACGTACTCAAGAGTTGCTGGCGGCAAGGCAAACTGATGGTGCCAAACAATATTTTACTCGGGCGGTTGACTTTGGTTTTTCGAAAAATTATCAGGAGACATTTGATAATTGGAATAAACAAGAAGTGCTCAGCGATATGGTGCGTGTGATTCGCGAGTTCCGTCCGGATGTTTTAGTGACGCGCTTCTCTCCGAGTCCTGGTGGCACACACGGACATCACACGGCGTCTGCGATTCTTGCGACCGAGGCGTTCAAGCTTGCTGGTGATGCAAACGCATTTCCTGAGCAGAAGCTTGAACCGTGGCAGCCGAAAAGAATCTTTTGGAATGTTTCGACTTATCAAAAAGACAAAATTGGAACTGCGGGTGTGTTGAAGATTGACACCACTGGCAAAGATCCGGTCTCGGGAGTAACGTTTCGCGTGATCGCCGGTGAGAGCCGGGCGATGCATAAGACACAGGGTTTCGATCAGTTTAAACTTCCTGGTGGAGATGGCGATCAACGTTCTGAGTCCTTTCAGCTATTGGATGGTGAACCCGTACAAAGTGACATCATGGATGGTGTCGATACTTCGTGGAGCCGAGTCGAGGGGGGGGCTGAAATTGGCAGCGCTATTTCTCAGATAATCTCCAAGTTTGATCTGGCCGAGCCGGTAGCCAGTGTTCCTGCCTTACTGGCTCTGCGTACGAAGCTGAGTAAATTGCCGAAAAACAGTTCGCTTGGAGAGTCAGTAATTCATGAGAAACACCAACTTCTAGATCGTATTCTTCAAGACTGTTTAGGTCTTAAGACTGAAACTACCGTTCCTAATCCTGATGTGGTGCCCGGTGAAACCATGAATCTTCGCCTATCGGCAAGTATTCAGTATAAGCTGCCAGGCAATCTTGCTGTTCGCTGGAAAGAGGTGCGATTTCCGAAGTTAAACCGAGAAATCAAACGAGATCTGGCACTACTGCCAGGGCAGCCAAGCACATTTGATGCAGTCGAAAAATTACCGAAGACTGAAGAGCTGACTCAGCCGTATTGGTTGAAGAAGGCTGGAACCCCAGGGCTTTTCCACGTTGATGATCCTAAACTGATAGGTACGCCGGAGAACTCTCCGGCATGTCCAATTGAGAACGTATTCGAAATCGGCGGACAAGTGCTCGTGGTTCATGACGAGCCGGTTCGGGTGATATCAGATTCGCGAGGTAACCAGATTCGTCAGCGCATCGATGTGATTCCGCCTGTGTCGCTCCAGGTCAGTCCTGATGTTGTTGTAATGCCGGCTGGAACATCCAGGACTATTGATGTGGACGTTATCACTGCCCGTGCTGATCTGTCGGGCAACCTGCGCCTGGAGGCGCCTTCCGGTTGGAAAGTAGAGCCGTCTTCGGTGCCGTTTAAAACCGACCCAGGGCAGGTTTCGCGCTCGCGATTCACAGTAACCGCACCGAAGAAATTCTGTTCGGTATCACTAACTGCCAGCGCAGAAATTAAGGGTGTTCGTTACAACACCCTTAAGCAAAAGGTGAGTTATCCGCACTTGCCACCGCAATTGCTGCAGCCACCGGCAGTGGTGCGAGCAGTCAGTCTGGACCTTTCCACTCGTGGAAACAAGATCGCCTACCTCCCTGGCGCTGGCGATAGTCTTCTCGAGAACCTTCATCAGATGGGCTACCAGGTTAAACTCCTCGATGATGCTAATCTGACCGCCAAAGACTTGGAGGATGTTGATGCCGTTGTAATCGGAGTTCGCGCTTTCAACGTCCGAGACAATATAGGCAAGGCTATGCCTGTTCTGTTCACATACGTTGAAAATGGTGGCACGGTTATAAGTCAATACAACAGACCAGATAAGTTGAAGACAGATAAAATTGCACCGTATGATCTATCGATCTCGCCTGAGCGAGTTACGGATGAGAATGCTGAGATGACTATTCTCGCGCCAGATAATCCCGTGTTAAACTATCCAAATAAAATTACGAAAGCTGACTTTGATGGTTGGGTTCAAGAGAGAGGATTGTACTTCCCAAATAAGTGGGATGAACACTTCACTCCGATAGTCGCCTGTAATGACAGGGGCGAAGCTCCTTCCCGAGGCGTTTTGCTAGTCGCTAAATACGGTAAGGGGCACTACATCTATACCGGTCTGGGTTTCTTCCGACAACTGCCTGCCGGAGTTCCCGGTGCTTATCGATTGTTCGCTAACATGGTCTCGATAGGCAAATGAACGATAACCACGCCTCGGATATCGCTTCGCCGGATACTTCCGCAACTGAAACCGAAACGACTGGTATGCCGTGGCCGAAATCGTGGACTGGCGCCTACACCGTTGTAATCTGTAGTTTTATACTTTGGCTCCTGCTGCTGGTTTATTTAGGAGAATTCTCTAAATGAACGAGCTTGACCTTATTGTGTTGATTAGCACCATCTTCAGTATCGCATTATACGGAATGTGGCGCACACGAAATCGTCGTGATTTGAATAGTTACGTCAAAGGCAAAGGTCAGGTGCCGTGGTGGGCTATAGGTCTGTCTGTGATGGCTACTCAAGCGAGCGCAATCACCTTCTTATCAACACCCGGGCAGGGATACTTAAATGGGTTGAGTTTCGTTCAGATCTACTTTGGAATTCCGATCGCGTTAATTATTATCTGTATCTTCTTTCTGCCAAAATTTCACAAAATCAATGTGTACACGGCATACGAATACCTGGAAAAACGATTCGATGTTAAAACGCGTTTGCTAGGTGCCGGTCTGTTTCTTCTACAGCGAGGAATCGGTGCAGGGTTGACAATTTATGCGCCGGCAATAGTTCTGTCCACGGTGTTTGGATGGTCTCTCGAGTGGACGATTATTTCTACAGGACTTCTTGTCACTGTTTACACGGTTATGGGTGGGACCGATGCTGTAACAGTCACTCAGAAGTATCAGATCGGAATTATTTTTCTCGGCATGATCACGGCGACTTACTTGCTTATCGCCAAGCTGCCTCCTGGTCTAACTTTTGATGATACCCTTCATCTCGCCGGTGGATTTAATAAGCTCAATGCGGTCAATTTTTCAACCGATGTAAACGAGCGTTATACATTCTGGTCCGGTCTTTTGGGCGGAACATTCTTAATGCTGTCCTATTTTGGCACCGATCAATCTCAAGTTCAACGATACATCTCCGGTTCTTCCATTCGCGAAAGTCGCCTTGGTTTGCTGTTTAACGCGGTATGCAAGATACCCATGCAATTTTGCATTCTGTTTATTGGTGTGCTGATGTTCGTTTATTATCAGTTCAATCCTCCGCCGATGTTTTTCGATTCTAACTCGAACAAATACATGATTAGTCAGAGAAAAGATTCAACAATGCGTGCCTTCGAGCAGGAGTTTCAATCTAAGCATGCGATGACTGAAAAGCATTTACAAACCTGGATGGCTGCCAGGCATAAAGGTGACAAACCTTCAGCGGAACTCGCATTAAAAGCGGCAGCGTCTGCGCAACAGGAGGGCGAAAAGGTTCGCCTTGCTGCAACCGAAGAATTAGTTAAACGGCACAAAGAAGCAAAAGCAAATAACGCTGACTATGTTTTTATCACTTTTATCCTTAGCGAACTACCTCATGGCGTCATCGGTTTGTTAGTCGCTGCGTTTTTTACCGCGGCGCTATCATCGAAAGCCGCCGAATTAAACGCGCTTGGAACCAGCTCAACGATCGACTTTTACCGTTTGCTCCGCAAGTGCTACACCAGCGATAACGAGTGCGTTGCGATCACAAAGTGGTTTACCGCGTTCTGGGGAGTTGTCGCAATTCTGATAGCGCTCTTTGCGCATCTCTCAGAAAATTTGATTCAAGCGGTCAACATTCTCGGTTCGATTTTCTATGGCGTCATGCTCGCACTATTTCTGGTGGCATTCTTTATTCGCCGAGTTGGTGGTACGGCGATGTTTTGGTCGGCTCTGACCGCTCAGGCAATTATTTTTGTTCTCTACTCAACTCTGACGATTTCGTACCTCTGGTATCCGCTCGTCGGCTGTGGGCTGTGCATTTTGTTCAGCATTATTTTGCAATCGTTTATGGGTAAAAACCAACAGGTAACTGAAAACTACGGATCATGAAATCATCGATCATATGCTTTGGACAACAGCCTTGTGGATTCTATCCCAAGCGCTTTCTGGTTGCTAAAATCGAAACGGCAAGGCGATTGCAGAAAGAAATCGGCGGAGAGATTGTTTTCTTCTATCATGATAGCGACCATGATCCGCGCGAGACTCGAACAATTTTGCGGCATCGCACAACTAATGAACCGGCGCAGTTGAACTTTGCCTTTAAAAACAAAACACAGCGAAAGTTCTCGCCACTTTATCTAAAAGAGATTCAGCCTGGTTGGCGTGAGAAAACTATTTTGCAGTTACCGAATTACCTCGATCACTCGTTAATCGACATCTTTAAGAAAGCTGCCGGAGAAACCGTCGCCGACTTTTGTCTCGACATGTACCGGCATTTGGGATTGCTGGAGGGAATGACGGTTCTCCGCTCGAGCAGTCCGGAGTTTCGTCGGAAGGCTCGCGACATTTCTGATTTTTTCGTCGATGTTAGACACGACGGCGAGACCGTTCGCGCACGTTTTGCTGATGATGTATTAAAATTGCACGAAGGCGGTGACGTGTTTGTTGATTTGCCACTTGTCGAATTTACGAAAGAGCAGATCAGCCCTTCTCGAGATAGTCGCCTCGGATGGATGCAGTCAGTAATTCATTGCACTCACTACATCGCTGGTGCCGGTGAACAAGATTATCTGCGCAAGGAAGACGCTCCGGAAATCGAATTCATTACCCGTGATACCACGGAAAGAGCTGAGGAGGCTTACGTTGAAATTAAATGACCTGCCACCTCTGCTGGTGTTTGGTGCGCATCCCGATGATATTGAATACGGTTGCGGCGGAGTAGTCGCGATTGAGACTAAAGCCGGGCGGGAAGTGCATTTCGTGGTTTGTTCTTTGGGCGAGGCTGGTTCTAATGGGACCCCGGAGCAACGCGCTGAGGAGTCGAGAGAAGCGGCTAAACATCTCGGTGCCACTATCGAATTTCTCGAGTTCCAGGGTGACGCGCATCTAGAGATGCGGGCTGAGCATTCCATAAAGTTGGCGGAAATTATTCGCCGAGTTCGCCCGGCGACGCTTATGGCTCCTACCGTGATGGAGAATCAACATCCCGACCACTGGAGACTTGGAAAGCTAGTTCGAGATGCTGCGCGAATTGCTCGCTACGGTGGCTTGCAAGAGTTGCGCGATTGGCAACCCTATGCAATCGAGCAGTTGTTTTTCTATGCTGTGACACCAGAAGCGGTGCCGCGCGATATCACTCCAGTTTTCATTGATGTGTCAAAATCCGAAGTGATTTCTGCGTGGACGGCAGCCATGGAAGCTCATGCATCGCAAGGTGCGACACGGAATTATATAGACTTGCAACTTACTCGTGCTAAATTACTTGGTGCACAAGCGGGCGTTGAATACGCTATCGCGCTCTATCCGAACGATCCAATGGTATTCTCATCGCTCGCGTATGCGGGAAAAGGAGCGCGACGTTTCTAACTTGAAAAATGAACGTCCATTAAAAATTGGTATCACG
>CAZRMH010000233.1:0-12885 GCA_964600935.1 uncultured Candidatus Obscuribacterales bacterium
GCGAATGCGATCGCCGAGAATCGCTCCGCCGGTGAACGGGCTCGAGGGATCGACCGCGAGCACCGCGACCTTCTTGCCTTCTTTGCGAATTTCGGTCACCAGAGCGTCTACCAGCGTCGATTTGCCGACTCCTGGCGAGCCTGTGACACCGATTAAATGAGAGTGTCCGGCATGGTGAAACAGCTCCTTGACCAGTGCTGTTCCTTCCTGTCCACCAGCCTCAACGACGGTAATCGCGCGAGCCAGCGCGCGTTTGTCGCCAGCCAGAAGTTTTTTACCAATGTCTTTCACTGCGGATCTGCTTCTATATATGGAATCGTCGAAACGAATCAAATGTACAGCATGTTTGTTTGCCGCGCTGATAATGTCAAAGATTATTCACTGTTTTGCCAAAGCTCTGTAAACGTCGGGGAACTTGTCTTCCTCAGAGGAGTCTTGAGAGCTATAAGTGCATGAGGTGTCCATCGTGAATAAGGCTGTATCTTTTCTCCCCGTCGCCCTGGTGCTCGGACTGTTCCTGGCTCCGTCGGCTCAGGCGTTCGACCTCGATGGCTGGGGCAATACGAGTCTGAAGACCGGCTCAGGAGATGAGATAACTATTAAGAATGGTCTCTTCGGAAGCAAGACCAGAGTCGTCAAGGATCGGCTTGGTGACAAGTATGTGTCTAAAAAGGGTTTGCTCGGCAACACCAACAAGGAAGTTGCTATATTCGGCAACAGTTACAGCAAGAAAAGGGGCATCTTTGGAACCAGAGAAACTGAAGTGAAGTCGCTCTTCGGCGATAGTTTCAAAACCAAAAAGAACTTGTTTGGCTATAGATCTACTCAGATCGATGCCAGTGGTGTGAGCAGCCTCGTCAGTTCAGCTATACAGGGACTGACTACAAAGCCGATCGCTCCATTGCACGAGCCTAACACCTTCGGGGCTCAAGGCAATCAGGGAACGCTCTCGAACCCAGCTTACGATGGGTCGAGTTTCCCAGCCGGCAACAATGCATTTCCTCCTGTGTCACAGGAGGCGCCACTAGATGCGGTTACTCAATCTCTGGACTCTCAGCAGTAGACTTCTGTAATCGCTTATATCATCAAGGTCTTGAGCTGCTGTTTGTAGACGCGCATGACTGATTTTTGTCGCCAATTGAGTACGATGTGTCAGAGCTGAATGTGAACGATCACGCCTGACTCTAGATTCCATCAGGTTTGCGTGCAATTACTATCCCAACTTTCAAGTCGCGATCGACTCGCCTCTTTTGCTTTTGACATAGCAGGCTGAACAGAAAATCGGTCTGGTTCCGTTTGGCTTAAACGGAACTCTGGCGGTCGCTCCACACGCTTCGCAGGGCACATCCGTGCATTGCGTCGGATCTTTTCCTTCTCGGATGAAGCGCTGAGTAACTCGGCAACTCTGACAGCGTAGTGGTTGGTTTTGCAAATTTTTAGATGCGTAAAACTCTTGTTCGCCAGCTGTGAAGGTAAACGGTTGGTGGCATTCTTTGCAGGTAATTTTTTTGTCTTGGAACATCTTGGCTTGCTAATTATTTCCGGGATACAATGCTAAAAAATGACTCCAATACCAGCTTTCACTATCCCGTTAAAATAATCAATACCCCGAAAGTGCTATTCGCCTCCGCGGTGATCTTGGGTCAATACCTTCTAAAACCTTGCAGTGAAAGACTCTTCGGCTTTTCTTTGAGAAAGGCGGAATTCTAAATTATTTGGGTGCGATTGGCATCTCGAAATCCTCGTGAAATTTTCAGTTAATCTGCGATAACCTTTCTCAGACGAGTAGTACTGCATATGGTGCCATTTGCAAAACAGAATGAAAACGATTCTGCCGACAGAATTTTGCTTTTAGAGGTAAAAACTTTTGATATTGCGGTTTCGGTAGAACTCAAATTCTTGCTTGACTCGAAAAAGTCGATTTGAGTTCGAGTCTTTGCCCTAAATTGGACTCGAGAAAATTGTCGATTATGATTTCGATCCGACGAACCGTTCCTGTTATTTCTTGAACTTATTGAACCAGCTGCCGCCGGCGCCGCCCTGACCGTCTTTGGCTGCGTCATAGGTTCCGGTCGCGCGCGGGTTCGGTTGACTGTGGTGTTCTTTTTCTTTTTCGGTCAACATGACAGCAAGCAGGTCGCGTTCAGACTCGCGCTGTTTAAGCTGATGCTGAATTTCGGTGAAGTTAATCTGCAGTTCTTCTACTTCTTTCAATTTCTCTTCCAGGAGGGAGGTTACACGCGCCAGCTCCTGGTGCAATTGTTTGTTCTCGCGACTCTTGTCGGCGAGTAAAGCACTCTGGTTGGAAAGCTCAGCCTGGAGATCCTGACCGTCTCTAGCCATCATTTCCATTTCACGAAGTTGGGTGGACAAGACCAGGTTTTTCTCCTGCGAATCGACCAGCTTGTCTTGAAGCTCGACGATCTTGTTCACCATCGTTTGAACGTTGTTGGTGCGTTCAGAGTCGGTTTTGGTTACTGGTTGTCCTTGAGCACCTTGTGCAGTCATGGTTTTCGCAATTTCATAAACGTAGGAATTGGCCTTCACCCAATATGCCACAAGTACCCAATAGTCAATCGATAGGGTATAGTGACAGCCCAAATGTTTTAACACATTTTAGTAGTCAGTAATTATTCAACTCAGGATATCCCGAATGAGCAGTCTTGTGATAACCGGTGGGCATGTTCTAACGCCTACGGTAGAGCGTTTCGCCAATGTTTTCGTCCGCGCTGGTCGGATTGCCGGAATTTCATCAGAAGCTTCTGATAAAACATTCAGTTCGGCTGATGGTAAACCGATTGTACGGATAGATGCTCGCGGTTGTTACGTTACGCCTGGTTTGATCGATCTGCAGGTGAACGGAGATCCGCACTGCGACCTCTGGGGTGATCCTACGGAGGCTGAACTATCTGAAATGAGAAATGCTCTGGCAAAAGCCGGCGTCACCGCATTTCTTCCAACTCTGATTACCGACAGTGTTGAACATTTGAAAGTCAACGTCGATCGTTTAACGGCTTTGGGCGCGGGTGTTCTCGATAAATGGAGCAATGATGTTTCTGGTTCCCGGATGGTGGGGATTCACCTAGAAGGCCCATGTCTTTCCCCGAAACGACCCGGAGTTCATCCTCCTGAGTGGATTGTCGAACCGTCGATTTCGATTTTCGAAAAGATCGTCAATAATAGTGTCAAACTAGTGACTATGGCTTGTGAACGCGACGCCGACAACGCTTGCATTAAATGGTTGAGTGAGCGGGATGTTATCGTATCACTCGGACATTCCAACGCTACTTTTGATCAAGCGAAAACAGCATTTGACGGTGGTGTCGGCATGATGACTCACACATTCAACGCGCTGCCTCCGCTTCACCACCGAGAACCAGGTGCGGTATCTGCAGCGCTCCTGGATCGTCGTGTTTCCTGCTGTGTGATCGCTGATGGATTGCATCTGTCGCCGCAGGCGGTGGAGCTAATCTATCGAATGAAAGCATCGGAAAAAACAATTCTGGTTACTGATATCGCCCATGTCGGCACCGCTGGCGGTGGCCTTGTCGGTTCGTCGATTACACTCGATGCAGCGGTACGAAACGTTGTCAGCTGGGGCGTCGCGAGTTTTCCTGAGGCGATCCGCATGTCAACGTTCAATCCTGCTCTAGCGCTGGGATTAACCGAGCAAATTGGTTCGATTCAAACGGGTGCACTTGCTGATATCCTTGTCTGGGACAAGGAAACACTCGATTTGAAACACGTGATAATCGGTGGAAACGTGGCGCACTAATTAGCGTTTCGGCTTTTTGAACAAAGAGGAGATACCGGCTACAGCCGCTCCAACCGCTATTCCGCCGAGTACTTTCGTTGCCGTGGATTTACGCCATTCTTTCGAGTACTGGCGTTTTGCTCTGAGCTCACCGGTTGCTTCCGAATCGTTTTTGGCTTCGTATTCTCTGATGGCATCAACTGCTTCGTGATCGCTAATTTCGTGTTTCTCGATCAAAGAATGTTTGCGTAAGGCAGTTTTCACAACTTTCTCGTCAGTCAATCCCAGCAAAACAAAGAGTTTGCCTGAGGCGATTGGATCTTCGAGGACTTTGTTGAAAGCGTCCTGAAGTTCTGACTGGTCCAGGCTGCCTGCCTCTTTGAGAAGGTCGAACAGTCGCGGCTGATCATGCTGAGACCTGGTTGGTTGTTGGATGATCACCGGCTCGCGAGGCGCAGTGGGGACCGGCGGCGCGACGGGCGCTTGCTCTTGCGCGAGAGCTGGAACATGCGGTGGCGGTGGCGGCGGAATTGTGATCGGAATCGACGGAGGAGGAGGCGGCGGAGGTGGTGGTGGCAACATTTGTTGATGCGAATATTCCGGTGGTTGCTGATGCGCGTACTCCGGAGCCACAAACGAATGGATTGCCTCGTCGATTTCTTCCTGGCTGTAAATCTCAGCCGAGTCTTCCATCTCAGTGTCTCTGGCTAGTGACTCTTCGGCTTTGATCCAGTGGAGGAAAGTCGATCTGAGTTCGCTGATGCCCTCCTCTCGTCCGACTTTGCCCTCGCGAATGTTTCGTTGAATTCTCAAAATGCTTGGAAACAGTGATGGGGAGAGGACTCCTTCGAGAACCAGTGCACTACCGAGCGGCATGCCTGAGGAGAAGCTTGTCATCAATGCCTGATCGACCTGATCCTGATTGACGATATCAGAGTCTAAAAGCAGTTCTGCCAAACGTTTTGAGGTCTGGTGATGGTCCTCGTTGCCAGCCCCGTCTTGAAGATTGAGCATGTCTCTCAGCGGAGACCCGGCTTCGACTGATTTGCGCAAGGCATCAACAGCTGCCGATCTCGATATCGTGCCATCCTTCACCAGCGGTTGAGCCTCGAGTGCCGCTTCCAGCACGCTGTCAGTGACGCACCGCGAGACCAGAAGGGCTTGCCCGATCGGGACGCCGAGACGTCTGGATACTTGTATCGCCTCGGTCAAATCGCCGGAAGTGATGATTCCAGCGTCGATAAGCAATTCACCGAGTTTGATCTTATTGGCAGAAGAAGGCACGTTTCTATTGTCCTCGCGAAAACGGAGTGCATACTGAAAGCCTACCCAGGCGAATCTTTCGTCAATCAGCATATCAAATTAAATCAGGTTTTAAAGAAGTGAGTCGGATTTACCAATCTCGCCACCCAGCTTTTGTCAGAGGGATATAATGCAGATAGCGATTACTAAGACGGCGCATTCGGGCGGTTGGTTATGAAAAAAGATAGTTCCATGTGGGCGAGAAGGTTGAGTCTTTCACTGGCCCTCACTCTTGGATTTTGCGGAGCAGCTTCTGCTCAAGGGATGATGGAGTACGCAGGCGTCATGGGCATCCCGAAACCTGTTCCAAAAGGTCCGGGTGTGAGCAATTCGGTTAACTCTCTTTATGGTGCAAGCGGCAAAGGATTAACAGCGGCAGCTTCAGCTGGAAATCCATCGGCTCAGGCGGCTTCGCGCACTGCGAAGACCAAGGCACCAGCGCGACCAAAAGGTGTTGTTGTTTCAGGCGATCTTCCTGGCGGACAAGCCGAAGCAGCTCGTGCTGCTGTTTTAGAGATCACAAAACAGGCTGATGCGACCTATAAGTCGGGACTCGACCTCAAGCAGAAGGGCAAAATCGAAGAGGCCGAAAAGCAACTGAGAAAATCTCTGGCGATGAGAGAGCGTTATTGGCCGGACAGAGACAGCAAAATTCCTGAGATCAACTTGATGCTTGGCGAAATAAACAACAGTCTGCATCGTGATAAACAAGCGATTACGGATTTAGAAGCAGCCCTTGCCGGCTTCGGAAAATTCTATGGTCCGGGCTCCGATCACCGACTGAAAACTCTGCTTGTCCTTTCCGATTCGCAAGGAAAAGTCGGTGAGAAACTTAAGTCTTATGACAGTTATAGTCAGGCTTATCGCCTTGCTACTCGCGCGAAATTGAATGATTACAATCCCACCGTTATGCGTCTGACTGCTGTGAAAATGGCTCTGGGTGTGGACAAGTACAGAGAAGCCGTCGATATGTGCGAGTTGGCGGTTCATCCCAACGAGAAGCCGAAGTTAAATCAGGAACAGCTTCTCGGACTGCTGAACGACTACTCTGATGCGCTTAAAGGGATGAATCGAAACAGAGACGCCAACGAGATTCTCGCTGAAGCTGAGAAGTTGCGCGGTGGCTCTGCACCAGTCACTCCGTTGTCGACACCAGCAGTAGAGACACCTGTTGCCGCACCTCCTGCGACACCAGTTAAGTAGCGACAAGTCAACTGCCCAAACAATACTTCCTCTGCGCAGTAATAGCTGTCGCAGAGGGCGTCTTGACCTGCTACTGTTGATTTCAACAGTTACTTAGCCACTTGCCGCACTTACGATCGAATCGTCCCCACTGCTGCAAGAGGTAAAGCTACATGGATAGCTTCAATTCAGGCATCAATTTTGCCCCGCTCTCGTACAGTCCTATCACTTTCAAACAGTGTTCAACTGAGCTCAAGCGCCAGGGTCTGGAACGACTTTTAAGCGCCGTATATCAACGTGAGGTTTCGGTTAATTTGCTCCTCGTCGAAGGCGGGGCATCGCCCGCGGTGCTGGAAGCATTGCGCTTTAGAAACACCAGTCCGATGACGGAACTTCTGATTGCCGAGCTCAGATCGATGATTTCGCAAAGCGATGGAGGCGAGCGCAGATACCAAATCATTGAGAGATATTTTGGACTCGATGGTAATATGCCCGCTCGCCTTTCTGCGATGGCGACCAAACACAATGTGTCACGAGAACGTATCCGTCAGATCAAGGAGCGCGCCCTGACTTCGTTGCGATACAAGAAACAACAAATCGAGAAAATGTTGATCGCACTTTCCAGATGTTTGTTATCGCGAAAAGGTTATGGTCTGCGAAATGTATCAGACTTGTGTGTTACTGAACCAGACGGTTTTAAACTGCAGGATCATAAAACCTTGTTGTTCATGCACGAGCAGAACATCGCGCTGACCGATCAACAGAAGAAAACAGTTTTCGAACTGACCTGGGCCAGACGCGCAAAAGTTTCAGGATGCGCCGGAAGCGGTAAGACTTGGTTGGCAATTATGACAGCAAGGAAAATTGCCGAGTCAGGCGAAAGAACACTGCTTACTTGCTTCAGTCGTGCACTTGCCAATTATCTGGAAGACTTGCTGAGGGGTGTTCCTAATCTGGTTGTGACGTCATATCATGCGCTCTGCTTACGAATGGCCAAGCAAGCCGGACTCACCGTCCCTGGTGGCTGGAATAATCGCGCCTGGTTAGAGAAATTTCCCGATGTCTTGAGGAAAGCGATGCTTGCTGATCCCGACCTCCGCTTTGATGCCATTGTCGTTGATGACGCGCAGGATTTCAGGCAGAACTGGTGGCAGTCTTTGGAGGGCTCGCTTGCCGATCCCGAACGTGGTCGGCTCATTTATTTCGTTGACGACAACGAATTGATTGAACCCGGTCACGCAGCACCATCTGTGGATTCCGTGTCTCATCTTTCGATAAATCTGCGCAGCCCCGCGTTGATATCGTCGATCCTCAGTGCCAGTCATAAGTCTAAACAGCCTATGAAATTCAGCAGGATGACTTCGGCTCCTGTCGAGTTTTACAAATGCGACTCCGACGAAGAAGCACAGCAGACTCTTGCTCATGTGTTTTCTGACTTGGTCGATAAAGGCAGTTTTCTTGCCACCGATGTGGCCATCATCACTCATCGAGTGCCTCGCTTGTCATCGGCATTCCGAGCGCGTTTAAAGGGCAACAGTCGGATCGTGCGCCGGCAATCTGAAGTCCCTAACCATGCGCTTCTCAGTCGCTGTCACACGTTTCAGGGATTAGAAAGTCGAGTGGTTATTTTGATAGACCTCGATGAAAAATTTGTCGACAGTTCAGATGACGAATTGAGAGCGTTTGTCTATATGACTTTCTCTCGGTTTGTCGACAAACTTGTGATTCTCGGATGCGGAGAAGCCTGGAAGCGAATCGATGAGCTAATCGCGCCGAAGCAGATAGAACCTGGCACAAAGGCCTGTCCTCAGTGGTTAGAGTTGGCTGCTGAAAGACTAAAGGGTTAGCGGTAAGAAACTTCTTGACTGGCATTACCTTTAGTGGCATGCTGTTGTCAGATCAAGTGCCACCACATTACGAGCAAGACGACGACGATGGAATCGATAACAATATTCACTTCGTTATTTTTGATTTTTCTTGCGCTATGTGGCGCGTTTAGTGTGATCAGAGAATTGCTATCCCAATAGCAAGCTGTCTCTCCCCGAGATCCACCTTTGTCGATTTGAATTTTACTGGTACCGTTTGCGGTGCCGACGAACTAGATGTTTTTGTATGCGAGAATCTCTTTCGCTTTGGCGCGATCTCCAGTACAACTAATCATTCTTGGTGCGTCAAGAATTTCGATTTGAAACTTATATTTCTCGTAGAGACTGATGATTCGCTCTGTAGCCTGATTGGAAACCACTACTTGTCCGCGGTGTGACGACAGCCAACGAGCGAGTCTCTCCTGATCTTCCCAGCCGAATCCCTCTTGCGCATATTGAGTAAACTCAACATCGTAAGGGGGATCAGCGTAAATAAAATCCTTCGCTGTTACATCGAGCAGCTCGAAATCTCCGAGCGTAAAATGCCAGTCGAAGAAAACGTTTTTATAGTCTCTGAAATCACGTTTGTAATTGATGTTTTTGTACTTGCCGAAGGGAACGTTGAACAATCCCTTCTTGTTGAAGCGGCATAAACCGTTGTATCCAGTGCGGTTCAAGTAATAAAACAACTCCGCCGCCGCTCGTGAATCCTGGGCTCCAGCGAGAATCAATTTATTGAACGTTTCTCGATTTCGATAATACGAAATCTCGTCATTGTTCATATCGATCGTGATTATAAGACCCCGCTTCAGCCAGTTATAGAAGTTGATGGCGTGCGGATTGATGTCGTTAAGAATGGCTCTGTCCGGGAGCAGTCCAAGTGTGACCGCCAGACCGCCGCAGAATGGTTCGACCAGCCGTTGTTTCGGGAAGCGTTCGAATATTGGTTTCACATGCGATACCAGCCAGCGTTTGCCACCAGCCCACTTCAGAGGCGGTCGGATGCCACGTTCATTCGGTAGAAATATCGCCGAAGACTGGCGAGGAATTGATTCGACCACGATCTTCCGATTCCTTTTCGCGCGGGACGGAGCTATCTTGTGAACTGCTATTTATGAGTCGGATGTATGCATCCAGGCTATCTAAGCGATATCTATAATCATTATAGTATCGCCGCTGGTTTCTGCAAGAACGCCGTAATTATCAACACGAATGCTCATGAACGGACACCGTGATCGAAATCAACTGTCTTTGAAGATTTTTGAGCTAGACTGCTGTTGGCTGTAGATCTTCCATAGCCGCGCCGGAAACTGGATCAAGGAGCCTACTTGGTAAAACTACCCGTGCACCAGGCGTGATGCCATATGAAATGCGGCTGGTTTGCACGATCGAATCTGATAGTCGAATCGAAATCAGAACGACAAAGCAAAAACTACACCGACGCGATGCTGTTTTTGGGCTCTCGGAGCAGCGCAAATTTGGTGGTAAAGACTGTTTCGCCTTCCCCCTACCTCAGCGTCCCGAAGTAGAGCTTGTTAACCTTTCTGGAAAAACATCCTCGGTGTAGGTGCGTGCTTCGAGTGCCGCAATAGGGTAGATTATCGGAGTTAGCGCTTCGAGGGTGAACGGTGGATACAGTTGGATTGATCATAGCTTGTTTAGGTCTTCTGGCTCACGTCGCTGGTGCAATCTGGCTTCTGGTCTGTGCTTTCAAGAGAAGTGTGGTCTGGGGATTGTTGTTCATGTTCGTTCCTTTTGCCAGTCTGGTTTACGTAATTGTGGACTGGAACCGGGCCTCTAAACCTTTCCTTCTTACCATTGCCTCTTTCGTGGTGATCTTTGTCGGCGCCGGAATAAGCACCTCGATGCGGAAGACCTTCACCACTGATGACCATGGCAATATGAGAGAGATGGGTAGTACTTCGACCACTACTACTAGTGCTCCTGCCAAAAGCAAACGTGCTACAGCTAGACCATCTAAAACAGCTAAACATCTAAATAACGCTTACTTCTTTAAAAGGATCTTTTCTGTTGCGCCAGGTTTGCGGTGGGTAACGGAACGAAAAATGGCTCTAAGCTCGAAGCTCAATCAGATTTGCGTTTCAGGCGTTGTTTAGCCTCATCATCCGAAAGTCTCTATGATTGGTTACGAAATTGCGGAACTCTGGGTTCTTAGCGTTCCGACCAGCTGGTCGCAATGTTTTCCAGAAGGACTTGCTGACAATCGACTGGTTTTACATCCGGTGGCGTCACTGCACGCACATATGTGCCGTCGGATTTCATGATCCGTGCACGAACTGTATCACTGAGGTAAAGGTCGAGCAGATGTTCTTTGATGTAGCGGTTTAAACCTGGATCTTCGATCGGGAAGACTACTTCTACACGTCGATCTAAGTTTCTAGGCATTGAATCGGCGCTGCCGATGTAGATCTCCTCGTTGCCCGCGTTCTTAAAGAAGAAGATGCGACTGTGCTCTAAGAATCTACCGACGATGCTGGTGACACGAATGTTGTCACTGATTCCTGGCAGACCGGGTCGCAAGCAACAGATGCCGCGCACGATCAAATCGACCTTCACACCAGCTTGTGACGCTTCGTAGAGCAGCTGGATGAAACGTTCGTCCACAAGCGCATTTGCTTTGAAGATCAACTGACCTTGTTTGCCGTTTTTATGATGTTCGATTTCGCGTCGAATCAATGATTCGATCTTCTCGCGCAAATTGATCGGTGCTACCAGCAGTTTTCGATAATCGGTTTTTGCAGAATAGCCTGTGAGGTAGTTGAACAAATCACTGACATCGGAGCCGATGCTCTCGTCCGAAGTAAGAAGACCAAGGTCTGTGTACATGTGCGCTGTGACCGGGTTGTAGTTGCCCGTGCTGAGGTGAATATAGCGCTTGATTGAATCACCGGAACGTCTGACGATAAGCAAAACTTTGGCGTGAATCTTCAAACCGATCAAGCCGTAGACTACGTGAACACCTTCTCTTTCAAGTGCTCTCGCCCATTCGATGTTGCTCTCTTCGTCGAAGCGCGCCTTCAGTTCTACCACCACTGCGACCTGCTTGCCGCGCTCCATGGCACGGAGCAAAGCTTCTACGACAGGCGAGTTTCGACCGACGCGGTACAACGTCATCTTAATTGCAAGAACGTTTGGGTCATCTGCTGCACGATTGAGCAGATTTACGATTGGTTGAAACGAATCATATGGATGGTTGAGCAGAATGTCTCGACGAGCGATGGCTGTAAACTCGTCTTCGTCGCGCGAATCCGGGTTGAGAATTTTCGCCACGTGAGGGACGTACTGCGGATATTTCAGATCCGGGCGATCGACTGATGCGATGTATTTCAAGCTCGAAAGCGGGAAGTGACCCTCAACGAGATAAACATCACATGGTTCGATCTGCAAATTAGTCATCAGGATTTCGAGAACGTGAGCAGGCATTGCTCGGTCGACTTGCAGCCGAACTACGTCACCGAACTTGCGCTGACGGACTCCTTCTTCGGTGGTTTCGAGTAAGTCGCTTGCTTCCCATTCTTGAATTTCAACTTCGGCGTCACGAGTGATGTGGAATGGATGCGCTTCGATGATCGTCATGCCGGGGAAGAGCGCGTCGAGATTGGCTTGAATGACATCGTCGATCCAAATGTATTGTTTGCCGGGTCGGGCTTGTGGCCCGCTCGGTGGACGCGCTATCGCGATCAACTGAGGTAAGCTATCTGGAATTTTTAGGCGTGCAAAACGAACATCTTTGCTGCTTTTCCGCACGGAGACGGCAAAATTCAAGCTCAAGTTGGAGATATGAGGGAACGGGTGACCGGGGTCAAAGGCCATCGGCGTCAGTATCGGGAAAATCTTCTGAAGGAAGTACTGACGCATGTCTTCGCGTTGTTCTGACGACAGCTCGTTGTAGTCGACGATCAATATACCTGCTTCGTCGAGACCCGGCATCAATGACGTGGTCAGGATGTTCTGGGCTTCAGCGATGAAGCGATTAACTTCGCCTTCGATGGCATCGAGCTGTTCCAGTGCCGTCATGCCGTCCGGACCAGTGGTCAGGCTGCCGGCTTCTAGTTGCCGTTTCAATCCAGCTACTCTGACCATGAAAAATTCATCCATGTTGGAGCCGCAGATCGACAGGAATTTAAACCGCTCCAACAGGGGGTTGTTCGGATCCTGCGCTTCTTCAAGGACTCGCCATTGGAATGCCAGCAGACTCAGTTCCCGGTTGACGAACAAGCGCGGATCGTTCATCGATTTAAGGTTTGACGCGGTTACTGGTTCAATTCGGGGCAGAATTGACGTGGCATTCTGGTCATCATCGCCGTAGCGGTACTCTTCAGGCACAGTATTGCCGTCAGCCGATTTTTTGTCTGGCTCGAATGAGTTCTCTTTTGGCAGCTTTGATTCCTGACCTACCATGCCGTCCACTCGTGAAAGGTCGTCGACCGAGTCTGGTGCGCTGGGCGCCATGTCCATCGTCGGCTCGCTTCCCGTATTAGATTTCTTTCCCATTTTAACTGCTTTTTGCTTGGCTAGGTTCGACAAATTACATTATCTATCGACTACTGGCTGGGGGGATGAGGTTACTGGGGGACACCTTGTGCTATTGCGCGATGCCTCGCTGGTCTGGTTTATTATGGATTCGTTTATCGGTCGCTATTGTTGAATCCCGCCAGGCGCCCCTAGTGGAGCGTTTCTGTTGTTCATGTATTGCTGCACGCCTTGTTTCAGCAATCCACCCCACATTCCACCTTTTTGAGTGGTATCAGTGTTGGTGCC
>CAZRMH010000234.1:0-12882 GCA_964600935.1 uncultured Candidatus Obscuribacterales bacterium
CTACTCGGAAAATTAGATCTCTTTAGCACACACCGTGACTCAGTGATTGCTTACTTTGCTTTTTGGGGATACGCAATGAGATAGTAGAGGGGCGCAAAAAAGAAGGAAGGCGAGACGGATGGTTTGCACCATCCGCTCGCCCCCTTCAAAGGAAGAGTCGCCCCCTTAGCGGAGTGTCACCCGGCGAGGGCTTCACTCCGCTTTGGGAATCGGCTTACTTCCGCCCGAACATGCTCGACCAGACGTCGCCGATGGCCTTGATGATGGCCGCGACGAACTGCAGCGCCGGCGTGAGCAGCCAGGTGTTGACGAACTTCGCGACGACCAGGAACGCATTCCAGACGAACTCGAAGCGCTTCCACGCGAACTCGAAGACCGGCGTCAGCACGTGGGTGCCGAGCGGTTCCACCAGCCAGCCGAGCAGCTTCTTGATGACGAGCAGGACAGCCGGGGTGACCACGTAGAAGATGGCGCTCGTCGCGGCAGCCGAGACGATAGCGGCCAACCACCAGTGGCTCGGAGCGACCTGGTAGAGAGCCCAGATTCCAGCCGAGAAAGTGCCGAGAGCGACGGCGAAGCCGGCGGCAATCGGACCCGTCTTTTCGAGCGCACGACCGACGAGCAGGTACAAGAGACCGGCCGAGGCGACGAGACCGGAGGTCACCAGCCAGCCAGGCATGCCCAACCAACCAGCAGTCAGCGGCAGCGCCTTCCACACACCCAAGCCGACGACGGCCAGGTTGAACACATGCACGAAGCCCTTGGCATACGCCGAAGTCTCGTCGGTGTAGGTCTTGTCGATGACAGACGTGTTCCACCACTTGCAGACTTCGCGAGTGGCGTTGTAGGCCTTCTTGTTGACCGCACCGAGCGCGCTGCCGACCGGCTTTGCAATCGGGAACGCGACGGCACGGACGCCGAGGTAGATCACGGGCACGATCACCGCGAAGGTGAACGCGATCGCGATGACGGCGAGCGGGTAGAAGAACCACGGGCTGACGGCCGCGGCGAAGAAGAACCACAGCGCGAAGCCGGTGGCGGCGGAGAGGATGCCACCACAGGTGAGGGCGGACTCGAAGTCGTCGTAACCTTCACCGACACCCACATAGGTCAGGAAAGTGACGAGCAACACCGCCGGAGCGACGACGAGCAGCGGCAGACCGTAGAAGGACAGCGCCCAGAAGGCCAGCCCACCGGAGATCAGCGCGCAGACCGGCGTCAGGACCGTACCGACGAACTTGCGATAGTCGGCGTCCTGCTCGCGGTAGGTCTTCTCGACGAGCTTGCGTACGCCTTCGATGATGGTCTTGATCAGACCGGACTTCAGGATGCCGTGCACCGCGGGGTAGACGTACGCCAGACCGAGGACGAACTCGACTGCGCCGACACCGATGGTGCCTGCCAGACCGAGTCCGAGCGCCTTCGAGAGCGGCAGCGCAGCGTAGACACCGGCACCCGTGAGAGCGGTGGCGGCGAAGGGCGTCTGACCCTTATCCAGAAGCTGGAAGAGCACTCCGACGATGGCGATGGCCACGACGCCGGCGGCGAAGCCAGCGATTCCGGTCATCACCCAGCCGGACGAGATCAGTGCGGCGTAGGGAGCGGCGAAGTGGAACACCGTGTAGGCCGTCAGGCTGGTGAACCCGAGCACACCGACGGCAGTGAGGAAGCCGACGAAGCCGTCGACCCATTGTGCGCCCTTCTCCTTGTTCTCGACCCAGGTCCAGAGGCTGTTGGAGCCGGGCAGCTTGCGAGCGGCGTCGACCAGACCCTGGAAGAACGGCTTGGCGTGCTTCGTGGCGAGTTCACGCGTGGCCTTCCAGAGCTTCTCGAGTCCGTCGCCCGTGGGCTTGAGGATGTAGAGGAAGGCCGCCGGTTCGATGATGAACAGCGTAGCCAGAAAGGCGACACACGCTGCCGGGAACCAGATCAGCAAGCTCAGGTCATGAGCCCAGCCGACGTAGGTAGCGGTGGAGACGGCCGCTGCGATCGAAGCGGGCAGTCCGATGAGGAAGTTGAGGAGACCGCGAGCGAAGCCGCGATACGCCTCACCGCTGAGGTATTTGCCGAGACGGTAGCTCGGGACGAGCACGGCGGCGGCGGGGAGCAGGAGCACCTTCGGTGCGGCCAGACCAATGGCGGCGACCGCGAGAGCGATGAACAGGGCGAACGGCGCGGCGACCGCGATGTTGGACGCTGCCAGCCAGGCGAAGCCGCCGCCGACCAGAGCGGAAGCGAGACGGGACGGCAGACTGGGGCTGCCGGAATCTGATTTTGGAGTCGTGTTCAGAGACATACTTTGTTTCCTCGGTACTTGAGCAAGTTCCTTACTGGGGAGCCTGCTCGGTGATAGAAAGATGACCAGGCGACATAACCCGGACACCGCGTGAGGACACCCGCTGCCGAGCAGTATCGGTGCGCTATGACCCTCGTCCAACGTGAGGAACAGCCATTCGATGAGCAGCTATCACGCGACTGCCACAGCAAGCGAAAACCAGGCGGCAGAGACCAGAAGGATGAACTTCGGGTGTGCGACCTGGAGTTGGAGAGCTTGGTGGTTTTCTCGGGAGGGCTACTGCAGGGAAAGGGATGTTGTGGAGACGTCCTCAACCTAGTGACTACATACAGCCAGTAGCGAGCTTTTATAAGTAACTTTTACATCGATGTCAAGGATATAGCTTATGCTAGCTTGTGTAAGCTATCTCAGTTCGCGCTAGTCTAAGCTAATGCTTTCCTGAAAGTTTAGAGAACAATTCAAACTGTCTTACTTTCGAAACAGTTGTCACTGCTTGACTTCGAGTGGAAGGCTTCGGCCAACGAACTTTCGATTAGATTCAATATAGCAAGCGGAAACGTTGATGGGCATTAGCTTTTCGAGATTCTAAAACAAAGGTTTTTGACGATCGTGATTATAAATTCAATCTGAAGAGGGCTGGTAAAACATAGACCTGTTCAGGTTTTCGGGACTCGTTAAGAATAGCTGAAACAGTCCTATTTTTATGTCTCGCCACGCTCCACCACGGTTTATACAGTTTAAAAATCGTTGTTCCCAGCCCGCGAACGTTCATACGGTAGTCGTATCTATCTCTTCCAAAGTTTCCGGTCCAAAACACAACTAACTCAGCAAATCCGCCGCACAGCTAACTCAAACACACCTCCCACGGGCTGCAGACAGCTTCTGGATGGTGTTCGACTGTTGCAGGTTGGTAATTTCCGCTTTCCAGTCATCATGACGGGCCCACAGCTTCTCTGATGACTTGTTTCACCACCCTGAGGTTAAGGACACTCTTACCCATGGGACACATTTTCCACTGACGAACAATAAAGTTCGCCGAGAACAAGAGGGCTAGTATGTCTAAGAACAGAGGATACTCAAACGAGTTTCAATTGTCCCTGCTGCCGACCGCCGACGGTTGCCAGCCTGGACTCGTCACCGAAGTCAAATACGCTGACGGTTCCGTCCGCCAGATTGGCTACGATGCAGACGGTGTGGTCAATCGCTTCGTCGACACCGATGGTTCGATCTACACACGCGCCGACGGCACCCAGCAATGGACTTCCGAGCACGGTGTCGATTTCTGCGGTCATATCGAAGTGGTGCCTTCCGGCTCCAAGGATAGTGTCGCAGGCTCGATTACGATTCGCATCATGGACGGCGGCTTCGTCGTCACCGAGCGAATTCTCTTCCCGATCGGCATCGTCGTCGAATCTCGCTTCGCCCGAGACCGCACCGAGCTGGAACGCGATGTTCGGCTGCTCAACGGCAAGCAACTGAAGTTCCATCGCCAGAGCCGGCATGGACTGTGGTTCCGCCAGGACGGTGACGTCGCTCACCAGCCGGAGAACGCATTCCAGTACGGTCTGCCGTGGCGATACCCCGCAGTTGCGACTGCGCTGCTCTAAGGCTGACCAAACAGGCTGCAGGCAGAATGTTGCCTCAGTTTCATCCGGTCTGTAGATGCGGCGGCTTATAAACCGCTCCACTGCAGACCGGATGGTGCCTGTTTTTCCGCTGCTTTTCGAAACCGGTGTGGCAACCAAGCCTTGCCGTGTTTTGTCTGTAAGTTTCTGCAACTAAAGCAGATAGTAAAAGTAGTTGCAGTACAAAGTGAACAGGAGATCCTGCTCACTTTGCGGCAAAAGATGGCGAGGAGGCGCTGTGCTGCGTTTGATGACAGGGATCAATCCCGATAAAGGATTCGCATCACCCGTTTCTCGCCGCCGAATTTAAGCCATCCACCCGAATTGGTACCATCGCAGCCCACGAAGGCGAGCGGGTAATAACAGGTGGCATAGTCATTGTCAGCAGACTCCTCATACGTTCCCTGGCTCTGGGCGGGCATCTCGAGGTTGTATATCACCTTGCGGTCAACCTTGAACCTGACGACAAAGATATCTCCGCCGCCCTCCTCTTCAGGAGCGAGGGTACGTGAGACACTCAGTCGCTCGCCTGCCTTATTGCCCAGAGTCAGCGTTTTGCCGATCGGGCCGAGCATCAGGTCATTGAGATGATGTGCAGGAACCCACTGTGCGTAACGTTCTTTCCACAATCCATCCGTCTCGGAAGCTACCAGAGCTACTCTGACGTATTTGTTTTCGAATGGTCCGGGCGCTGGAATCCAGCCGGGAAAGCCCCGTTCGCGAACCAGTTTGAGTATCGGACGGAAGAAAACAATTGCCATAGCCAATCCCGATAACCCTGACATCACTGCCAGGATGGTAGGACTGATGACATTTTTCTCGAGACCTGTTTGAGCCGGGCTTGCTAGCAGGCTGAAGAAAAGTCCGAGAAGAAAATTCGTGACCACGGCCGTGAGAGTGAAGACTCCCAGGCTGCAAACGGTGGCTGCGCGTGCGTGAGTGTTAAAGCGCATGGGAACATCCTCCGGCACAAATGCCGAATTCTGAAGAGAAATGCTGACGAAAACTTAGGAAGAGGAGGGTTTTGCGAATACAAAGAGAGGGGGCGGGGGCTGGCCCTAACCTAATCTCTTATGCGCGCCAATTCAATTCGGCCCGGGCGTCGTTTTAGCGATCACAGGCATCGTTACACCAAAATAATGCATCGAGAGATCCGCTACAGCTGCGCTAACAAGCGCAACGTCCGGTTTTCAGACTCCCTGAAACGCAGTGGTGATGGCTTGTTTAGCCATTATAGTTGTCAAAGTTATTCGATAATATCGAGAGAGGATCCGAGGCGCTCAGTTTTGTTCTAGCCAATATGCTGGCTAGCGCGCTGAGGCTCGATCGACTTGTCAAAGGGTTTCCAGGATACTTCGCAGACACCGTTACCGCAGCTTGCCCGTTCAGCATCTTTCTTGCCGATTGGTTTGGCATTCAGGTCGATGGATTTGACTGTTTGGACCTCTTTGCTGTTCGAACTGGTCAGGGCTTCCGTGTTCATGATAGGACTCCTACTAGCCTCGGTTTCGAGGATTAAGAACGTGTCGGGGACGAATCCGCCAACGTGACTACCGCGAGTTCTGCTGTTTTCTTATTCCCAGCTTTCTGACAACTAAGTCTCTTTTACAGCTTAAAAGATGATGCCAGTGCTTTCGACGCACATATTAACAGTGTGATACCAGGACGCAATAGTATATATGGTCGTTATCAGACTTCGTGTCGGCAAGATCTACCGATCAAATTCGCTCGGATGGGCGTTGACACCATGTTTTCGAGACTTATCAGCTTAAGAGAGAATTTCGTTTTTCTTCGATACGTTTGTTTATTGTGTCCAAATAAAAAAACTCAAAACCACTGCCCGTGTCCATCCATCTGAGCTAAACAGGATGTTAATACTGCTAAAATCGATATCCTAGGGATCCGATCGGCGAGCCGTTTTATCAAAACCTGTCCTACATGTTCGAATAAACTTAAAATGCTGGCAGTCGGTGGGCGCGAGCGTATTGCTTGTGCGAGTTGCGATTTTGTTCACTGGGATAATCCCAAACCGGTAACTGCCACTCTCGTTCCAATTAACGGCGGTCTGGTGCTGGTTCGTCGCAATTGCGAACCTTTCATCAATGACTGGTGTCTGCCCGGAGGCTTTATCGAGGCGCGCGAGTCGCCGGAAGAAGCCGCCGCTCGAGAAGTGTTTGAAGAAACCGGATTGGAAGTCGAGATTAAGCAGATTCTCGGTGCTTTCTCTCCGGGGCGCGGAATAAACGTGATTATATTGTTCTATCTGGCCGGTGCTTCAAAAGGCAAAATGGTTGCTGGCGATGATGCTTCCGAAGTGGCAATCTTCAAAAAGTCTGAATTGCCTTCCAATGTTTGTTTTGATTTGCATCGCAAAATGATTCGGAAATTTTTCGACGAACTGGCTAAATAGCCAGTTTTGTAAGCGTTCGAACTCTCAGCTCGGTTTATTTTTCTTGCGTTTGCGAAATTTTCGGTCAGCCTTTTTGCCAATCGGCAGAGCTTTGGATTTCTCTGTGTTTTTGTCGTTCGACGGTGAAATGTTTTCCTTCTCATCTACAGACAAGTTGAGTTTTTCCGATTCCATTCCGTCCGGCTTTTCTGCCGGATCAGTTTCCGACGCTAAATTTTGGGATTCGCTACTTTTTGTCGTTTTCGTCTCGGATTGTGATTCTGCAATGATTGAACGGGAGCTGTCCGGCTTGAAGTCGGTTTGATTGGCGCCTGAGTTTTGTTTTGCACCATTGGTGGTGGCAATCAAATGAGCGCTTTCGATCTTTCCTCGGAGTGATGATATTAACTCGTCGGCTGAATCCATGCCGTTTCCGATCAGGAAAGAACCTCGTTCGGTATTCAGCATGTATCCTTCGGGCAGAAGCGGATACGACGGTCCGATTTTTAGAACGTTTTGCCAACCAATTCGACGATTGAAAAGCATGGTATCAATTACGATACCACTGGGTGTGAGTTCGATGCTTCTGGGCATGAGAAAAACTACTATGGTCCGCCATAAGAAGATGACTGTGAGTATGGAACAGAAACCGAGAACGATGGTCAAGTCCATCTGATTTGTTGATTGGCTGTGGGCGAGATCTCCGAAGAAGAACCAGAAAGTGACTACCAGACCGACTCCTAGTGCAGCTTGCATGCATTGAAACAGAAGCGATATTCGATCTTGTGAGAATTTGCGGAAAGGGTTGCCGACACCGCTGCCCTTAGGCAGCCGATCGCGAATCAGGTCGATGAGCTCTTCTACTTGAATCAGCCAAATTGGAAAGCTCAGCTCTCCGCCTTCGTGTTCGACAACATATCGCACCCAGTTCCAGTTGCTTCGACGCGAAATTCGTTTGATCGCAGCCCAGGGGCAATGCTCTTTTTTAGCCAGAGACATAGTCGTAATGCCGGTTTGGTCGACTCGGACTCGCCAGGTGATAAAGGCATATGCTGGCAGAATCAGTCCGGCAATAACGCAGAGGCTGAAGATCACGACTTTCAGCGTGATCGATGTATGAGCCAGATGTCCTGTCAGAAACAGAATTCCGGGGAGCAAGACCAGCGAAACGAGGACGGTGGCTTCGGCGAGCATGCGAGCTAAAACCATCGACTTCAGTCGAAAATGTTTAGGTTTGGGTTCCAAAATTACTTGCGTCATTGCCGTCTCGTTGGAAATTAGATATTAACGCAGACCAGATGCTGGTTGAAGATGGAACCATTAGAATCCGGTTGTCAAACGTGATTGAGCTGCGCTTGCTTGCGTGAGCTTTTGGAGTTTTAACCACCTGACAATCGGTGGCTGATTGAATCTCGTATTTTTAACTAGCTAAGTTCTATAGCGCGCATCTTTGATTCTAAACCTTCGGTTCACCTCTTCTTTTTAATCCCCGAAACAGACTTTTCGTATTTCACTCAGCTTGATCGCCGGGTGAATCAGTCTCGTTTCGATGTAACAACAGGCAGGAGAAAACCATGCCGGAAGACAATTCCAAGCACGGACATCGCGAAGAGCGCGATTCTATGGGTACCGTTCTGGTTCCCGCCGATGCTTATTACGGTGCCAGTACACAGCGAGCGGTCGAGAACTTCCCGATCAGCGACCTGCGACTGCCACCACAGTTTAACCGCGCCGTTGCGCGTATCAAGAAGGCGGCTTGCCGGGTCAATCACGCCCTCGGATTGCTCGAAGGCGACGTCGCCGAGGCTATCGATCTGGCTCTCGAAGAAGTCGTGGACGGGCGCCTCGACCGCTGGTTCGTTGTCGACGTTTTTCAGACCGGATCGGGCACTTCCACCAACATGAACGTCAACGAAGTGGTGGCACGGCGAGCGCGCGAACTGATGGGCGGCAGCGCAGACGCTCGTGATCTGGTGCATCCCAATGATCATGTCAATCTCGGCCAGTCGTCCAACGATGTCATCCCGACGGCGCTTCATCTGAGCGCCTACGAAGCGATTCTCACGCGACTGCTCCCGGCTCTGACGAAGCTCGAAAAGAGTCTGCGCAAGAAGTCCACGCAGTTCCGTACCGTCGTGAAAACCGGCAGAACTCACCTCCAGGATGCTACGCCGGTCACGCTCGGTCAGGTTTTCGGCGGTTACGCCGCGCAGGTTGGAGAAGCGCTTAAGCACCTCAAGTCCACCAGCGTGCGACTATCGTCGGTGGCGCTGGGAGGCACCGCAGTCGGTACCGGTCTGAACGCGCATCCGCAGTTCGCATCTGGTGTCTGCAAGCTTCTGTCCAGTGATTTTGGTTTTCCGGTCAGGGAAGCGCGCAATCACTTCCGCGCTCAGTCGACCATCGACGATGTCGTCGCTGTCAGCGGCGCGATTCGCATGACAGCGGTCGCCTTGATGAAGATCGCCGATGATGTGCGCTGGATGGGTAGCGGACCTCGTGCCGGTTTTGCTGAAATCAACATTCCGGAAGTTCAGCCCGGCAGCTCGATCATGCCCGGCAAAGTCAATCCGGTGATCGCCGAGTCGCTCCGTCAAGTCGTTGTACAGGTCGTCAGCAATGATGCTGCGATCGCGTTTGCCGGTCAGTCGGAGAATTTCGAGTTGTCGGTGATGCTGCCTGTAGTGGCGTACAACTTCTTGCAGTCGATCATCATCCTCGCGAATGCGACCAACAATTTCGCCACCCGCTGTGTCGATGGACTGACCGCCACCACGCGTGGACCGGAGTTGGTCGAAAAAGGTCTGGCTCTAGTCACCGCTCTGGTGCCCGCAATCGGCTACGACGAGTGCGCTCGTCTGGCAAAAATTGCGGCGACAACTGGTGAAACCGTGTTTGTCGTCGCGCTTCGGGAAACCAATATTCCCGAAGCGAAGCTCAAAAAGTTGCTCAATCCCCTCAAGCTGACCAGGCGCGGATAACTGCTCGAAAGGGGGTTTTGTCGTTTTGGACAGGACCTTCCTGCAATTTTGCTCGCAGTGTATCCCAATCTCGTACTCGGCAACCTTTGCCGAGGCGATCGTATCCAATCTGTCAGCCAATCTCACATATCTATCGGAGAACGCATATGAACGCTCGAACCCTCCTGACCGCAGCTCTTGCCCTCGCTTTGATCGCTGGCGGCTATCTCTGGTCCCGCGATTACCAGTATCGCAAGATTCACGGCACCGTCACTCAAGTCAGCCTGACGACCTGGGACCAGGAAGTCGACCGGGTGAAAGATTCAGAGCCTGTGCTCGTGTACTTCTATCGTGAAAACGACAAGAATCCTGCCGACGAAGCCCAGAACAAGGAAGTCCGTGACTTCGCCTGGAGCACCGCCGGTAAGGTCAAGGTGGTCGCCGTTAACGTCGCTCACCTGGAAAACCTGCCGATCGCGATCGCGCACGGCACCTTCCGCCAGCCTGGTTTCGTCTTGATTGTCGGCGACGATTTCGTCACCGGTCCATCCGGCGTACTCACCACCGCCGACGATCTGAGCCGCCTCCTGCATTCGGCCACGGCGCGGCAACCGAAAAGGTAGTTCGTCGAATTGAGATTCCCTCACCTCAGGCTCTCACCTGAGGGAGCGAGTCGATTAGTTGTCACAACTTGGAGGGGCGGAACCATCGCAAATGCGCATGGTTTCGCCCTTCTCTTTAGAGATGCTTGTATTAAATTAAGTAGTACGATAGGCAAATTTTGCCCGTTAGCGCCGCTCTTTGAACGGCCTTTGATAAGACCAGCGGACCAGAGCAGCCGGTCTAAAGCTTGATGTCAGTCGATGTCTGTGGTTAAGCGAGACCTGCGCGGGGGGCATAGACGAGGTCGATGCGCCGAACGCTATTTCGGCAGGAGCATTTTTACTGCGGCGATTAGCAGGACTAAAGCGAGTGGGATTCTCAGCTTGCCGGCTGTCGAGAGGTGCGCACCCCAATATGAACCGCCGAGAGCGCCAAGAAGAGCTGCCACTAAATAAGGTGCAACAAATCCGACTTCCAGTGTGCCGGCGATCGCTCGTCCAGATAATCCTGCGATCGAGTTTGCGATGATGAAAACCGCGGCCGTAGCAGATGTGGATTTTGTGTCGGCCCAGCGAGCAAGAATGATTAGTGGGCTAAGAAATACTCCGCCTCCGATGCCAACAGCGCCAGAGAGAAAGCCCAGGAGAGCACCGGCTAAGCCTGCCTTGGATAGTGACGGTGAAGCGACAAATTTTTCCGAGTCGCCGTTTTTTCGATTAACAAGCAGCAGGGCTGCCGTTATCAGCAAAGTAATAGACAGCAGAACGGCGTACTGAGCCTCGCTGAATTTCACCATCGCCCCTAGAAGTGCACACGGAATTGAAGTGAAAATAAAGGGCAGAGTGAGCCGTTTCGAAAGGTAGCCGGCTCTGGTGAACATGAAACAGGAAATTCCAGCGGTTACACAGTTCAGCATCAGCGCGGTTGTTGCCATGACTTTAGGGGGCACGGTGAGGAACGACATCAGCGCCAAGTATCCTGTAGCGCCGCCGTGACCGACCGCGGAATAAAGCGCTGCTATCAGGAAAAATGCCGGAAGTATTAGCCAGTCCATTGGGATATTCGCATTGGGGTAGAACCGCCAACGGTTCGCGCAGTTAGCGATAACGATGTCTGTGAAGGATGAACTGTAGCGCGTTTAATAATCAAGGTTAACAGCAGCTCACCAGATTTAATCCAAAGTTTCTTATTCAGAGAACTTTGTGTATTGAATCTCATGATCGGAATAGATAGCTTCGAACCATCGTTTTCTTTTCAATCCAATCCAACAGGACCACCAGTTTCAGGCAAATCTAGCATTAAAGCAGAATTTGATTCGCATCGTGTGATGTGAGTTGAACAATGCCAGCAATCCCCTGCATCGGAACACGGCAAGTTGCCTGCGCCGATGTCGGAGATTGCTTTGCTGAACGCCTCTTTTGAGCTGCGAACCTTAAACAGAGAGGAGCAAATAAGCGTATGAGAATTGTCTTTGTGAGCGATACTCACAACAGACTTGACCGGGTGAACGTGCCAGACGGCGATTTGCTAATCCACTGTGGTGACTTCACCATGCGGACTGAAGCAAAAACGCCGGCTGAACATCTCGGGCAGGTCAAACGTTTCAACGATGAGCTGGGCGCATTGCCTCACCCGCTCAAAGTTGCCGTAGCCGGCAATCACGACTCTCCGTTCGAAACCCACAACGAAGAAGCTCGGGCTCTGCTGACCAACGCTGTCTATTTGCAAGACGAACTCATCGAGTTGGCTGGTCTCCGGATCTACGGAAGCCCATGGCAGCCTGAGTACCGGAAATGGGCATTCAATCTTCCTCGGGGCTCTGACGAGCTCGCCGCAATCTGGAAGAAGATTCCCGACCGGGTCGACATCCTCGTCACGCACGGCCCTCCCAAAGGTCGGCTAGACCGGGCGCCGCTCTGGCCCACCATCGGAGATGAACTACTGCTCGAACGAGTCCTGCAGGTTCGTCCGAGGATTCACTGCTTCGGGCATGTTCATCACTCTGCCGGCGTTCTGGAGCAAGACGGTATCACCTTCGTGAATGCTGCAACCCTCAACGAGAACTATCGACCAACCGACCGCGTTTTCGTGCTCGATATCTAAGGCTGAGGCCCCGCGGATTGTTGATGTGAAACATCAGGTCCGCGGGGCATTCTTTCCCGTATGTTTTCGAAAAGCCTACAGGCGAAATGGGAATCGAACCCCCGGGTTCTTTTCTCGTTTCGTTTTGATTTCTTTGGTACTAAGCTTTATAATATGATATCAGTTAGTAGAACGAGACGAGAAGGATGGCTACGAGAATTCGTTTCTAGTATGCCCACCCCTCCAGTTCATAAGCCGCATTGAGCGGTTCGCTACTTGGTTTTTCTTGTTCGTTGGTTGGAACGAGAGTTTGTTAACAGAAGGCTCCAGCCTTCCTGATTCGACTTCAGCGACCGCCAAGTGCACTGCGCTGGTTGACTAGAGTTCCCACTCGTCGCCTTCCGAGAGTACGGAATAGAGCATGTTGCGGACGCTCGCTTTATTGCCCTTGCTGACGGTATCAACCGTGGTCGAGAATTTGTCCGAGCGCTTGTAGAAGCGGGCGTGATTTACTCCTCGAACGACGATTTTCTGGGCGGTGATCTCGATGGCAGTGTCTTCGTCAAGCCCGACACCCGTTACGTTTTCGATGCTGGACAATGTCACCATCAAACGGTCGTGGCGGCTGCGTTCCAAAACGTGCGTGTCGATGACGAAGTTGGGCAGATAACCGAGACCGTCGCCGAGTAGCAAGGAGTCGTTTTTCACGAGGTTGTCCTCCATGCCGCCTGCAATCATACGTGGTGGCGCGGCCGCTGCACCAGCACTGGTGCCACCTACTAATCCGCCGCGCTTGAGAAAGTCATGAATCTCGCTGGCGAGCACAGGATCAAGCAAGCGCATCAGTCGGTTCTGGTCACCTCCAGTGAAGAAGACGGCGCTCAAGTTTTTCGGCAGTCCGACCCCTTTCTGGTTTGGCATGATCGG
>CAZRMH010000235.1:0-12863 GCA_964600935.1 uncultured Candidatus Obscuribacterales bacterium
GTTCGATCGATACGATACTTCTCAACCAAATAATCAAGCATTCCGGGCTTCGGCTTGCGACAGACGCAATTGGCATCGTTGTCATGGCGGCAATAAACCACTTCTTGAAACTGAAATCTATTCATCACTTCCGTCATTGCCGAAAGCGTCTCATCGCTAAGCAGTTGGCGGCTTACATCAGGTTGATTCGAGACTACAAAGAAATTGATATCAAATTTTGATAGCTGTTCATATGCTGCAACAAAATCCTCGCGCAACGAAAACTCTGCCAACAATCGCGGACTGGAAACGAGCCCTTCGCGCATCACAACCTCATTGATGACTCCGTCGCGGTCAAAAAAAATCGCATCAAACATGCACGGTTGAGGAGGAAACGATTGAGGCTGTCTCATAACATTCTCAGAAAAACGGAAGCGAATTACCGACAATTTACCAGAGTTGACAGGATTTGGCAGAGTCGAAATGAAGTCAGAGTTCGAAATTGCTCGCTCGCTTGCGCGCCAACCTATCTATTTGGAAGCTCCTTCAGGAACGATTTTATCCGGATACCGATAGGCTATCCAAACCATCATGACAGCGAATGAAAGAAGCGAGAAGAACAGAGGATTGAAGACTCCGTGCCCCTCGAGAAGATAGTTATGGTGAATCAGAATGTAAAACGGGATCATGAACGGTCCTAAAATCAAAAACGCAAGAAGCATTAATACTGGCGGTATCGCACGTTCCAAAGGTCCCGCCATGAGTATCAATACAGCTGGAGCGAGCAGAACCATGTCGTAGGATTGCACGTAAAAAATGGTCACCAAACCCAGTGGCACTGCGATCATCAGCCCGGCTTCCAACCAGGCTGGACGTGTGGCGAACTTACGGCCGCTGAAAAAGATAAAAATATAGGCGATAAAACTCGTGACTGCACTAAACGTTGCTATCGATGATTTACTATCCGGCGCCAGTCTCAGCAGCTGTCCCCGCAGGTTCGGTCCTAGTTCTGCTTGAAGGAAGGCATCCTTATCGACAAAATTGGTTGCAAACGCCAGATATTCTTGAACACTTGGCACCCCGATTAAACCGGTAATAGCTACGGTACAGACTGCCATCACTGCCAGTGTCATCATAACCGGTTTATATCGACCTGCTCCGAGAAGATAAATCAGCACCGGCAAGCCCTCTTGAGGCTTCAACATGAGAAAACTGAGGGCAATTGCAGTGACCCAGGAATTGTCTTTTTTGAAACCCCAGATTACAAAACTGAGAGCGCATAAAAGGATCAATGAAAGTTGTTCGATTTTAATTGCCATGAACACCGGACCAGCAGCGCAGAGTACGGCAATCAGCCAGAACAGCGCTTTCCGATTCAAGGCAAAAGAGCTTTTAAGAAGAAAAATTGATGTAGTTAACGAAGCTATTTGCAAAACTCTCCATACTACGGGCGCCACGTCGCTGGAAAAAAATCCCAGTGGCAACATCAACGCCTGAGATGGTGGTGGCAAGTAGACGGGCTGCAAGCGTTCTCCCATCGAAGGAAAGCTCTTGTGTTCTAATTCAGTTACTTTCTCGAAGTTGTAAGCATCCGCACCATGGCCGGTGACAATCAAACGCGTCGGAGCGTAATACTGCGGAAAGTCGCTGGTCTTACCATCGAATGGTTCAACAGCAAAATAAGCCAACCACAGCATTGAGCAAACGGCAAAGATAATTGGTATGACTTCTTTGACTCTTGCAAGAATGACAGGCGTACTCATTAAGCCGGATCCGCCGAAGTCGTCTGATTCACCGATGTACCTGGTTTCGATGAACTGAGCTCCTCTGATTTACCTGGGTCAACCAAAACGCTCGAACTTTCCGAGATGCCTGAAGCAGGCTTCCGTCCAACCACGATAAGCGACATCGCCGGCCAGAATGACAGTTTCTCAATCAACTTCGCCAGCGGCACTAGCGTGTTATAAAGTTTCATCTGTCCAGTCTTCACACTGGTCTGTCCAAGCAACTTACCACTGACAAACCATCCGAGGCTGGCAAAGCGATTGAACTGACTCGTCTCGGCAATTTCAAAACCAGCCTTGAGCATCTTAGTTTCAATATCCTGAACGGTATACCGTCGGTGGTGCCCCACGGATTTGTCTAGACCACTGAACAATCCAGGATGCTGAGGAACGTTTATAATCGCCTTTCCGCCAGCTGTGAGCGCATTGAACATCGTTTCAAGAACCTCTTGATCGTTTTCCAGATGCTCCAAAACATTCACACTGACGATCGTGTCGAACTCCATTCCACTAATTTTGGCGTAGTCCTCAGGTAATGCAAGATTTACGGGCAAAACCCCGAAATCCTTGATGTGACGAAATCGACGGCTAACGATTTCAATGTAAAAAGGATCAATATCGGTGGAAACCAGCCTGTCTCTATCCAACATATACGCAGTAAGCGTTCCAATTCCACAACCAAACTCAAGCACGTGACGACCGATGTGCTGCTTCATTCGGTCGAATTGCCAGTTATTAAACGCAGTCATTTTATCCATATGGCGCAACAAATAGAAGCCATCATGGGTGGTGAACACTTTGTCCAGAATGCCCGTTCTAAATATCACGATCAGAGCTTTGACTCCGTCTTTCCAGGTGATTTTCTTCCCTTCTTGATACGTTCTGCCCTGATAGCTAATTGGCACTTCGTAGAGCCGAACGCCCCACTGCGCCAGCCGAATAGCTAGTTCTGGTTCCAATCCAAAATCGGTACAACGCAGTCGCGTCTGTTTCAAAATATCGGTGCGAATCGCCTTGTAGCAGGTTTCCATGTCAGTAAAATCGAGATCGCAGATAATGTTCGTCAGCCACGTTAGCATCTTATTGCCGACGCTGTGCCAGTAGTAGAGCACTCTTCGACATTCACTTCCGGAAAAGCGTGTTCCAAAAACTGCGTCGGCCTTACCGTCCAGAATCGGCTGAATGAGCTGCGGAATCTCAGCCGGATCGTATTCCAAATCAGCGTCCTGAATGATAGCGATATCGCCGCTCATTTTTTCGAGCGCCGTGTGAATAGCGGCACCCTTGCCCATATTCTTCGGCTGAAAGAAAAGTTTGATGCGCGGATCTTCGGCGGCCAATCGATTGAGAATGTCTCGAGAACCATCCTTGGAGCCATCATCAACCACGACGAGCTCAATCTCCAGCGGCACGTCTATGCTCATCACCCTGCGCACAATCGCTTCGAGGGTGAGCCGCTCGTTATACACAGGCATCAGAATGCTTAGTAATTTCAAAAATCAGCTCGATAGAGACATCTCTTAAGCCGTAATATACCAGCATGACAAGCAGAAGTCAGTCCCGCGAGTATTATCCGAACACTTGGACCAAACAGCTGGTGCACGTTTATAAGGCGGTATAATTGGTCGAATGAGCAACTCCAACTCCGTAAGAACCGTCGTTACCTTCGAATCCCAAAAATTCAACGTCTCGACCCCGCATGAGTACTTCATCAATCCAAATTGTTTTGGTGATGATCTCTGCAAATGGCTGATCGCGGAACTGAAGGACGAAGAAGTTCAATGTGATTCAGAGCCCGGTCAAGAAGACTTCGGTTGGTATTTCAATTTCATCCACAACGACGTAACGTACTGCCTGGTCTGCGGTTATCGCCCCAATGATGAAAATGATTCACCCGGTCTATGGGTTGGATGGGTCGAGCGCTCGGCAGGATTTTTCAGCTCGCTCTTCGGCGGCAGAAATAAAAAAATCTCGGCATCGGCACCATTAATCATCAACCGAGTACTGATGAGATGCCCGGAGATATCGAACATCCGCTGGCACCTGAAAGAAGACTTCGATCGCGGAATTGAAACTGGCGTTTAACGCTCACATCCTCCAGCACCCGGAAACAGAGGCAGCCTTACTACAACGACTAGTACTGTCAGGCTGCTCAAAGAAAATCAGCGCCGCCTCAGCGCTGATTTTCTCGAGCCCGACACCAAGTTGAGTTACAGCGACGGCAGCAACCCCGACACCCCGAACGTAAAGTATACGCCGACGATCAAGCTGAACACTGCGGCCATGACCCCCAACACGAAGAGCAGAGGCTTGAAATAAGTAGACGACGTTAAACCAGCCGAGATGCAGACAGCCATCCCCAACGTCGAAATCGTCATTCCGATCACCCAGGCAGAAAGCAAGCACAACCCCACCGACAGACTGCCGGAACCGACCACGGACGCGAACAGCAACACTTGCGTGCCCGTCTCTGCGCCAAAGCCGTGAATCATGCCAATCAAGAACGACCCTTTCGAATCCCAGTTCAAAGGCTCATGCTTGTGGTGGTGATGGTGCTTGAACACCCTGGAAATCAACCAGTGCCAACTATTCCCAACCACGGCAAACAAAACCATCCAGCGACTGCGCAGCTTGAGCTCCTTACCTTTGACCATGAACATCCCAAGCGAGTAGAACAGGTACAGGGAGAGCAGCAGCAGCGTGACACCGACGATTCGTTCCATCACATCGTCCACCCATTCGGGAATGATGGAACCAAAAGCGAGCGCGGTCAGACCGAGCATCACGACCATCAGAGCATGCCCGAAAACGTAAAACGCCGGTAGCTTGGTGGCGTGCAAGAGGCCGGACAAACGCGTGCCCTTCGGCCGGGCGTCTTCAGTTACCGAGGTGCCAGCCATATCGAGCATAGCGGCGAGATGATCGATATCCAGCCCATGCCGAAGACCGAGCGTTAAAGCCGTCAAACAAAGAAACAAGATTTCCACATTAGTTCTCCAGTGAAAAGCCGCCCATCGGATCGATGCGCAGCACAAGTTGGTAACGCTCCCTGTGAAGCGTCAGGAAAAATCAGACCAAGCGCAGCGACATCAAACACATGCCATTCAAACCAGACACTGGCACAGTGCTTGAGTTAGGTTGAAATACGCGCGAGAAGTGTCTAGACGTTGAGAGCTACGACCTGAGTGTTTCGAGAGGAAGAGACTTCTGAAATCTAGAATCAGTTGACGATCAAATTCAAGTTCTCTCGAAGCCGGAAATGCTTACGTGGGCTAGGTTTAACGTTCAAAGCGCTGGGACTCGGGGACCACAAAAACAGCGCCCCTGTCAGAGAATTCACGACAAACGGCAATCGTTTTCGTTTCACGCCACTCGCGGAACTGAGCACCCATGGCACATCGATAGCTTCTGAAATTTCGGCAATATCCTTAGATTCAGCTGCGCAAGTACGTTTTCTGCTCACTAAAAAAGCGGACCGCTCAAACTTTTTCAGGTTACTTCGAGCAGCTTAGACTTTTCGCGCCTTCATCAGGAAAGGCATGATACTTTCGCGTTGAAACTGCTCTCTGAATTTCCAGAAAAACGCATCTTGGAAATAGTGAACGTTTGCCAGACCAAAATAGACACCCAGAAGAAATCTCCAGTTAAAGCTATCAACAGCGAAGTTTTGCTGCAGGCCCCGCGATAATAAGAAGAACGAGGTCGAACCTAAGCAGAGCACGACCATGAGTTTGGTGGCACCCCACGGGATGTCATTCTTGCGCTCGCTCTCGCGGTATTTTTGCTTCACTAATATCATATTCAGACCAATGTACTGGAACCAGTGCATCGTTCCAGGGATGACGGCGACGGTCGCGAGTGTCTGCCCAGGCAGAAGATACGGCACGTAATAGAGGACGGAGACAGCCCAAAACATAAATGCCGGGACGTTGATTCGAGCGCCACTATTGACCTGAGTTCTGAGGTGCAGCAGCACTCGACTAACGTCATAGAGCGCCACCACTCCCAGTATCGCAAAGACACCAATCACCCAAACATCCATCGGAGGAGCAGCTTGCGCTGCAGTCGTCGCAGCTTTCGCCACACTGCCTGAAAGAACACCTGGTGTAGTCCAGACATGGTGGAAGAAAATCGCAATGAAGAAAATCGCAGGCGTCCAGAGACTTCGCAACAACAGCTGCCGCTCGGGGATAGCTTCATTATTGTTCTTGTTGTGATACAGCAGAGTGATGCCGAAATTCTGCTGAACGAAATGCTGAATGCCCCAAAGTGTGGTGACCAGAAGGCTCAACCACGGCACATATAGAGCCAGAACGATCGAGACAGCAAATACCAAAACGGGCGCAAAGTAATAAAGGAACACCCGCATTTTGTCCTGCGACCAATATTCACGGTTGCGCTTATCAAAGTAGAAAAACCATGTCGGTCCCTGGTGCGCCGGTCCAACACCAAAGGCATTAGCTACAAACAGAAAGAGCAGCCCTGTTCCCCAGGCGGGATTGGTGCGAATCAAATAGCTCGCGGCCGCCGCCACAAAAATCGGCGCGAAATACCAGAGCAGATCAAAATTGCGCCCAGCCATCCACGGATAACAAAAGAGCGACTGCCGCCCCCCTTCTGGAGCTGGCATCGTTTCGGAAGATGCGGTCTGGGCTGACGACGTCATGGTGGTAAGTCCGCAGCTGGGCAATCGAGCGATAGCCTTCAGAGGGTATATACCCACTCTAGTACGCCCAGCACAGAACGATGTACAACCATTACGTTAATTGTCAGAACCTCTGATAAATATTGGGATTTCCCAGGCATGTTATAAAACCAGAAGTGACTGGTGATTGAAGTGGACACGACCGCCGCAGAGCAAAATTCATTGGAGCCGCAAACGACTGATAGCAAAAGTCGCGTCGGTTTGTGGATTGGCGTGGGCGCGTTGATCGTCGTTTTCACTTTGCTGCGAACTTTGCCGTTTAACCCGCGCGTCATCCCCGTTCCGGAAGACGATTCCTGGGACCTCGCGCTAAATCTGTTCGCCTCTCGCCGCGATCTCTGCGGTCAAGACTACATTTTCACTTTCGGTCCACTGGGCTTCATCTACGGTCAGACGTTTTTCCCACTCACCTTCCATCTAAAAGTTGCACTTCAGGCACTGCTCTGTTGCCTCACAACAGTCGTTTTAGTATTGCAAGGCAAACGGCTACTCGGCAGCCCGTTTCGAACCGCCCTGTGGATTCTGGGACTGATCGCCCTCTACAGCTTCTTCGCAGACGTATTCTTCCTCGCGGCACCGATTCTTCTGGTAAACCAATACTTTTTGATCGATGATCGAAAGAAACAGCCATCGCCGGAAACCCTAATTCTTGTATTTTTGCTAGCTCTGACGGCGATAGTCAAATTCACATTTTTCGTCGCAGCAGCATGGACAATCGTGTTCATTGCGATTGACGAAATTTTTGTCAAACGCTCACGCCCGATTCTCACCCTCACATTCGCCGCCATGCTGGTTCTCGCATGGCTTTGCTCAGGTCAGCCAATCGATACCCTGGCAAATTACATTCTCACATCGCTGCCCGTGACATCCGGTCATAGCGAGGCAATGACGGCATTCGATACTCCAAACTGGCTGCTCGCGATCCTGGCATCCATCGCATCCGCAGCCATACTGTTCCTCACTTTCGCAAAGCTAGCCTACAAGCGGCTGGGCAGAGGATTGATGCCGGCACTTTTAGCTGAAAGCGGGCTTTTTTTTTGACCTTTAAGGCGGCATATGTGCGCCAGACAATCGACCACGAGGTGATCGCCTCATCGGTTTATGGTTTTGCAGCACTAGCATTATTGCCAGTTGTTTTTAAGTATGAAACCAAGAAAGTCTATCGGTGGGCAGCAGGCGCTGCCGTCTCCATTATGCTTCTGGTCGCATTGCCGCTCAGTCTTCCACTTGAACTGCCACTGCTCACACGCTACCCGGCGCTAATCGCATACAACTTTTTAGAATTCGGCTTTAGAACCGCCCCTGGTATCGCGTACCTTAGCGGGAATCGGACCTTCGCCGAAAAACACGCAAAGCGAATGCAAAAGATTGTCGACGAGAATAAACTGCCAGAACTCAGCGGACCGGTTGATATTTTTCCGGCATTGTCAAACGTCGCGATCGCACATAACTACGATTACCGCCCCCGTCCGGTTTTTCAAAGTTACCTGGCGTACAAAACACCGCTGCCAAAGATAAACGAAGATCATTTGGCATCCGAAAAAGCGGCGCCGACTTTGATCGTGCAAGATCTCAAAGATTGCTACGGTTACTATCCTACTCTCTACGACGGGCAATCATGGACAACGCTTCTCACGCACTATGAGCCAATTTCATGCCAGCCAGCCGGTTTGGTTTTGAAAAAACGCAGGCTTGTTTTGAAACCTGAATTAAAAGATATCGGCACAAAAGTTTTAAAGCTTGGCGATGAAGTTACGCTAAATCAATCCGAGAACAAAATCGTTTTCATCAAGCCTGCCAACGTAAACCTGACCATCTTAGGATCGCTTCAAAAGCTGTTCTTCAGAATTTTCCCGCCAGCCATCGATGTCGTATTAAGGGATGGTTCGAAGAAACATTTCATCGCGCCAAGCGACATCATGCAATCAGGATTTATTCTTTCTCCGTTCGTCGTCAAACCAGATCAAGTCAACCAGCTCTACCAACAAAACCGGGATGGACTGAGCAACAACGAAGTCGTTTCATTCACCATAAATGAAACTAAAAACGAACTACCATGGAACGTCTTCTCACCGGAGTACAAACTTCAACTGTTTGAATTCAGCACCACTAGCGACACGAAATAGAACAAAATCGCTGAATTGCTACTTATGCCCGGTGCCCGTTCCGCGCCGCGCGAAAAGCCCATGAATCTGCCCCACACCGTACGACAGATGCGTTACGGCATAAACGAAGAATACCGCCGGTATGTAATGAGGTTTTCCATTCGAAAAACAAGCATATAGGCTCACTAAAAAAGTGAGTGCGCAATAGGTCAAGAATGGCAAGGCGATCAGCGCACAAAACCACGCCGGCGCTCCCATCGCAAGACAGAGAGGCGATAGCAGTGCTAAAAGGCATGCCATCAATAGCAATATCGGCGCGGCAAACTGCGGTTTGATATGGCTGGGATCCTTCTTCATTAGCCAGGTTCGCCCCTTGCCATAAACTTCCATATTGCGCATCCAACCGGATAAATCTTCACGCCACCGGTGCGAGACTATCGCCCGCGGGTCGAAGAGCAGCTTGTAGCCTCTGCCGCGCAAGCGATGACTCAAATCGACGTCTTCCGAAATATTGCCCTGCTTCTCGTCAAACAATCCGATTTCCATGATTTTTTCTTTGTCGAACATTACGTTCAAAGTCGGCAGATGATCGACCTCTACGAGTTGCCCGAAAATTTTCGCTTGCGCAGATCCGTGATTGCCCCAGTAGTTAGTCACCGCCACTGCCACCACTCGCCGAAAGAAAGTCGTGTTTTCCGGCATCACGTTGGGACCACCTACCGCAGCCACTTTCGGATCCTTTTCAGTCTCGGCATAAAACACATTCGCCAGAATACTCAACCAGGAATCAATAGCCTCGCAATCCGCATCGATAAAGGCGACGATATCATGCTTAGCCGCATGAACACCAGCATTCCGAGTAGCGGCAACCCCAGGAATGGGATTCTCGACAACACGAAGGTTTGGAAATTCAGCAATGAACCCATGCGCAATCTTCGACGTTGAATCGGTCGAACAGTTGTCGACAAGCACGACTTCGAACAACTCACGTGGAAAGTCCTGAGCCGCCAATGATTTCAAGCAGTTCAGAATATACTTTTCTTCGTTTCTAGCAATCACCACAACAGAGATGTTGCGTGGGCTATCCACCAGTAATCATGGCTCCTAGAACGCGGGCAGCTTCTTTCTTCGCAAAAACGACATTACAGTTTGAAGCGCATTCAAAAGAGCATCTGCACTTCGATTCGATGATGTAATCGGCGACTTTCTTTGCTTTCTCAGTCTTCATCGCTTTGCGCACATCAAAGTCAAAATCGGCGAGTGTGCCGAGATCCGAATCGTAGTTCGGCTGCATCTGCGAAAGAACTTCGCATGGCTGCAAGACACCACGCTCGGTGATGTTGACAAACTTGCGACCGGCAAGACAGTCCCACCGATGGGCATCGGACTTCAAATATCGATAAATTCCATCCTTGGCAATTTTATTGATCGCCGCAAGAATTGGATTGTGGTTGGCGCGTAAATCGCGCTCGTGAACAGTCTTCAACGCTTCCCACCATTCATCGGCAGTCACATCTTTCTCTTCCGAATGCTCAGCGTTTCCGCGCGGATAGAGGAACTGATAGTAATCAAAATCAGCCTCCTTGCGCATGTATTCAAGCAGCTCGACGACTTTGTGCTTATTCGACTTCGTCATACAAGTCGCCAGGTCGAGATTGAATAACGGATCTTTTGCGCGAATCGCGGAGAGTGCTTTCAATGACCCTACCGCCTTGTCGAAGATGCCAGGCACCTTTCGATAGGCATCATGCTCTTCTTGAAAATCGTCGAACGAAATCTGAATTTTGAGTTTGAGCCGCGGGCAATGCTCACGGATATAAGCGTAGCCGTTGGTGATAAAGTCCGTGTAGAACCCGTTTGTGACGATGTTGCAGTAAAGCAATCCGGAATTCTTGTAAAACGCCTCGACGATCTGAGGCAAGTCTTTCCGCAGAAAAGGTTCGCCGCCGCCGATCGACAGATAAATCAAATTCATGCTCTTCGAAATCTTTTCAATTTCGTCCAGCTTGAGTTCCTTCTTTGAGTTCGCCGAAGCGATTTCTTCCCAGTAGAAGCAGTGCTTACAGCGCGCGTTGCAGACCGCGGTCACAAAAAAGATAAGGTAGGATGGATCATCCGAGAAATACGAATGGAGAAAATGCATCGCTTCTGTGAGAGAATTGCGCACGGTTTCCCGTCCTTAAATGATGGGTTTGGCCTTAGTAACTAATTTCATTATAACGATATTATCCAGGATGCCAGGTAATAAAGTGCCCGAAAGCGAACATACCGACATATCGATCGACCAACCACTGGTCTCAGTCGTTATGCCCTGCCTCAACGAAGAAGCCGGTCTCGGCATCTGTATCGAGAAAATCAAGAAGGTTTACGAACGAGAAAATATCAACGGGGAGATTGTAGTTTCCGATAATGGTTCTACCGATCGCTCTGTTGAAATTGCCGAGAGCATGGGCGTGCGAGTCTGCCACCAGCCGCTCCGTGGATACGGCAATGCGTACCTGAAGGGCTTCTCCGAGGCACGCGGCAAATATTTCATTATGGTCGATGCCGATGACACTTACGACTTCAACCTCATTCCTGATTTTCTTAAACAGTTAATCGACGAAAAAAAAGAATTTGTTACCGGAAGTCGCTACCTCGGCGGGGGGCAAGCGCAAATCCCGTTTCTCCACAGAGTGTTCGGTAATCCTCTGCTGACCTTTATCCTCAACATCTTTTTCGACACAAAATACACCGACGTTTACTGCGGCTATCGAGCATTCAGTCGCGAAACTTACGAGCTAATCAAGCCAGTAAGCCCCGGAATGGAATTCAATCTGGAACTGGCTATAAATGCCAGATTGACAGAAATCTCCGTTGCCGAAATTCCGATCGTTCTCGCGCCGCGCCTTGGTGAATCGAAACTGCACACGCTCAAAGACGGCTGGCGCAGTTTGCGCTTCATGGTTTTGTATTCACCAAACCATATCTTCCTCGGACCAGGAATCTCGATGGTCGTCCTAGGGATGGCTGTTCATGCGCTTACACTGCTAAATTTGATACACATAGGCGACGTTCGAGTTGAAGAACAAATCGCCATCGTCGGCACCATATTTAGTGTCCTCGGCGTCGAGGTTTTGAGCCTCTGGCTACACGCCAAAACATATTCGTTCAGCCGTCGATTCGAGAAAGAGAACACGTTTTTACTCGGCTTCTACGGTTTGTTCACGCTTGAGATGGGTCTGATTCTCGGGTCGGTGATGACCTTTGGCGGACTAGTTATTCTCGCAATTATTTTTGCGGCCTGGTTACGCCAGGAAGTTCTATTCGGCGGCAATCCAGCCTGGATGCCATTTGCTGCCACCCTGATCATGATAGGCACAATGACGTGTTTCAGCTCCCTGTTCATCAGCGCGATGTCGATCACCCGCTCGATCGAACCTAGATCGTTATTGAAGAAAGAGCCCGACGCGCGCTAATCGCCACATCAGCCAGCAAAAACCGCTGATATTTATAAGGCAACCTCGATCAGTTGAGTTACTCGACTGTTTTTGAGGGCTCAGCTGTTTCGGCTGGCGCGGTAATCCTGGAGGGTTCGGCTGTTTCGGTTAACACCGTCGACTTGGCTGGAATCAGGTAGATTCTCGCGTTCGTGTTTGCCACGCTTACCCAACCATCACCAGCACCGGGAAGATCATCGTCGACCGCCCACGTCTGGATTATCGCTTTGACGTCATGCTGGCGAAGCGTGTCGATAAGCTGTTCTCGGCGCGCAGGTTCCATCGCCCAGAAACCACGAATATCAAAAATATCAGCGACGATTCTCAGTTTGGCAAGCCGCGCCCAATAGTAACGCCTGAAGCCGATTTGGGCGATTTTATCGCCAGGTTTAAGACCAAGTTCGACAGCCTTCTCAGCGACCATGATGTCGTAAGGCTTGTTTCCAGGGAAGGCAACTGGAACGTGTGCATGCAAGCCGAGCAAAACAATCGTGTTCAGCATCATGCCTATCGCAATACACAGCAGCATAAACCGCTTTCCTCGTACCTCACGCTTGCCTTGATCATCCGAAAGTTCGGTTGACGATGGCTGGCGAAACGCCAGGAGCACCGAAGAGTAAAGTAAAACTGTCCACGCAATAAAGTAACGCTCCATCATGTGTCCGGACAAATGAGCACTTATGGAATAGGCAGCCATTGCCACCAGGGCCGGTGCACAAAGTGGGAGCGCGCTTCCTAATCCGGTTAATGAGAAACAGAACCGGCGCATTACAACAGAGGCTATAACAGCAGCTCCTAGCAAATAACCGAG
>CAZRMH010000236.1:0-12853 GCA_964600935.1 uncultured Candidatus Obscuribacterales bacterium
TTTGCGAACTCAGCCCCTCAAATTTTTCATTCTCACCGATAGAGATATTGACAGAGAAATATTTGTCGAGTTGTCGAAAATTCCCACACTGAGCCGTCTCCGGATAGGTGGCCAGTCTGTCAAAGTTGATATCGATTCGATCGATTTGCTTGCCGCCAACCAACAGCTATGCGAGCTGACTCTCTATTATGTCCACGTCGATGACAAACTTCTGGTATCACTGACTAAAATTAAAAACCTGGCGTATATCATATTTGAGGCGGGGTGGGGTCTGGATTCCGTCAATTGGGAGCTTCTTCGTCCCCTCCATAACTTGATAATCTTGGTTCTCAACGATACTGATTTAGACGATGCTGCGCTGACGAAAATCGCGAAACTTCCCGATATCAATATCTTGGGGCTGAAAAGGACAAGGATCTCTGACGCTGGTATTGATACGCTTTGTCGAATGAAAAAGCTGAAGCAGGTTTATCTGGCTGACTGTCCAACGGTTTCTAAGCAAGCGATTAAAAAGCTGACCGATAGAGGAATTGAAATTCTCGATAGGGCTGGCAGCAGGGAGCGGTTTTTGGGTATTCAGAAAGTCAAGCGAGGGTGAATTTGTGAACCTGAATTTTAAAACGGTGGTGGCGATAATTCTGTTGCTCTTTGTTGGTATTTGTCCGACATTGAGTAAATCCAGTCATGTCGACAACACAGCGTCAGTCAAAAGCGTGCTCGACTTGCAAGCTGATGCCTGGAACAAGGGTGATCTCGTTACTTTCATGACGGGTTACCTCGACTCAGCGGATACCTCGTATACCTCAGGTGGTGAGGAGGTTTGGGGCTATGATGCCATTCACGATCGGTACGTCAAAAAGTATGGCACCACAGGCGGTGACATGGGTAAACTGTCGTTTTCCAATCTTCGCATTGTCGAAATTAATAAGGGCAGCGCCTTCTGTGTCGGGCATTTTCACCTGGTGAAAGCAGATCCGACAGGCAACGCCGATGGCGTGTTCAGCTTGGTTTTAAAGCAAACTGGCGCTGGTTGGAAAATCATTCACGATCACACAACCGCCAGTCCTAAAAAGGATTGAGAAATACTGTTTTTATATTGGCGTATTTGCCCAAGCTTTCAGTACATCGCGGACAACAGACAGTGCTAAGAGGGGTTTAGTTAGTCTGATGGGAGACCTTGCGATGTTGAGGCAGAGAGAGTTTGGAATGATTAGCGCACTTATGGCGTGCCTGATTATGAGCAGCGGTGCGTTCGCTGCTGATACGGGATCTAAAAACAGTCCGCTGTTGATCGCTCAGAATGCGGTAGATCATGTGCCTGCGACCGAGAAAGAAGCTAAGGCTGAAGCGAAAGCGGAAGAGAAAGCAGAAGCAAAGGCTGAGAAAGCCGCCAAAAAGGCTGCAAAAGAAGCAGGAGATCGGGTGGAAGCCAAGACCTCGGACAAGAACGTGCAGGCCGCAGCTGAAGATGCTGCCAGAGTAGCGGCGGAGACCGCTGCAGCAAAGGCTGCCGACAAAGCCTCAAATGACGTAGTTAAAAAAGTAAACGATGGTAAAGCGGTCGCGGTGGATCCGAACGCCGTGAAGGGTGCCATCAAAAAGAACGGTAAGGCTCCGAAATCAGTAGTTAATCATGCAGCTAAAAAGCAAGAAGCCACCGACAAGAAGATGGTGGATGCCGTCAACCAAATTGATGGCGTGAACGTCGACAAAGAAATTTTTAAGGCCGAGAAAAAAGGTTTCAAGCTTGGCCATTTGAATCCGGTCAAATGGATCTTCAAGCCAATCATCGACATGCAAAAGCAAGTTATTCACCTCGAGAAGCAGATTATGCGACTTGAAGCACCAATCGCTGCATTACAAAAACCGCTGCTAGGTTTGAGAGAAGATATGGTTGGCGTGCAAAGTCAGATGGGTAACCTCCGCACCGATATCGGTGGCATTCATAATCAGATGAGTGGTGTCGACCAACGGCTTGGTAGAGTCGAGGTGCAGCTCAACAAGATATATAAACCGGTGTCCGAGCTCAAAGCTCCCGTACTTGGTTTGCAAAAACCCGTCGAGGGAGTCAATGATGAACTTCAAGCTTTGAAAACTGATTTGAAAGAGCTTAAAGAGGTCGTCAGTCTCACCAGTACTCTGATTCTCTGTGCGGTTGTCGGCGTTGGTCTCATGATTGTAGTCGGCACACCTATAGCAGCCTTGTTCGCCTGGCGCCATAGACGCAGCATCATGCAAAAGCTCGGTGAGGACACAACCGGAAAGGCTGAGCCTCTGGACGAGACACCAAAGGAAAAACGTGAGGCGGTTGCGGGTCGCAGATAATTCTGAGCCAGTATCTAACCTAATGCTAGCGGAACTAGAATGCGAGGCAATTCGTTATCTAGTTTCGCTTCTGTCTATACAGTCTGCATTGATGCTAGATGCCGCTTCATCGTCCGCGACACTCGTTCAAACGATTCGCTGTGAACGCGGACCGATAGATGACTGATGTCTCGATTCAGTCTAGTTATCGATCAATGCATCGCGTTCAGCAAATCTTGCACCGCGGTTGAGGAATAATAGGCGTTTCCGTGTCCGGGCAGAATTATTCGGGCTGGATATGTCGAGTAGACTTGCATACTGTTTTTCAGTTTTACAGTATTGAGAGTAAACCATGAGAGGTTCGTTTTTAGCTTACCCAACCTATTGCTGGCGTTGTCACCGACGAAAAGAGCTTGTTCCTTTTCGCACCACAAACTAATACTTCCTGGAGTATGTCCGGGAGTGTGAAGAATTTGCAGACCGCCGATTTGTGTTCCATCGGTGACGGGCTGGATACCCTCGATCTTTGGAGGAGCGAGAATACCCAGTAAGCGAGCCGTTTTATGAAGGTTTTGAGATTCGAACGATCCAGGAAGGTCAGCGATACTTCTAGCGTGTTGCAAGAAGGGAACATCGGCTTCGTGTGCGAAGACGACGGCTCCTGTTTTATTCGATAAGTAAGCTGCGGAACCGGCGTGATCCGGATGTGCATGTGTGATAACAATCTGGCGCAGTGGTTTATCAATTGCGTTGATGGTATCGAGTATGGTGTTAGCGTTCCAAAAATTTCCGGCATCTATGAGTGTCAGTCCATTTGCGTCATTATAAAGCCAACAGTTCGTAGTTGTAGGAAGATGAAACACTAGCCTCCACAGACCAGGTTTGATGTTTTCCACATAATGTCCAAGTGATTTCTGAAAATTTGCCATTGCCAAGCCGTGAGAAATTGGAACTGGAAAACCAGCTATTCCAAGCATAACGTCTGGGGCAGAACTTCTCCGGAATTATCAACAGTTCCTGAGCTGTTGGTTGTTTCTTTATCGCCCAGATTGTGGCACATTAAAGAGACGTGGAGGTTAGTCTTATGGACCATACAATCGGACTTTACATCGTCGGCATCCTGGCACTCCTTGGTGGAATAGAACTGGTTCGCTATTCCTGGGCTGAATCTCGAGATGAGCAAAGTGGCACTTATGGAAGCGCGTATGGTTCGGGCTTGGAATCACAACCCGGACATATCGGTGTGACTTTGGGTTTTGTTCTTGTGCTCTTCGGCTTTGTCGCGTTCTACGGCGGGTATTCAGGCTGGACCATCATGAAGGTTCTCACGACTGTGCGGGAGTTAGCACAGTCGTATCTCGTTTAACGCCTGCAGCTCGGAGCATAAATGTCCATGTTTCGGTATTTGAGATGAAACGACCTTACCGGCGATTTTGCAAACTTATGGTATCGCTTTTGGTGGCACTGCTTTTTGACGTGGGTCCGGCGCTCGCCGATGCGAATGCTGAGTTGAACAAAGGGGCGATACTGATTGCGCATCTCCAATATCGTGACGCTATCAAAACGTTCGATCGGGTAATTAATCTAGACCCGCGGCTGGACTACGCCTACGCGTTACGTGGTCAAGCGCATTTAGCGTTGGAGCATATGAATCAGGCGAAAAAAGATTTGGACCAGGCGATCGCGATGGACAGCAAAAAGTGGTTATATTTTGAACTTCGATCCAGGTATTATTTTGAAACTGGTAATCTGGATGCTGCCATCGCCGATGTCACCAGTGCAATTAGACTGTCTCCTCGCGGTAGCTCGCTATATCGCATGCGGTCAAATTTTTATGCCATTCAAAAGAAGCCTGAGAGGGCGCTTGCTGACTTAAACAAAGCGATTGAATATCAAAAGGACAATGCCGATGCCAGCTTCAAGAGTCGCGGCGATTTGTATTACGGAATGAAGAAATTTGATCTTGCGGTCAGGGATTATACTTCTGCCCTTAACGCAATCGCTCGACAAAAATCTGATGATAAGCAAATCGAATCATGTTACTCGGCACGAGCGAAAGCTTATGACAAGCTCGGCAAGACCGCATTAGCTGCTGCCGATCGCAAGAAGGTTCAATCGTTCGTCAAGGATGGTTGGGGGGCGTTTCTCTATGACGAACATAAATAATATCCTCTATTTATAGTCAAAACTTGTTTCCAATAGAGTACGCTATTCCGACTGGGTCGCGACCAATTTTGAATTTTTTAAAGACTGAAACACGCCGTGCAGTAAGCGCTTCCAAGTTTTCGAAAGTCTCGTGAACTGATTCTTTTTGAAACACTGGGAATTTTCTGGAATCAAAATTGTTTCGGTTGCGTCACTACGTTCAGATAGCGAGGGAGAAATAAGGACATGAAACGAACATTTTTGTCTCTGGTGGCATTGGTCGCTCTGGGGCTTCCGGCTCAGGCTCAAAACTATATGAACTTGCCAAGTTGGCAGCACTGGAATTTGAATACTATTTCTACCGACGAACAAGCTCGCATCACCGCTGGTGTCAAAAATGGTTCGTTGACCCGTCAAGAAGCGGCGAGACTTCAGTCCCGTCTGGACGACATCAACAACTACAAAGCTAGAATCTCTGCTGGTGGTTTGAATCCTGGCGAGAGAGCCAAACTCGACGACAAGCTTGATAAGCTCGCTGAAGCCATTTTTCGCGAGAGCACCGATAACGACAGGCGCTCGCAATGGCTTGGCAGTAGTCCGTTCGGCTGGGCTAGAAATTGGAGACCACCTGTCTCTAATCAAAACTGGGGTTCGTGGCAGCATTGGAATCTTAATTTGATGAGTTCTGATGAAGAAGCGAGAATCAACGCTGGCGTGAGAAACGGTTCGATTACGAGATCGGAAGCTGCTAACTTGAGAGCGCGTTTAAATCGAATCAACACTATGAAGGCGCAGTTGAATAACAACGGTTTGAGCATGGCGGAGCGCCGCCGAATCGACGCTGAACTTGATTCGCTCGGTCAGGCGATCTATCGCGAATCCAATGACCGCAACGTCGCCAACAGATGGTGTGGCAATCAGCCATGGGATTGGACCAGAACATACAAACACCCAGTGCGCGGCGACCGGCGTGATGGTGTTGCCGGTGATGGCATCACCAGACGCGAGGCAGATAACATCAATCGTGAGGCAAACAAAATCGAAGACCGCAGAGATCGAATGGAAGCTTCCGGTGGTCGTTTGTCAAGAAAAGAACAACGCGCGCTCGACAGAAGAGAAGATAATCTCAATCGCAAAATCAGACAAGATCGTCGCGACTAAGAGTCTGTTCGAGCTTGCTCCAGATCGTGAGCCGGGCTGACAAACCTTATCTAAGTTGGTTTCTCTCTTCGCTTAATTCGATAAGTTGCTTCAGTGCAGGGCGATGCAGAAATGCATCGCCTCCTCTGTTTGAGACGCGCTCTCTATTGAACGGCAGCTAACCAGATTGGGCGCCGCGTTCAGCGCGCTCCTATTTGTCGCTGGTGACCAGGCGTTCGATTCCGTGAATGGCTGCTGGTGCAACGATTAATCCAGTTGTCAGGGCGATACCGACTTTGCCTTTGGTTCCAAATTTAGCAGCACCGGCAAGTTTATAAGCGCCGAATCCGCCACCGCCCATGATGCCGACATCTTTTGCCAAGTTTAGTCCGTTGCCCCAGGATGGTTGAGTAAAGGCGCGATGTCCGTGTTCTCCGATATCGAGATATCCACGGATTACAGGATTGACACCTAGAGTTGCATCTTTGATTTCTCGTTGATTGAGAATGGTTGGTTGACCGTTGTCGCCGATGCGAACCTCAACTGGAATGTCATGGCTTGCGAACATGGCTGCTCTGCTCAAGGAACCAAGCGGGTTTGTGGCTTTGACTCGATAATATGGCGCACCATTATTGTCGACTTTTTGCGATAACTCGGTCACTGGAATGTTCATATTTCTACCGAGTGCCGACACATCGAAACTGATTCCTTTGATATCAGTGAGCGACGATCTGTCTTTTTCGGCATACAGGTTAAACGATGTGCTCTCGACATTCAGCGAATGAACTGTGACCGGACCACCTGCACTGTTGATGTCGATCTTCTGTGGCGCTGCCATGTCGATTTGGATTCGTTCTTTGGCTTTTGAAACGTTAGTAGTTGATTTCAAAAATTGACTGACGGTATCACTGAGATGGACGCCAGATTGTCGCTCGAATTTTCCAATCATCGAGGACGGCGATATGCTGCCGTCGGGAAGAAATTTCACTTCAGAAAGCATTAGTGTTGCGTCAAGCTGCAAACCGTTGGCGCCGCGCGCTTCCATATGGGCTTTCAGTTTTTTCGTGATGTTGAATTGTTCGCCGTCGGCAACCTGTAATGTACCGGATGTGGTACCAGTTGCTTTGGGATGTGATGCGAAAAATTTCCAAATTTGTCCGGTGACGGCGTCGATGTCAGACGGGATGTGGTGGTCTCCCTTGATGGTGGTTTCATTTACCTCTGCGCCAGTTTCTGCATTAATAAATTTCCGTTCGGTGATGTTTCCGTTTTTCAAAACAATCGGTGGATCGGTAATTTTGTTTTGTTCGACCCAGAAGTTAGTGGCGTAGTCCATCGATTTGAATTTCGGCAAACCAATGGAAGTAAGCGAAGCGGGAACATTTTTCAAACCATCATATGGCACGATTCCATCTTCAGTTCCATGAATGTTTAAAACTGAAATTGGCGATTTTGGTGATGGTTCGTTGCCACTCATTGCACCGCTAACGATCGCGATAGCAGCAATTTTATCGGAGAGATCACCGGCTGCGCGGAAGCTCATCATGCCTCCGTTCGAGAGACCGGCAAGGAAAATTCTCTTGGGATCGATCGCGTATGTCTCTTCTGCTTTTTCGATCATTTTGCGAATGAATGAGACATCATCAGCGCGAGATCCCGGAGGAACTAAGCCGTTGTTTGTGTCCCAAGCGCGCCAATCGTCACGCCCAGCCCAGCTGCGCGCATCCGGGTAGACAGCGATGAAACCTTCGCGGTCAGCCATTTCGTTAAACTTGGTGTGTTGCGCAATTGTTTTTCCATCCTGACCGTGACCGTGCAACAACATAACCATCGGCATCGGCGTCTTGCCGTTATAGCCTGGTGGCACATGGATGTGATAGTTTCGCGTTGCACCTTCAATCACCATTGTTTGATCGTAATCACCTGGTTTCGAGATGTCCGGCGGCATAAGTATCAGCGGTTTCATCGCCGCTTCGACAGGTTTAGTGAATTTCCCTTGTGGCGCCTCGAGGAAATTTACCGGTGGCTTATCGCTGAGCTGATACTGGGTCGGAGGCGCTGAGTGCCAGGACCTTTCCGGCTCCTTCACTACCAGCGTTCTTAGAATGTCTTGAAGCGCAGGCTCAACGACATTGTTGACCCACTTTGGATTGGACTCGACGAACAACGACACTTTCGATGCTTCTGTCAAAGCGTCTGACGTCAGTAGACCGGCTATCGAAGGACCCGTCGATGACGCGGCATCCGCAAAAACTTTGCTCAGAACAGGCGCTTTGAAGCCATCTTTGGTGACCGGTATTTCCACTGAAAATGAGGGTGGCATTCCTGCTAATCTGCGTCCCGATTCGGGTAGCGGATTTTTTAATTCGGTGATCAGAGTTTTTTGACCGGTTTTGTCTTCACCGACGCGAACTTTGGTCACGTCAAATCCGTATGGCTGATTGAAAATCGTCAGGTTTAGCGACACGCCAGTGATGTTGGAGGCGGTTTTGGTTTTATGGTCGACTTCCAGTCCAACATCTTTTGCAAAGTCGAGAGAATTTACCTTTAGATTGCCGTTTAAATATTCGGTTCCGATTGGAAGCGAATTGCTTTTCTCTCTGGCCATCTGCAGACGGGGACCATCGCGTTTTATCGATGTGAAGTCACCGAAATCTTTAGAGATCTCTTTCAGTGCCCGGTCCGAGAAGGATGCGTTAAGACCATCAATTACCGGGCTGAGCGCGGTGGTTTGCCGCGAAGCATCGGTGGGGGTGGGGGTGTCCATAAATAAGCAGCGCTCGCCAACAGTTACAGCCAATGGGTGCCATGTGGTGAGTATTGTCCATGGACCTAGCCCATAGCGTGAATGGGGAAAGCACGTACTCGTTTGTGATATTGCGGGAACCTGTGGCGGTTTCCAAACATTTAGAAGGGCGCCTTTTCAGGTCACGTTACCGTCACGGATGAGAGTTAGCATTACAGCAATCGAAGTCGTTGGAAAACTATTCGTCGCGTCCGCCACCACGGGCGCTACCATATTTTGTGGCAAAAATTGTTTTTCGATGAACGTTGGAGCGGCTGAAAGTCGCTATCTGACGGCGTTTTGTGTTGTGGCGATCAGTCGATAAACTTTCTTGCAGCATTCGTGTTTGCACCATTGTTTCGTAAGCGATGCGATGACAATATTAGCGAGTGACACCGAACCGACGAAGGGGCTCTTCCATGGGTTGCGAACAATTTGGACAACAGGCTTGCGTTGAGAACGATCGGACAGCTGATAAACTGGCTCTGATGCTGGATCGCAACGATCCTACTCAAAGTGCCGATGCTATACGGCAAGAGCTATACGATCGTCCTCCTTCCTTAGCGATCGACCTGATTAATCGAATACAGGACTACGATCAACTCGGCCAGGGTGCCGACTTAAAAGTAGATCCGCTGATCAGTCGCGTGCCCAGTCGGAATGGTGGCTACGACTATGTTGACACAGGCGACCGTGAGGTAGTGGTCGAAAGTGATCAAGGACGCGAGCGCATTGCGATTCTCCGAGGAGCACCTGAACGGCGGTATCCGTCCGACGATTCGGGGTATCCTCGAGATTATCCACCGGAGTACCAACAGCGATTTCCGATGCAGCGTGGTTTTGATCCGTTGAGCATGATCACATCACTGTTTATCGGTGGAATGATGAACGGGCAGTTTAGCCGCTGGATGCATCAGCCTCGTCGCGAGCATTGGCAAGATCGGGGCGGGCGCACATGGTATCCGAACAGTAGCGGTCAGTGGGGACTGCAGCAACAGCAGCAGTGGGGGCAACGACCGCCATACATGACCTACGATCGCCATCCGTTTTCGACCCAGGATATTTTCCGTCGTTCTCAAGACAATCAGTTTCGTCAACCATGGCGCGGGCAAGGACATCCACAAGATCAAGACTGGAGGTATCGACGAGAACAGGATTGGAGGCAGCGTCAAGAGCAAAGTCAAGATTGGCGACGAGAACAGCCAGGGCAACAACCGTCTAACCTGCAACAGCAAGAGTGGCTTCGTCGCAGGCTACAGCAGCAGCAACAGGAGACGCGACCACCGATTCAGAATCGCGATGGCAGATGGCCGCAGATTGATCGCCATCCACGTCCAAATCAGGAAGCCCCTGGACGAAACTGGGGACCTGGTAGAGACCAGGATAGAATGCCTGAACAACACAGACAACCTCGATTCCCGATTCCTGAGCAAAGACCCGAGCAACGTTTTCAACGACCGGAGTCGCGTCCAGAGCAACGCTTGCAGCGCCCGGAGCAGAGACCTGAACATCTCCAACGGCCAGAGCCGAGGTTTGTACCGAGACAAGAACAGCCACGAATTCAACCAAGACCGGAACAACATCAGCCGCGCAGAGAAATGCCTCAACATGTTCCGCCGGTTCAACAACAGCCCGGGCAAGACCGCCGGCGACAAAGATAACCGCTTTGAACCAAAGACAAATTTAGTCCCGCTCACCGAATTCGGGGAGCGGGACTTTCGTTAATCAGCGCTGTTCGGAATATTTATCTAGTAATGGTAATCCACTTACCATCGATTAGCCGGGTTACATGCCATGCGTTGTTTGTAACGTCTTTGCCCGTCTTCATGACGTAGTCAAAGTCTGATTTCTTGAAGTGATAGTGATTCATTGACATGAAATTTTCTGGGCTGAGGTTTGGTGCCAGTCCTGCACCGTAGGCTGTCGGGTTGGTAGTTTCGCCTGCGACAGCGGTGTAGAAATTTCCGTAGGATGGCAGCACTGCTACGTCGCGTTGATTGAAACCAAGTGGACGGCGCTTCGATTCATCGACATTGTGCGGTGCGTCCATGTGAACGATTGAATACGCCTTTTGATCGGTGTGTTCGGTGAATCCGGTCGTCTGAATTTTGCCGGAGAAATAGCTTCGCATGTCAAACATGCCAGCGCTTATCAGGAAAGGAAACCGACTTCTGGCGTCGACGTTGACGCTGCACAGGGTTCGATATGTTCCACTGGCATCTGTTGTGGTGCCAAATCCGATACCATCTAGTTTTAATCCTTCCTTCTGGCACATTGCTATTGCTGCGCTCCTCGCGACTTCAAAGGCTTTTGATTCGTCGTAACCTGGTCTGGGCGAATCGAGCCAGAGCCTGTAGTCATCGATAACTCCGGCGGCTTGTCTGGCGATGTGTTCAGCATCGTTGGTGACGACAATTTGAGTTGAGAGATTAGCAAGAAAAAAATAGAATGGCGAAACGATTAGTAAAAACATCACCAGTATGCAAACTGACAGTACAAGCAGACCTCCGCCCTGTCCCCGGCGTCCGTTGTTGAATACTCTGGTTCTGCGATTTCGTTCTAACAATTTACGTTTTGCCATCACTTTATTCTCCCCAATCCCAGACCGCAACCATACCCAAATGCTACATCAGCAACGTTAGTTGTTTGTGGAAGCGAACTGTTACTTGAGTAATGCGAGTTTTTGCAGTACTTCTGTCTTGCTCGGATCGGCGGCGGCAATGTTGGTGAGGAACTGCTGGGCAAGGCGCTTCTCGTCGTAGAAAACGAGAGCGTCTGCGAATTTGATAATTTCCTGTGTGTCTGGATTTCTTAAAATCATCATCGCTTGAAACTGTTGCACGGCTACTTGGGCTTGATTGTTGGCGAGCAATTGATAAGCCAGATGTTCGCGGGCAACGGCATCGTTAGGGTTGCGTTTGACGGACTGCACCCAGAACATCAAATTTTTTGTGTCAACACTTTTGTTTTTCTCTAGTAGTGAATCGAGCGTGGTTCCATTTTTGGTATCACTCTGCTGGGCTGTAGAAGGTTCAACCGGCGGCGGCGAGTTGTTGATTGGACCTGCGCCGGGCAAAATATACGTCGTGTGATTCGGGCTGGCTGGTTGGGATTGAGAGTTTGCTATTGTGAATATTGGAGTTTTCATGTTGGCACTCGTTGTCGTTTCATCTTTGAGGGAATCGCTGTCGGCTTCAGCAGTACTTGCTGATGTTGTGGAACTATAGGTGTGGGCACTGGCGGCGGTCATGAATTCAGCTGTACTATCAGTGGTGCTTGTTGATGGGTTAGGGACCGTGTTATTCACGAGACCAGCCACTGCCATGCAGCCGATTGCTGCAGCTATTGCGGCTGCCGCAACCAGGGATCCGTGAGCTGATTTCGATTTTTTCGGTGTGGGCTCGGGTACGTTTTTTAGCGTTTGAAGATCGGTAAGAGTGGTGCGACGCGGGCGAACCATTTCTTTGGTTTCGCTCTGTTTCTTTTCGACAGCGTCCAGAAGCTTGTTGCAGTCTGCGACAAACGTGCTGCTGATGGTTTGTTCGTAGTTATTGATTTGAATTGTTCGTCGACTTTGAACGTATTCTTCGAAGATTTCTTCGCCCTGGTTAGATGATGCAATTGAGTTGTTAATGATATACGTGTTGCCGGTAGCCAGTGCGCTGTCGGCTGAACGCGAATAGTTAGCCACCTTTACGTGTAAGTCTTGAACATTTTGAACAGGTGTTTTAGAGTCGGGGACACTGACTTGTGGTAGAGCAGGCAATTTTGTAAGCGATACATCGGCTGGGCGAGCCAATCCAATTGAAGATGGACCCGCAAGTGATCTCTTTACCTCGTGAATGTGCAGATTCAAATCCTGTTGAATATGCCACTGCTCTTGCGGAACTTCCTGACGAAAATTGAATGTGCCGAACGGCACCAATAGTAATTTATAGACAGCGCCCATGCCGGTCTCGCCAGTTCCGTCGACAATCGCGCCGACGATCACGCAGTTGTTAGAGATCCCGATTCGCCCGCTGGCATGTTTTGCCGTGATCACGATTATGCCATTAGCAGTCGGTCTCGACAGTCGAACGGTGTCGAGAATGGTGTCCGGCTTGTTGAAGTTGCCTTGCACTATACTAGTGCTGCTTGTAAATGCTAAACCACTGACGGCCAATTGACTATTCATTCTGCAACCCCCCCCTGTCTTCGCCCACGAATCCCAATGCCAACCTATGAACGCATGCTACAGTTGCAACGTTAGTTTTGTGTGGAATGTATTTAGTCAGTTGCGGGAATTTAGCCGGGTGCAAATATCGAGAACGTTTTAGGAGTTAGTGGCTAAAGCCAACTTTGGTTGAATCTATGAAGAGCGAATACTCATTAATTACGGTCTTGATGGTCTCTCAACTGATTTTGATTGGCATCGTCGTTTTGCTGGTCGCATCACCATGGTATTCGGTTTACTTCAACCAGGGATTGAAAGAGCGGGCG
>CAZRMH010000237.1:0-12845 GCA_964600935.1 uncultured Candidatus Obscuribacterales bacterium
CCCCATCCAGGGAATTTTTGATGGCTTGTTGATGGGCGAATGAAGTTTGTTTGTGCTGCCAAGAAGCGCATTACAAGCCGAAATTTGCATTGACCTGTAACGAGTGCAAATCAAAATTGTTGAGACATTATTATGTTTCACTTGGAAACAAGGCTATTCCCATACCATTGCGGTTGTCGTACAGTATGAGAGTCGTCGGTGGTGCAGACCGATCTTGATTGATTTTCGCAATCATGATTCGGGTGGTGGGGCACAGAGACGCAGGCAATCAAGGAAAGGCAGGCAGGCATGATTCATTACGTATATTCAACTCGCGGCGGTTATCTCTACATGGTTGGGCGCTACACCCAAGCTCCTAAACTGAAGACGACAGACGAATTCGTTCTCACAGTTCCAGAAAAAACATCGCAATCTCAAATCGACACTCTCGCTCATGGCAGATTCATGGACCATCTTCGTCGTCCACGCAAAGTGAATCACGAGCGTCACGCTAAGAAAGAATTAGCAACCGTTTAGGTTCATTCAGACAAAAGCAGATTCGATAGAAAATGCACGTTATCTAAAATTCAAACTTCTCACGGTCAATTCGCCTTTCGGTTGACGCGTATTAAGTTGTGTTAAGCTGCCGGACCAGTGGGGACGGCAGCTTTTGATTTTAGGCAAACCGTTATTTGGATTTCGAAATTGGGCAGTAATCCTTTATTGCGGTGTTTGTTATTACGGACAGGGTAAATCGGGGCTTTATAAGCCGTTCGGGAATCGCTTAGTTGAATTGTTTTGGTTATGATCTTGATCGGAAATACTCTGCACAGTAGTTTCTAGATTTTTTTGAAGAGGGTGTACGAAATATGCGACGTAGAAAAATTAGGTCTCAGTCAGGCTTTACTCTGATTGAACTATTGGTTGTGGTCATCATCATCGGCATCCTGGCAGCAATTGCGCTACCGAACTTCATCGGCGCTCAAGACAAGGCGCGCGAAGCTTCGGTGAAGGCGAACATGCGTACGGCGCAGATCGCGGCTGAAGCGTTTGCTACCGACAATGCAGGTAACTATCCCAGTCAAGTAGACATTAAGTACCAGAGCTACTTCCCTGGTGGTGGAAGTGATGGGATCACAATAGGCACGGCAGTAGGCTCCGTCAATCCGTTTACGGGTTTAAGCGCATTTCCTACTGCAGGAACTCTACCCGGAACGCCTCCTTCACCCGGGGATCTTCGCTCGGGCGGCAATCTGACCGGAGAGCCAGGGGAAGTTCGTTATTTGAGTGCTTCGCCTCCAACGACTTATGCGATTGTCGGGTTTGGAAAGGGAGGGAAAATGCTGGGCGGTACCGCCGCGGGAACTTTCCTCGCTTTGTCTAACCAATAACGAAAACCTGACCGAAGAGATTTCTTTGAGAGGCACTTTTTGTGCCTCTCCTTGTTTGGAGACATAGTGCGAAAAACGTTTCCTTTGATGCACTGCGTGATTCTTGTAATCGCGATGTTCCTCATCTACTTTACGCATTCGAAGTTGAACACGGGGATGAGCAAACTTGGTCCTCCTCTGTCTTCACAATTACTGCCTACTGCGCAGTCCGTGAGGTTGGTATCTTTAGGTTTTGACCAGGTGCTTGCGGATTTCTACTGGTTGGAGTTTGTCGGCTATGTAGGGGACACGACCCAACGACGGGTCGACCGCTATGCCTTGGCCGACCAATACCTCGAACTTATTACTGGGTTAGATCCCACGTTTGTCCAGGCTTATTGGTTCGTTGCATTCATAATCGGAAGTGAACAAGAACGCCCTCAACGAGCCGACGAATTGCTTAATCGAGGCATTGATGCGAATCGAGACAATTGGATTTTGCCGTTCATCGCTGGAAACAATCAGTACTTGTATGCCAATGATGGAGTGGCGGCAGCGAGGTACTATCGCATGGCCGCGAAATTTCCCGGGGCACCAGAATGGTTAGGGCGTCAGGCGAATATCCTGGAATCGAACGCTCCGCAATTGATTAAACATGCCTACAGTTGGCTTAGCATCTTCAACTCTGCAGAGCAATCGTTAGTGAAAGAACGAGCGAGAGAGCAATGTATTAAACTCTGGATTGGTGTTTTCAAAACTGCTCCCAACGACGTATATCGAAGCAGAGCAAGAGAGACTCTAAAGCAATGTGGCGTTGACGTGGATCAGGTTTTTTCATCGAGAAATAAGGCACCAAATGTGGTTCATACACATTAAGGTAACCTTTGACGCTATTTTGGAAGAGCTTCGCAATCCTTTTTTTGGAAATCCAATAACAATTATATTTCGAACTTGATGTCGCCGCCTTCGTTTTTGAGCGTCTCTCTGAACTGAAGAAGGTCTTCGAGGAATTCGCTGATTGATTGATAGCGTTGATCGCGCTTTTTGGCGAGGCTCATCATGATGATTTTTTCCATGCGATCAACCAGTTTTTGATTGCTGCCAGTCATTTTAAATGCTGGCGGTTCCGGCGCGACGTGCATGAAGATTGTATCGATTGGGTCTTTTCCGACGAATGGTGGCATGCCGGTTAGTGTTTCAAATAAAACGCAACCCAGCGAATAAATGTCGGCACGATGATCGACTGTTTCGCCGCGACATTGTTCTGGACTCATGTAACTCGGGCTGCCGAAGACTTCACCTGTGACTGTGATCTTTGACATACGCTCGTCTTGTCTGTTTGGCTTTGCTAGACCGAAATCTACAATTTTGATCTGGAAACGTTCCGGAATTTTCCCGATTATCATTATGTTGCTTGGCTTGACGTCTCGATGTATGACGTCCTTGCTGTGTGCATGCATCAATCCGGCTGCGATTTGCATTGCGATTTCGACTGCGAGATAAGGTGCCAGTTCGCCTTCGGCTTCAAGCAGGTCACTAAGGCTGACGCCTTGAAGGTATTCCATGATCAGGTACGGCTGCCCTTGTTCTGCGGTGCCGAAATCGGTCACTTTCAGGATGTTTGGATGCGACAATGACGCGGTTGCTTTTGCTTCTTGGTGAAACCTGCGCACTGCGAGTTGGCGGGTCACCATATGGGGAAACAGCATCTTTACTGCGACGAAGCTGTTTAACAAACAATGATTCGCTTTGTAGACGACGCCTGTGCCACCGCCGCCTATCAATTCGACTAGTTCATATTTTTCGTTGAGGATGGTTCCTAAAAATGGATCCAGTACGTCATCGTCATCATCGACGTTGCCACCGCTGGTAGTGCCAAGGTTGGTCTCGGCGTTGAACAAATCTGGAAAGTTTAATTCCTTCAACTCTGCGGTGTCCGGTCCGAGTTTCTTTCGAAGTCGTCTCAATGTGGACCTGATTGCATCTTTGTTTGCTGAAATATCGTTCTTCCAAACTTCGTCGATTATATTTTTGGCATTATGCGGTGGTTTGGTATTCAGAAGAAATGTGAGAAGTTGAAATTCTTTCGGCGTTAGAGCTACTGCTCTTCCATTTCTGGTTGCGCGAAGTTTGTTCGAATCGAGAGTGATTGCATTCGGTCGAGGCGACTCAGCTTTAGCGCGTGAACGCCGCAGCAGTGCTTTCACTCTCATCGCCAACTCCTTCATGTCGAACGGTTTCGTTAGATAGTCATCAGCGCCTTCGTCGAAACTAGTTTCCTTATCGTCAATCGCATTTTTACCCGTAAGCATCAAGACTGGTATCAGATTGCCTGATGCTCTCAGCGTTTTCAAAATTTCGATACCGGAAACTTCCGGAAGATCCCAATCGAGAATGATCAGATCGAAGTCGCCTTCCGTGATTTTTTCGACCGCGCCTCCGCCCGAATTAAGTGCATCCACGTTATATTGCTCATGCTCAAGAAAGGATTGCACCAGATTGGCGAGATCGACTTTGTCTTCGATTATCAAAATGTTTGACATATTGATGCCAGATTATCAGGCTTAGTGATGTCGAACAACTACATGATCCCAACGTTAATTCAAACCTGTTTCCGGACATTGTCGTTGATAATCAACCCGTCTAATTCTTCAAACGGTAAGCCAGTTGGGCGTTAAGCGAACTGGCGAAAGCAATGGGATCGATTTTAGCGCGTATCAGGGCATAAAGATTAAACGTCCGACGAATTGCCCGTCGCGCTCGTAATCGAACGCCGAAACGAGGAGAAAAACATGACAATGATTTTGATCGTCGACGATGATAAGGGTTTGGTGAACCTGGTTTACCAATCTCTGATCTTTGAGCAGTATCTCGCTGAAATTGCCTATGATGGCACGGAAGCACGGAAGAAACTTGCAGATCCGGTGTTTAATCTGATTATCTTGGATTGGGATCTGCCCGATGCAACTGGACCGGAATTGCTGCAAGAATATCGCCGAGCGGGTGGCAGCGCGCCTGTTCTCATGCTCACTGGCAAGGACGCGATTGAAGATAAAGAGGTTGGTTTAGACAGTGGTGCAGATGATTATTTGACTAAACCATTTAGTGTGAAGGAACTCACAGCGCGGATTCGCGCGCTGCTACGGCGACCGCAAGAAGTTCAGGATAATGAGTTGCGAGCTGGGGATCTTGTTCTTGATAGTAAACAGCGAAAGGTCAATTTAAATGGTCGCGCGGTAGTCTTGTTGCCGAAGGAGTTCCAACTACTGGAATTTTTGATGCGACATCAGAATAATGTTTTCAGCGCGGAAGAACTTTTAAATCGCGTTTGGTCATCCGAGTCGGAATCGACACTGGAAGCCACAAAGAGCACAATGAAGCGGCTTCGGAAGAAAGTGGATCCCGACGGAATTTACATCCACACAAAACATGGTGTCGGGTTTATTTTTCAAACGGAGAGTAAAGCTTGACCTCGGTAGGAAGAGTCAGGAACGCAAATTCATTAACACTGCTGCAGCAGAGCGCCATACTGCTGACCATTTTTCTACTTGTCGAGTTGCTCTTCGTTTGGCAGCTCGGTGAACTTGTTCGTAATGCTGAGAAGGAGGCCCAGCGCCAGGATTATGCGAGGCAGGTGATCTCCAAGGCTAACAAACTTTTGCTATTGGTCTATGACACGGCGGACGCTGCCGCGAAGTTTGCCACTACTCATGGTATCGATGCCACGCATCGTTATAAAACATCGAAGGAAGAAATTCCAGGAATTATGAAGTGGCTGAAGAAGAATTTGAAAGACCGTCCTGTCGAGAATAAACTGCTAAAGCGAATTCAGGAAAACATCAATGTGTGTATGCCTGTGATCGTCGGTATTCATCAGGAATCGGAAGGTTTATCCAACGAAGCGGCGATCGAGGTTTGGCGAGCTAAGCGCCTGGCAATTGTTAGCCATGTCGATGTACTGATAGCGGATCTGACCACGCTTATCGCCACGGCGCGAAAGATTGAGAAGGAAGCTCCATTGATTGAGCGTCAGGGCCGCGAGAACTACAGCAAAATTCTTCAACTGGGACTGATTGTCAATGCTGCCCTAACCATAATGATCGCGGCGTTCTTTGCCAATCGAATAGTGGGACGGTTAAACCTCATTATCGAAAATATCAATCGTTCAAAAATTGGATTGGCCCTCAATTCTCCTTTGACCGGTAGCGATGAGATTGCACTAGTTGATTCCGCTTTCCATGATGCAGCTGCTCAAGTCAGGGAGGAAGAAGAGTTGCTCAAGGAGAGTGAGCAGCGCTTGCGCATGATTATTGAACGCGTTCCAGTCGGATTGATTTTGATAAATCAACTGGGAACTATTGAGTTATTCAATAAATCTATTGAACAATCTTTTGGTTACGAACCCCATCAGTTGCTAGGAAAGAACCTTTCTAAACTGCTTGGCTCCGGAAAGTCGCAGGGGGCAACAAGACTGGTTTCCAATCTGGCCGAGAAAGCCGTCGGCCATATTGTGGAACTAAACGCGGTGCGTAAAAACGGAGAAGAATTCCCGATCGATTTTGCACTTGCTGAAGTAGACTTCGGACAGAAGAACCGTCGATTAGCAATCATCTTGGATGCCACAGAACGGTTTGCCGTGCGTAGATTGAGGCAATCATTCGTCACGATGGTGAGCACTGAGCTTGGAAATCCTCTGGATAATGTCAACCAATTTCTTACACGTTTATCTGAAGGCGAGTACGGTGAGACTTCCGAGAAGATAAACAAAGAGAGTCTTCGCGCTAAAGACAATATTGAACGTTTGATTCTGCTTTTGAATGACCTCTTCGACCTGGAAAAACTCGAAGCTGGGAAGATTGATATCGAGAAAAGATGGTGCTCTCTGCAGCCGATTGTCGATAAATCCGTTAGTGCAGTTTCTGTTTTCGCTCAACAGCATAAAGTTGAGATTGAGGTCCAGGCAGTTGATGTTCCATTACTCGCCGACTCGAATCGTATCGTTCAAGTACTGATCAATTTTCTCTCCAACGCGATCAAATATTCACCAGCTGGAAGCAAGGTGACGATTGCCGTCGACCAACCGCAGTCGTCCAATCTCACTGCAAACTTGGAAGTTCGAGTAATAGATCGCGGTCGTGGCATTCCGGTATCGCATTTGAATTCTGTGTTCGAACGATTTCAACAAGTGGAAGCGAACGATGCGAAGAAGAAGGGTGGAACAGGTTTAGGGCTGGCAATTTGCAAGGCTATTGTTGAAGAGCATGGTGGCACAATCGGGGTCGACAGTGAGGAAGGTAAGGGAAGTTGTTTTTGGTTCAGACTTCCGGTTCCGGATAGTTAGCGAGGGATGAATATGCTCCCATCGCTAAAGCTGGGACAGAAAGGGATTCTTCTGATGTTATTGCTTCTCGTGATCGAGGGCACGTTCATCGGCGCGAATTTTTATTTACTTCATCAGGCTGAACTTCAGTCGAAACAGGAAGAACGTACGAAAGAGATTATCGACAGAGTTGGGCGGCTGCTAACGCAAGTCGTGGAGGCGGGTGACAAGGTCGGCAAGTACGCCATTCATAAGGACGATCCTGAAGGCGAGGGCTATCTGCGAAGTTATGTCGCGGCTCGTGATGGTGTTAATGACACAATGAATTGGCTTAGAAATGCGATTCGCAGCCAACCTCAGCAGGTCGCGTTGTTTGCGAAAATTGATGACAATGTGAAAGTTGGCATGGAAGTTCTCGAGACAATGAAGAAAGCGACTGATGAAGAGTCGCGGATTGACGCGATGAGGTTCGGCATGAAACAGCGCATGAAACTTCAACCGCGCATCGAAGAGTTGGTTCATGATCTAATGACGTTCAAAGAAGAGGAGCGAGAACTCGAAGATAAGGGACCGCAGTTGCAGCAAGCGAAACTTCAACAGACTGCGATGATACTGGTTGCCGGCGCCGTGGTTAATGTTCTAATGGTAGCGATTGCGTTTGCATTTATTCGAGGAATTACTAAACGGCTTGAGGTCGTTTCTGACAATTCCAGTCGCTGGAAAAACGGAGAATCACTCCATGCACCGATGAGCGGTGGTGATGAAATCACCATTTTGGATCAGTCATTTCACAAAATGGTGTCATCCTTGAGAGGGGCAGAATCGCTGCTTCGATCTAGCGAAAATGCTGTTCTTTCGATGGTTTCACAAATGCCTGCCGGTCTGCTGATCATTGATGGCAGAGGTCAAATTGCGTTCGCCAATCCAAAATTTGCAGATGCTTTGGGTTATGAGCAAGATGATTTGTCCGCGGTTCATTTGTCGAAAATTTTTAGCTCGAGAAGCGTCGTTGATACTAAACTTTTTGATTGGCTCAAAGAAAAATCTGACGGTCATGTAATTGAACTGACTGCGAACCGCCGCGATGCTGGTACTGTGCCCGTCGAGTTTTCGATTACTGATGTTTCGCACGATGAGCACGAGATGTTTTTGGCGATGGCACTGGATGTTTCAGAACGTCATGAGATGGAAAAGTTGCGGCAGGCATTTGTCGCAATGGTGAGTCATGAATTGCGAACACCATTGTCATCTGTTTCTATGTTTTTGGAACTGTTGGAGATGGGCGTGTTTGGCGGTTCTAACGAGGGCGTCGCTAAGGATTTAAAATTTGCCAGTCGACAAACTGAAGAAGTCATTATGCTCATTAATGATTTGCTCGACTTGGAGAAATTGGAAGCTAATAAATTGGAACTGGTCAAGTCTGAGTGTGAAATCGAGGACCTGATAGACAAAGCCGTTGAAGCAATGGCGCCGACTCTCGACGCAGCGGAAGTCAATTTGCACTTTGAAGGCGCAGAAGAGCACGTTGTTGTCGACCCAGAGCGAATCACTCAAGCTGTTACAAAAATGCTCTCATCTATAATTCGCTTGACGCCGACCGGTGAAGCGATTGTGATTGACGTAGTAGAGACAGAAGAGGGCGCCATCCAGATTCGCTTAAATGTTGCCGGGCTTAGAATTCCGGAAGAGCAGGTTGAAACTATTTTTGAAAGGTTTCAGCAGATTTCTTTGCCTTCAATCCGGGAAGGCTCGGGTCTTGGGCTCGGCCTGGCACTCAGTCGAGCCATCATACAGCAGCACGGCGGCACTGTCGGGCTGACCTCGAGCGAAGCAGGCGGCACGACCTTCTGGATTAATCTGCCGGACGTGGCGAATTCGGGCTGACATGACTGTCAGGTTGTTAGTTCGCGCGAGAATGATATGATTCATTGAAACATTGGGTAGATCCTTAATCAGACTGCGTTTACCGATTAATCGAATGTCTTCTCAGCACTCATCAGATTTATTCTCCGCGTTTGCCCGTGACGGCTCTGTTGCCAGAGTCGAGCTTCTTCGACTGTTCGAGGACAGCGGTATCCAGGATGACGATCCTCGCGCGAAACGCTTATTATCTGCCATAAGCCGTTCCCCGGATAAAATCTCTAAAGACGAGTTCCTTGCAATTTTGGAAAACTCGCCGACGCTCTTCGAAAATGTACTTGAAGGCAACCTTGTCGTGCCGCAATTCCGACAATTTTGCGATGAGATCGCCAAGATTTTCGACGACATAACTGACATTCGCAGTGGCGCCCTACCGACCTACATTCCGCAGTTGGAACGAGTCGATCCTGACAAATTTGCCGTTTCTGTTTGCACGATTGACGGTCAACGCTTTTCGCTTGGCGATAGCGATGATTATTTCTGTGTGCAGTCTTGTTCAAAACCAATGACTTATTGCATTGCGCTTGAGGAAGTCGGAGAAGCGACATTGCACCAATTCGTTGGCCGCGAACCGAGCGGAAAGACTTTCAACGAACTGACTCTTAACTCGTGGGGCTTGCCTCACAATCCCATGATTAATGCCGGTGCCATCATGTCTGGTGCCTTGATCAAGAGGAAAAGTCCATCAGATCGATTTGACTTCGTGATGGGAAAATGGAAAGAAGCGGCTGGTGGAGCTAAAATCGGCTTCAATAATGCAGTTTATCTTTCTGAACGACAAACAGCGGATCGAAATTTTGCGCTTGGATATTTCATGCGCGAGAAAAAGGCATTTCCACCTGAAGTGGAATTGTTGGATGTTCTCGAATTTTACTTTCAGTGTTGCTCAATTGATGTGACAACCAAGGCAATGGCAACCATTGCCGCGACCCTCGCGAATGGCGGAACTTGTCCTCTCACAGGTACTCAGGTTTTTCGTCCGGACCATGTGAAACATTGCCTCTCGTTGATGTTGTCGTGTGGAATGTATGATTTCTCTGGTGAGTTTGCATTCAGTGTTGGGATACCGGCTAAGAGTGGTGTGTCCGGTGCGATACTGCTGGTGGTGCCCAACGTTTGTGGCGTCGCGATCTGGTCTCCACGGCTGGATGAGCTCGGTAATAGCGTTCGCGGCGTGGAGTTCGGCAAGCGATTGGTCAGCAAATTCAAGTTTCATACATTCGACAGCATGGTCGGATTGCGTGACGGTAGAATTGATCCGCGGCGAGATCTTTATGAATCTCGTTTGAGCGGTGCTTATGCATTTTGTTGGGCCGCGGCTCAAGGTGACGTCTCCGAGATGCGCCGGCTGGTCGCTCGGGGCATCAGTCCATCGGTCGCCGATTACGACGGTCGGACGGCTTTGCATCTTGCGGCGAGCGAAGAGCAACTGGAAGCGCTAAGATATTTATTGCAGCTCGGTGTCGATGTCAATCCAATCGACCGCTGGAACAACACTCCACTGGACGAAGCTGCTCGCGGCAATCACACATCAGTCGTTTCGATTCTGAAAGAATATGGAGCAAAGACTCAACAAGAGTGTGCCGCGTCGGAAATCGGGACGTCTCAAATGAGCTCGTCTGAAACGAGGGATAACCCAGGTGAAGTTCGGTAAGTTTGATCTTTCAATTGTTCGCGAATGTATGTTCAAACTCGATGGTGGTGCCATGTTTGGTGTCGTTCCGAAGACATTGTGGAACAAGTCTCTGCCTGCGGATGAAGATAATCGAGTTCACATGGCTTGCAATCTTCTGGTGATTTCGACACCTGATGGACGAGTATTGGTTGAGACCGGAATGGGCGATCGCTGGAGTGATTTGGAGCGCCAACGATACGGCTTAGAATCGCTTGTTGAGAGCGATCGCATGCTTGCTAAGTGTGGTTTGAAAAACGAAGATATCGATGCTGTTGTGATCTCTCATTTGCATTTCGATCATATCGGCGGCGGCGTGAGACTTGTTGATGGTGAGTTGAAGCCCACTTTTCCGAACGCCAAATACATTATTCAGAAAGGCGAATGGGATTTCGCTTACAAGGCAAATGCCAGAGCTAAAGCCAGTTATCGTCCGGACGATTTTGAACCATTGTTGAAACACAATGTGGTGCAGTTCGTGGATGGCGAACACGAAGTTCTTCCTGGCGTGTTCGTGAAAGTTACTGGTGGTCACACAAGTCATCACCAGGTTGTTTATTTCGAATCTGAAGGTGAGAAAGGCGTTTATTTTGCAGACGTTGTTCCGACCAAAAGCCATATCCAGCCTGCCTGGGTGATGGGATACGATCATCACCCATTAGAAACTTGTGATTTGAAATCGGAATGGCTTGGTAAAGCTGCTCGCGAGAACTGGCTTGTAGTTTTCGATCACGAGCCTGGCGTTCCCTGGGGACGAATTTTAATAAACGAGAAAAAGCGCTTCGAATTTCAGGCACTTGGTCAAGAAACACTTGAGCACGAGTCCTTAGCGACCGTTTAGCTTGAACGGATCTGTTCGAGAACAGGTTGCGAAGCCGCCATCCTGGCGGCTTTTACTCCGGTCACACAGACCGTTACCTGTATTCGCGATTTCAGTCAAAATTCTGAGGTCGTGTTAAATTGGAAGTAGCATTAGGTGACAAATTTTGTCTGAGACTACTGAAACCAAAACAACTAAACTAGTCGTTTCTGATGCCGGAGCAGAAGCCGTCTCCGCTATTAAAGCGACTCCTTGTGCTGACTCCAGTTTCGTCACTGAAACCGCTTTCGCTCCTGAACCTGCCAAAGATAGTTCGGCAAAATCAGATACACCGCGATTCGCAAAAATCGGCGGTGTTGATTTTTTCGATCGCTCGCAGGCTACCACTGTGATCAAAGATTTGCCGATGGACGAATTTCTTCGTCTCGTCGAAGGCGCATCACCAGAGGAGCTTCAGTCGCTCCTCGTTGCGGCCGACGAAATGCCGAAAGTGAATCCCGCGACGGCTAAGCCTTTCGGCGAGTTATTCGATCCACTCGAATCCAATAAAACCAATTTAAACTCGATTCTAGGCTGGTGGGAGCGCCGCCGCCTCTTCTATAACGTCATCGTTGGCGCCTGCGGATTGCTCACGGTGGCATTGGTGGCGAGCATAACCGCCGGTCGATTTCTTGTTGATTATTTGGTTGTTTTGATCATTCCAGTCGCGTTTATTGCGAACGTTTGCTACACGAGCGGTTGGCTTCTCGATTCGTACGCGCGGGCGATCTGGAAGGAAAAAGCCGAACATTTTGGACCAATACTGTTTTCTCTAGGATTGCTGTTTTCGATGATCGTGGTTCTCTCACCGATTGTCGTGGTGTGCATCGATGTCTTAGGCAGGCTCTAAACGGCAGCCTGTTTGAAGTCAAGGGCGTAATATATTAATAGTACGGCAGATCAACGAGAAAGATTTCCACATGGAACAGTCACCGCAAGAGCGATTGGCATCTAAAATTCGGAATTTCATTCAGCACAGACCAGCTCAGCCCGCACCTGTTAAGCCCGCAGAGCTGACGTTGACGCGAGGTGAGCTTGGAAAAACGCTGAGAAGCTTGAAGAAGAACCAGCAAGTTTTGCAGACCGCTGTGGCTAATGCACGCGCGAGATCCGAAACTGCCAAATTTCGCTTCACGAAATTACGTTCGTTCGGAAGGGGCTCGCTAGCTTATTCTTCGTTGCAGGAAGGCATGGAATATTTCATGCACGAAAATGGATATGTCGCGTACAAGCAACTCAAAGATGGCAAACATTCGGTTGTCGTTCTCGCCGATCCAATCTGTGAGCCAGCGTTCCGCAAAGAGTTCATGGAAGCATTCCTGGAGTACAAACACGATCCGGTCTTCCTGCACATCAACCATGACACCGCAACGGTGCTGGCTGACTACGGTTTTAGAATTAACGAACTCGGTGTGGAAACAATCATCGATATCCAAGATTTTGATCTCGTCGGAAATAAAAAACAGAATTTGCGCCAAGCGCGTAATAACTCGCACAAAGACGGGCTTCAGATTGAAGAGTTGACGACGATTGATGACGCGACGCTGAAAAAGCTCAAGAAAATTAGTGATGATTGGCTTAAGGACAAAGTAACTTCTGACAGTGAAATGCGATTTATCGTCCGACCGATGCTTTACGTAGATGAGCTGGACGTGCGAAAGTTCGTTGCGAAGCTAAACGATGAAATTGTTGGATTCGTGATTTTTGATCCCATGTATGAGAACG
>CAZRMH010000238.1:0-12761 GCA_964600935.1 uncultured Candidatus Obscuribacterales bacterium
GCCGGGAATCCAGTGCCCTAACCCTTTGTTCTAGAAGAGGTCTTGTTGTGATTGCCAATCGCAAAACTCGCCGTCTGGCAGTAGCTCTGTCCGTGGGGATGATGTTGTCCAACAACAATCCTGCTCTGAGCTTCGAACTCGGCCCCAGTCTCAGTGATCTTCCAAAGGTTTATAAAAAACTGGAAGCCGCAAGGCATAGCGGCAATAAGAAAGAGACTGCCAGTCTGCTTTACACCGTGGGCGACCTCGAGTCGCAGAAAGGCAACACTGAGAAGGCTGAACAACTGCTACGCGAGTCATTGAAACTCGATGAAGAAGCAGGCACAAAGGTCGTCGAGGTTGCCGGTGGAAAATTCTGCCCGTCTGTGCACACGCGAATTGGTTTGGCCGCTATTCTGGTTAAACTTGGGCGCGCTGAAGAAGCTCTCAAACTCTACGAAGAAGCTGCTGAGTATGCCAAGAAATATAATTTGAACGAAGAAGAAATCACGATCAACAAACAGTTGGGCAGTGTTTATTTGTCCACTAGGAAATTCGATCTTGCAAAAGCTTGTCTGCTGAAAGCTAAGGATGCGGCGGAGAAGGCTAATTCTACTGAAAGCCTCATGGCTGTTTTGTCGGAACTGGCTTCTCTTTCCCGGTACAATCGCAATTTCGACGAGTCGATTGCTTATTTGAAACAAGCGCAAAGTTATATCTCAGAAAAAACTGATGAGCTTGATGAGGGGCGCGTTTTGACCGAACTTGGTCGGACGTATGCCGACATGGGAATTTATGAAAAAGCGACTGAGTATTACGAGCAAGCTGCGAAGACCTACAGCAGTGGTGCCGATGCCGTAGCACAAGCCGAAGTGCTGATTTCCATTGGCGAACTGGATCTGGCAGAACACAGACCGGATCGCGCCCTCAATAATTTGAAAACGGCTCTTGGCGCTCTAGAGGGTGAGAGTCAACCGAAACTTCTTGCCCGTTGTCTAACTCGATTAGGCTCTGCCCAAGCGGATACCGGCAGGATCGATGAGGCTATTGTTACTCACAAAAAAGCTGAGAAGTTAGCCAACAAATTTAAAAACATCGAAGAAGAATGTCTGGCCATGACGGAACAGGGCTACGACTATTTATTAGAGGGCAAATCTGAAAAAGCGCTTTCTGAATTTTTACGGGTTCAAAAGTTTATCGAAAGACATCCAGTGCTGAAACTGGCTGAGAGAGCTGATGTCCTGAAGTATTGCGCTATGGGTTATCGAAACGTCGGTCAGTTTAAAACAGCAATCAGGTATTACCTGGAAGCTGCAAAACTCTATAAGGATGGTGGAAAGCCGCTTGAACAGGCTCTGGCACTCGACAGTATCGCTGCTGCCTATCTCGACCAGGGTTCCTCTACACTGTTCGAAAAGTATCACAACGAAGCAAAATCGGTTTTCGCCACAGCCGGTGTAAAGGCTGGAAGTCGCTCCGACGCACGAGCTCAGGCATCGATCTCGTTTAACTATGGACAGTTTTGCGTCATGAAGAATATGTACGCCGACGCAATCGAAGCGTACGAGCAATCGTTGAATACATCTAAAAGTATCGGCGACACATTGGCTCAGTGCCACGCTCTTCGTGGTCTGGGCATGACATATTTACTGCTTGGGCAAGCGCAAAAATCGAAAGACAATTATCAAGCCGCATCACAGCTTGCTGAAAAGGCATCTAGCATCGAGAGTCAGTGGGACTGCGCAACCGGTCTAGGTAAGGCTTGTTTGAAACTTGGCGAGAATCAAGAAGCCGAAGCAAATTTGCGAAAGGCGGTATCACTGGCAGATAAAGAGCGCTCGAGCCTTTCGCGAGATAGTTTTAAAACAGCCGCGCTCGATCTGCGTGAAGACTGCTTCTTCGACCTGGTTGATCTTTTGATTAGCGCAAAGCGTTTCGATCAAGCTCTTGAAGTCGCAGAGAAAGGTCGCGCTCGCGCTTTCCTCGATATGCTGGAAGGACGGAAACAAACAAGTTTGCAGTCTCGACAATTGGCGACCGTTCCAAATGATCTGTCGCCTGATGATAGCTTTGCAAGCAAGGAAGAAGCGCCTGTTCAAATCGCCATGGCCAATGTGCCCTCTGGAACATTCCGCGCCGTACAGGTCACGCCGAGAACAACTGCAACCGTCGAAGCTACAGTAATCTCAACTTCGAATGCAAAGCCTCCGTCACTGGCTGAAATCAAGTCGCTGGTCAAGTCTTGCAATAGCTACGTCGTTGAGTATCTGGCCATGCCGGATAAAATTCTCGTCTGGGTCATCAAGCCAGACGGTGAAATCGCTGATGTGAAGACAATCCCCGCGAAAATTGAAGATGTCAAAAATTTGATTCGTGATACCCACAAAGACATCACGACGGCGCCGAAAGGCATGGACGAATTGCATAAGTTGAACGCAAGACGTCACGCCAACTTACGTGCTTTGCATAAACTATTGGTCGAGCCGCTGGAGTCGCTTTTGCCGAAAGACGAGAATCAAGTGGTGACTATTGTTCCTCATGGTCCGTTGTTCAGTGTTCCATTCTCGGCGTTGGTGACATCAACCGGCAAATATTTGATCGAAGAACATACACTTGCATATCTGCCTGCCATCGGGGTTTTGAGAGCCACGGAATCTTTGGAGCCGGAAACCAAGGGTAGTAAAAACTCGCTTTTGGCTTTCGGTAACCCGATTACCGAAATGAATAAATTCCTGGGAAAACTTCCGTATGCAGAAAAAGAAGTTAAGAAGGTCTCTGCCCTTTTTGAACCGGGAAGCGTTGCCGTCGAAATTCAAGGCGCTGCGACTAAGTCTAAATTTCGTGAGCTTGCTCCGAAATATAGTTACATCCACTTAGCGACGCATGGTCTTGTAAACCAGGACCAGCCGATGGAATCAGCCGTCGTACTTGCTCCTGAAGCAGGTGATGATGGCTTGCTTACAGTGAAAGACATTTTACAGTTGCCACAACTCAAAGCGAAAATGATCGTCCTTTCTGCCTGCCAAACCGGTCAAGGTAAAATCACCGGTGATGGTGTCGTCGGTTTGTCTCGCGCATTTGTGATCGCAGGTACTCCATCTGTTCTGGTGTCACTCTGGTCAGTAGATGACGTTATGACCGAGTATCAAATGGAGAATTTGTATTATGAACTACTCCGTGGTGCAAACAAGGCATCAGCTCTGCGTAAAGCGCAGTTGAAGACGATCAATTTCCTGGAAAAGGGTTTGTCTTCGTCCCGCGATGCTGAAGAGAAGAGCACTGCTGGCGGTGCCACCGGAGGCGATCGCGCCAACCCAAGATATTGGGCGGCGTTCCAACTCCTTGGCGAGTATAAATAGAGATCATTTTTCTTGCTGTCGCGGTCGGAACTAGAGCACCTTCCGATCCTAGTCACTGAAGCGCACCCCGTTCCAGAGGCGCTCGTTCAAAATTTAGCTCGTTTAAAAACTGAGCGCAGGATGGTTGTTTAAACCAGGCTCAAAAGCGGTTCTACTTGCCCGCTAACTTGACTGGGAATATAACTGGCTTCGTCACGTACGCTCTAATACCACCAAAGATACGTGTGTTGATCCCGGCATATCCTGGGCTGTTGTTTGCGCCCATGTTGAAGATCTGTTGGGCACGAACGTAGGCATCAACCGGTAGTTTCGGCAGAAACGGAATTCGTCTGGCTATCTCTTCGGTGAGGATGATGACCTGGTTATTCTCACCTTGTCTCAAGTTCGAATTACCGAAGTTGTTGTTGAGAGTGAAGTCGAGCAGACCTTGCCATGGACCACGTCTGTATGTGGTGCCGATGGAGTAGAACTGATCGCCTTCCTGAAATTTATTGAGGACTTCTCGGAAACGAATTTGTCCGAGAACCGAGCCGTAGACGACGGCATGCTGACCGATCTGTTTAGACGCCGTAATCGAAGGCAAGAGATCGTTGAAGAACGTCGATGAGAACTCATCCGGAGTCGCGAACAACGCTCTTCCCATGAAACCTGCGGTGACTTGCATTCCAGGCTTGGTGTATAGGTCCTGGTCGATTTGAAATCCCACAGAGTGGAAGTTTCTATCGAGCAGTTTGTACTTCGTGTATTGGTCACGTAAGAAGAAGTAGTTCGCCGAAACGCGAGTCGAACGGGTGAGTGCATAACCGATTGTTGTGTTCGGTAATACCCGGTAGATCATATCTGTGCGAGCGCGACTGTTGGTTTGAAAAACGTTCGTTTCAGCACGCAGTGAGTTATCGACGATGGCGCTGAAGAACATGCGACCTGGCAGGAAGTACAAGGCGCTGGATTGCATACCTTCAAAGCGATTGAAGGATGGTGTGCGGCGTGGCAAGCTCACAGGCGTTAAATCGAAGTCGCGAGGATCGGTGCCGGTTCCAGTGCCAGTGCCGCCGGTGGTATCGGTCGGAACGCTCTGGGCGATATCGCTCTGCCGAAGGGTGGTATCTCCAGCGGTATCATTACCGGTCGATGCCGCACTTGGTGCTGCAGCACCGCGCAATTGCACCGGTGCATCACCAGCATCGGCTGGATCGGTCGTAGAGGCTGCAATCGCTCTGGGCTGTTCCGTTGAAATCGTGGACTCCAATGAGACTGGAGTTAGATCGGGCACCGCTTCAATTCGTGTGGAAGTGGTTGAAGCTTGTTCAGGAACTGAACTTGTCGACTCCGGCGCCGCTGGCTTGTCGGCTAACAGGAATGTGGTCTCGGCGGCGGGCACCGTCGGTTGCTCTTTGGCGACGGCGGTGGTGGCTGGCTGGGTTTCGGCGACTGCCACTGAATTCGACTTCTCTTCGTTGTTCCAACCTTTGGCTTGATCGGCGAATTCTGCAGGATCGATTACTGGTTCTTGTGATTGGAACAATGTCAATGTGCCGTTAGGCGACGGCGATGAAACTATTAACTGGGGGGTTTCAACTGGGTTCGATGCACTCTGCGCATTCGCTGCCATCGCAAGACCCAAAGAGAGTGCCACCGCAACTGGTGCAATCGATTTCAAATGAAAAGTCTGTGACTTCATAATTTTTCTATTCTTTAGTAAGTAGCGCCGAGTTGCCAGTAGGAAAGTGCCACAATCCATATTGGGATTATAACGGAGATAGGTTTTGGTTCCTAGTGTTGTTGAGTGGGTTATGTCTAATAAAGGCAGAGTATTCGGGCTCCGGTGTTAACATGATGCGAACATTATTCGCAACATGCGAGAACAGGAATAAAAAATTGAGCCAGCATTTGAGTCATAGAGACCCGTCCATTCGAGTAGTTCTTCAACCGCGAGATACCAATAGTCAAGGATCGATTTTCGGCGGCGTAATTCTTAGCTATATCGACTTAGCCGGTGCGGTTGAATGCGCCAAGACTACTCGTCAAAAGGTAGTTACAGTGGCAGTGAAAGAAGTGCAATTCAAAGCGCCCGTTTATACAGGGGAGGTAGTTAGTTTCTATAGCAGCACGACTCGAGTTGGCACGTCATCAATATCAGTGCACGTTGATGTTGAGGTTCTCCGCGGTCATGAAACCATTGCTGTGACTGAAGCCGATCTAACTTTTGTCTGCGTCGACTCTGACGGAAAACCTACGCCGATAATTCGCACGTAATTGCTTTAAGCGATAGATTCAAGCTGTTCAGAAGCCGGTTTCGAATTTAGCCGTTTTACCGCCATCGTATTTTTTGCATTTCGAAAACTTTGTCTGGTGGTCTTTTGCCGAGACAAACTCAGTTGTTTGAGCTAGCAATCTAAACCTTCAATTGCCCTACCGTGATGCTTCAGTTGCGTGGTCGTTGAAACAGTGGTCGCTTCTTTCATTAGCCAATCTGGTGCACGTCTGCCTGTCAGGATCAGGACGGTGTGGTCTTGTCTCATCGCGAAGGCTTCACGCACCGCGTCCCATTCAATCAATCCGACGCGTGCGACGTCAAGAAGTTCGTCACCAATGACGATATCATCCTTGCGTTTCAATCCTTCAATGATGTAGCCAAGACCTTCTTTTGCTGCTTCTTTGTCCTCAGGCAATATACCGTTAGGGGCGCTATAGAAGCGAAAAGTGCCGTTAGGTCCGGAGCCGAGGCGATTAACTCCAGTGTATTTGTAGATAAGTTTTCCAAAGCCTTCTTCATTATGTTTGGCCAGTATTTGAAGTGACTTGCCTTCGCTGGAATTTTCTTCAAGTTTATCGAAGAACGTTATTGATACGTTCTTTCCGGTCGACAGCGCTCTCATGATCACGCCGAAGGTCGCGGTTGTTTTTCCGTTTGCAGTGCCGAGATACAAGCGAATTTTTTCGCGCGTTTCCGTCTCTGAAGCGTCTTTCTTCAGTGTGGATGAGGATTCCATTTTGGTCATACAGCTATAACCTCAGTGAGCCAACAAGACCTCTAGACGGCAGACGCAATTAGAAGGATTGTTGCAAATCTAATCAATGGTAATCATACCGTAATTGACTCTTTGAAACTGTTGTCGAAATACTAAATTTCAAATTGGATGTCGTCAAATCTACTGGTTGTCAGGCGCGTTTTTTTAGGCTGTATCAGGGTTCTAATTTTTCAATCGCATGGAGAGATCAGGATTGTCATTTGCCGACAAATCGCTGATCGGACAAATCTCATAAATGGTGTCACTCAAATGTCGAAAACGGAAATTCTTGTCTAACTGTTTTGCCGCCTCCGTTTCGTCAGACTGCCAGCCTTCGTAGCGCCATAATTTCGGGTCGGTGTCGATGAAGATACGCTGATCGTTAAGCATATAATCTTGAATTACGCTGACGATTTTGTCGTTGCCCGGCCAGCCTGAACCACAACCTATGACTTTCCAGTTTCCTGCGCCCATGCCGCCCCAATAGTTGACTGCGACAGTCATATCGCTTGCCATAATCACTGAGTTTTCACTGGGTATTTTGTCTAATCGTTTTTTGTAATTGAACCAGTTTTGGTGGCAGATCAAGTTTGAGGGTCTGGATGGAATCAGAAACAAAAATGTGTTCAGTATTCCTGCGCCAACTAGAAGAACTCCTCCAGTAGCGAATCCTAGACGTTTTCTCGTTTGTACCCCAGGGAGCTTTTTTCCGATGCGATCGAACAAATGAATCATGTAGAGTGCTATCAGTGGAGCGATCGCCGGCAGTCCGGTCAACGAATAGCGACCATGTAAAACCATACTGTAATGCAAGATGAGACTCAGATTGGCAGCTACTCCCAGTATTCCCAGCAATAACACTGGTGTCATGCGAGCTGTGGACCACTGCCACCATGTTGCAAATGGTATCAGCAAAAAGGCGAGTGGTGACGTCAGGAAAAACCATCGAAACAGCATGGCTAGATTAGCCAAAGAGATGGGGTGCCGTTGCGCTTCACTGGCAGTGCCGGCCCAACATCTCAACCAATGGAAGCGATAACTATCCATGTCGGACAAAAACCAGAATGCAAATGGTCCCAGTGCGCAGATGATAAAGATAAGTCCGGTAGCCAGAATCAATTGAAGACTGCGAAAGTCAAGTTTCCAGCCGTACACAAATGGTGCCAGTGCCAACCAGACGCCAAACAATCCGACACCTTCGCGCACATTGACTCCCAAACCAAGAAGCGCAGCACCAGCCATTATAAGAGGGATGCGTCGAGCGCGCAGACCGCGAATGTGGATAGTAATCGCAACGCAAAAAATTAGAACCGACGGAATCTCGGTCATCACTTGACCGCTCATCGAAATGAAAAAAGGTGACAAGGTAAGCACCAGCGCGGCTAGGGTTGCGCTTCTTGCGGAGTGTGTGAGCTCACGGGCTAGCACCCACATTGAGATTATTGCCAGTGGCGTCTGGAAGATCACCATATATTTGAACAGCAGATATGCGTCTTGAGCTTGCAGTCCAAGAAATGTGCTCGAAGCTAAATATGCGATTCTATTGATGTAGATAAACAAAATTCGGCCAAGAAGCAATGTGGATGGAAACCAGCTCTTGACCGCATAAACCGTGTAGTCGAGTGAGTCCCATTCACCGGAAAATGGATCTTGAAAATAGAGAGCGAGAACCAACGACAAAATTGCAGGAGTAATCCAGTATGGACAGAGCGACCAGAATGATTTGCCCTTTGTTTTCATATTGCTTCGAGTCCTTAGCTGACCGGCAAATTGGTTATCTAGCTTCGTATTTGAGCCAATCGACTGTCGAAAAACTCTCGGGTTTCTTGCTTTGGATTAAGGTGACTGAGTTTGATCTGTGAGTCAGGCACGCCTTTTGCGACCAGTGACTTTCTAAGAATTTCGTAACTTCCCGGCTCGATTATGCGCACTTCAGCCGGTTCCAGGCGAAATGATTTGCGCTTTTCGGCGTATTCGACATTGTGCAAGGCAAGCTGTCTGTCAAATGATTTCGCCAATCCCTTTAGTGAATCGTTGCTCGGATATGCGCTCTGATTGGGCTCGACCCAAACACTGTAATGCGGCAATGGACGGAATTCAGGAACGACGGTGAAGAATCTGGCGGATAGCGAGCGTTCCGAGAGTGCCTTTTTTATCGACTCTGTAACTTGTAATTCGGTAACTTTCTCTCCTGAAAACGAGAAAATGTTGCCGCCTTTATACTGAAATTCCAAAAGCGGTGTGCGGTTGTGAAATCCCGTCACTTTGACCACGTCGTTTAAGTTATATCGATAAAGCCCGGACGAATTCGAGAAGAGAATATAATAATTGGCTCCCTCTGTCAGTTCATTCGCCAGAAGGACTGTCGGATTGGCTGATTGAATTTCGGTCTCGGGAATGAACTCGTAAAAGTGTGAGCGGATTGCAAGCATTTGTTCTTCTGGAGTGAGGAAGACAGTTCCTCGTCCTTCGCTTGCACCATATGTGATATCTCATATGGGTACGGAACCCAGCTGCTCGGCAAGATCTGAAAGGTAGAAGTTGGCCGCCGCTTTAGTCCAGCACGATACGGCGCGCAGTTCCGGCCAGACTCGATCGAGTCGGCACTGTTCAGTATCAAGAAGATGCTCCAGCCTCTTAGCTTGTTTCCGATCGATGCTTATCAAATTGGCCATCTTGTCGAAAACCGATCTGGGCAGTGCTTCGGGCGGTGTCATAGTGCCATCGTAGAGATCCTTAACCAGATTTCTTCCGTACTGCTGCAGTCGCCGAGCTAGAACGTTGATCGTGCTTGGATTGAGAGTGTAAATTGAAGTTACTGGATTAGCCAGTGCTGCGCGTAGTATGCAGTAGTATCTCGTTTCGTAATCCTTGATGGTAAAAACCTCGTACGGAACTGAGAGAATCAGGTCTCTCACCAGTTCTGGTTCCATCAAATAGAGTGCACCCGAGATAGCGCCATATGGAATGCCCCCAGAAGTTCGACCTTCTGCGGCCGGTGAGACGATCGACAGTGCGCGCCCGCATGCCAGCTGTGGAAAATGACGATAAAGGTGATAACAAGAAACCTTTGATGCTCGCCGAAATTCGTCTATATAATCTCGTGTCACCGGTATCAGTTTTTGTTTACCGGTAGTACCACTTGTAGTGGCTAACATGAATGGATCTTGATTCGTTAAAACCTGTTTCTCACCTGCTGCAATTCGATCGACGTAAGGACGAAACTGCTCATAGTCAGCAATCGGAACGGCTGACTTATAGTCCTCATAAGTCTTAATCGAACGAAATCCGTAGTCCTTTCCGAATGCACTATTCCGTCCTCTAGCGACTATTTCTACCAGTCTGGAGAGTTGTGCTGACCGCGGATTATGACTAGCCTGCTCTAATTGACTGACTTCTTCGCCAGCCAGTTGAGTAAAAGTTTTGTATACCAGTTTTCGCAACATGAGTGCATTTATCCATCCCGTACGACCGAAATGGTCAATTGACGGGTTGCTTGCATTATACTTGCTGGCGCAGACTTTTCAGTGAGAATGCGCTGGCCATCCGCTGGATGAAAGTTATATATGGCTAATCGAAATCGAAATTGAATCCAGCGTAATCGCTACACTCTGTGGGCATAACCTTCCTTCTGATTTATCCAAAAACCTTGCCGATGACTGAATCAACAAAGAGAAAGTTAAGGGTTGCCGCATATTCGGCACAGGTCATCGTTCTTCTGTCGATTTGTCTCGTTGTCGCATATTTGTATACATCGGCTTGGGCCATTGCTCGAATTTATCCATGGTCTATAGAGTATGAGGGTCATGTCTTATGGGCTGCTCAGCTCCTGGCAAAGGGGTCGAACGTTTATGACCCGAATTCGCTTACGCACCAGCCGTGGTGTGTAGTTATTTATAATCCGCTTTACCTGCTCGTCGGAGCCGCGCTCTGCAAGCTAGTCGGCGTCATGTTTTGGCCTTTAAGAATGCTGACCATGTGTTCTACGCTCGCGACGTTTTTGGGCTTGTTTGTCATTCTGGATCGATGCCGGCTACGTGAATTTTTTTCGATAATCGGGTTGGCTTTAGTCTCCAGTTGCCTGCCGGTCTTCTACTGGTCGGCAGTCGCGCGAGTCGACATGTTCGGACTGGCGCTGGCTGTATGGGGAATTGAACGCTTTGTGGCAAACTGGTTGGATCAAGAAAAAAACGGCAAGTTTTCGATTTCACTCCTCGCTTCTCTCTGTCTATTCGTTCTAGCGTTTTTTGCAAAGCAGCAATATTTTGTTTTTCCACTCGCTTGTTTGCTGTTCTATTGCATCAAAGGCCAGATTCGCTTCGGCTTAAAATACTTCGGTTCTTGGTTGGTTGTCGTTCTGTCCTTATCTTCAGTCATTCAGATAATCACTGGTGGCTATTGGGCTCATCTTTCCTATGCAACCGGATTGCCTTGGGAATGGAATACGTTCAAACAATTCTGGTTGCCTTTTTTGCAGGATTACAAAACTATTGCAGCATTTTTTGTGATTGTAGTGGGCATGCTCTTCTCTAAGAAAACAGCACCAGCAGAGGAACTGGCTCTTTGTCTATTGGTTTTGTCGTTGTTACTGGTGTCATACACGATGGGCCTGCGGGGCGCATATCACAATCATCTGTTGTGTACGGAACTGGCGTTGTTCTGGTTGGCAGTGCTAAATCTCAGCAAATTGTCGAGCGCTTTTTCTGCGTTGATAATTGTGGCTGCGGTGTTCAGTTTGCAGGGGATGACTTTCTATCTAGACGTTTTGAAATGTCGTATAGGGTTGTGGACTCAAACGCGTGAAACCATTGCCCGTCTCCAGAACTCGCAGTTGAAAGGCAAAACCGTGTTGTTTGAAGATCCCTATACGGCTATGCTTTTGGAGGCTAAGCCAGTGATGATTGACGGCACTACGATAATCAATATGTCGAGCAAGCATCCTGATGTTATAGAACAGCTGACTGCTTCGATTAAGAAACGAGAATATGCAGCGATTTTGATCAATTCGCTTGACGCAGAGAGAGGCTGGTCCGTAATCTGGCCGCCGGCAATTGTGAAAATAATAAAAGAAAATTACCGCCTGACCGGAAACGCAGGCGGCAATGGAATCAAGCAGAGTTTATTTGAACCGGCTCCAGATAATGGTCTTCGTTAAAAAGAATTGGGGTTAGGCGGATTCTTCTTATCTGGCGGGGGGGGAGTTGGTGCGGGCTGATTTTGATTTCTTCGTGCGAATAGTATATTTGCTGCGGCTTGTTCTTGTGCAGCTTGGTCGCCAGCTGGACTTTTTCCTGCCCATGCGCTATTTACGAAAGAGACAAGACCCATGAAGAGTACGAGTGCCAGAAGGCTGAGTGCGCGACTTTTTCTCATTGTAATTTTGTTCCTAGCAGAGAGTATCTGTGTATCTTTTGAAAGGGTGTCACATTGACATCGTGAAAGGCTACCTTTTAAACTGTTGCAGGCTAACTTCTGTTTAAACTTGCGGTCAGTCGCTGAATTTAGAGATTGTATAATCCATAGAATGCCAACTGTATCAGCCACTGTGCAAGCTTCTTCTCACGCGCGACCCGAAGTGGAATCGCTCGCGGCTGAGCCTGGCCAATTGCTCGTCACTCAGAGAGCGCAACCAGGTCGACGATTTATTGCGGCTTGGGCATACGACTATCTTGCCTGTTTCTGGCTGTCCCTCAGCGTTTTGGGCGTTCTCAACATGATTTGCGGGAGCGCGTTGACGCAGAGGGTGCCACTACTGGTGGTCACAATAATGATCTATCTGACCCGCGATTTTTTCTTTGAAGGACGCGGAGTCGGAAAAAATTTCCTCGGACTTCAGGTATTGGATGTGAAGTCTGGTAGACCGGCATCGCTTTTGCAGTCATTGATTCGTAACTTTGTACTGCTTGGTCCATTTCTCATCTATCAGTTAGCTGTGGCGATTGGTTTCTTTTTGCCCGTAACAATTGGTGCCTCGATGGTATACGCGGTAAAGTGCGCTGCGTTGATTTATGCGGCAATTCTTCTGCCACTCGAGGGCTATCGAATGCATATCGGCAATGGTTTGCGGATCGCCGACAAACTGGCTGGAACCGTCGTTGTGGTTCAGACGCCGAGCTTTCGAAATCCGTTTTCTTTGCCCCGAACCACCAGTAGTGTCCACGATAGATGACGACAATTGATGAGAGCTTGCAGAAGCTCGAAACTTGGGGCACTGTGTGTGGTGGCGTAGCGCTTTTCATTTTTTCAATCTTTAGTTTCGCTTCAAACGCCTGGCGTGTGTTTCAATCGTCGGACACCGCTTGGCTTGTGCGAACCGGTGAGTACATACTCGGGCATGGATTACCGGCAACAGACCTTTTCAGTTGGACCTGTCAAGGACGACCCTGGGTCGTATATCAATGGCTGTTCGAGG
>CAZRMH010000239.1:0-12748 GCA_964600935.1 uncultured Candidatus Obscuribacterales bacterium
GTGGCGAGCCCAATAGCCCTTCGCGTAAACCACGTTTGCACTCTTATATAGACCGTCAAATCGGCAATAACAACGAGCAGTCTGTCGAGGGTGAGAATGAGGATGAGGGCAGCGGTCCCGGTCGTTCAAATCGGCGAAAAATTGGGTTGGCGGTCGCGGCTGTTCTCTTAATAATTGTTGTTGGCGTGGTCGGATACGAAGTCATCACCGGTGGTGGTGCTGGCTGGATTCCATTTGGTGGCAGCGATGAATGGAAATCTCTAAACAATCAAGCTGAAGAAGCGATGGCGAAAGGCAATTACCCGCAGGCGATTGGCTATCTCGATAGCGCAATTAAATCGAATGCCGGTCAAGCTGTCCTCTATCATCGTCGAGGCCTTGCAAAATCTCAGTTGCATAAACGTGAACTGAATGAGAGCGCTCTTGTGGATTTCGAACTCGCTTTGAAGAAAGATCCAAAACTTTTGGAGGCTTACCTCGATCGTGCCGCTGTGCATATCGACTTGGGGCAGTTTGAGCAAGCCATAGAGGACTATGACAAATTGATCGAGTCAGGAAAGGATACAGACAAGGTCCGTTATGGTCGCGGCTTGGCGAAATATTATGCGGGCGAATATGCCGAAGCCGAGATTGAGTTTACTAAGATTCTTCATCAGAATCCCGATAATGTTGAGGCTGCTATCGCCCTTGGTACCACTCTATACAAGAGTAAATCCGATAAGAAGGGAGCCGAAGAACAATTCGTCCAAGCGACGAAATTGGATAAGTCCGGTTTGGCTGATCGAAACCTTGGAATTATTTCGTATGAGAGCGGTGCCGCCGATTATCAGGAAGCTCGGAAATTTTACACTCGAGCAATTGAGAGCAATCCGAATGACGCTAATCTGTTCAACGAGCGTGGAGTGATCGGTTGGCTGGTAAAAGATCCCGTTGGCGCGACTAAAGACTTTCGAAGCGCAGTCCGGTTGGATCCAAATTTGGATACAGCGGTCCGAAATCTAGACTTTGTAGCAAATTCTTTGATTGGAATTAATCCGAAGAGCGAAATTGCACTTACCAGTTTGATTGAACTCAGCATACTGAAAAAACGTTGGAGCGATGCCTCGAATTTTGCTGATCAGTTGATCGAATCCTCGGGGTGGAAAAGTAGTGGCGCATACAGTGGCGTGCTTTTGAAGTGGGTGGCTCTCAACTTCGAAGGCAATGCGGACAAAGCTCAAGATGTGCTTCACGACTGCAAAATGAATGCCGGCAGTTTTGGATGGCCTATGCCGCTGGTGAAATACCTTTCCAATAAGAACAAGGGTAGTTTTTCAATGTTGGAAGGCGAGGCTGAAGATTTAGCTCAGAGAACTGCCGCGCACTATTACGTCGGCATGAATGATTACTTCGAGAATAAGCCTGATGCCGCCAAAGAAAAGCTAGAGTGGGTAATCAGAAAGGGATCGAACTCGAGTTTTGAAGGCGCGCTCGCAAGACGAGCTCTTGATTGGCTTGCGGAAAGTGGCAGCGAAAAATCGGAGAAGGTCAAATGAGGCTTAATCTAATTCGGCTCTCGTATGCAACAATTTCAATAGCGGTGATTGCGTCGTCTGCAATCGGCTACGTCCCGGTGCTGGCGCAAGATGTAACCCCCGCGCCGCGGAGAACTCGTCGCGCCTACTCAACGATGGATTATTACAACCGTGCTAACGGTGGTGATACCGGCAGTAGTGTCGTGACCAAGCAGGTCAAGAAAGTAAAAAGAGTTCGGAAGCCGAAACAGGCTTCCTCCGTTAGACCGCATATCGAGGGCACAAAGACAGAGTCGTCGGAACGCAGTTCAACGGGTAAAGTATCTGACAGCCCGACAACGAATTCCACAAAGAACGAGACGAAGGCTACTAATAGCGTTTCCAAAAGTTCTGACACTTCCGAGTCGGCTACCGGATCTGCAAGAAAGAGACCGAATCGATCAGCGATTTCGGATACCATGATTGACGCCAGCGAGCCCGGTCGTGATGAATCTGTCGTTACGAAGGAGAAAGACCGGCACGAGAAGACAGAAACAGCTGTTGATAAAACTGACGCGGACGTGCAGACAGCGTCAAAGCAAAATTCCGAGGGCGCTAATCGGCCGTCTATTGACCTTCCCGCGACTAAGTTGAGTTCCATCCCACCGCCCCAGATGCCGCCTCCGCCTACAAGCATCGGTGGTTTCGAAAGTAAAGGATCAGCGAAGTAGTCGAGATTTTCACCTTTCGAACTGCTATCGATCCACCGTGCAGTTAAGCCGTGAGGCTTATTGACCGAGGTAAGAGAGAAATATTTTCCACTTATCTTCGAGAATCGGTTCCTTGTTATCACGGATTCTCTCTAAATCTCTGCGAATTGACTTGACGTGCTTGTATCTTTTCAAAGAGTCCGTTTCAATCATGTGCAAAACAATAGTCTGCACTTGAGGTGGTATATCGTATCGCGATCGGAATCGAGCTGAAGTTGGGTCGAGGTGTTGGTCCTTTACTTCTTGTACTGTGCGGGCTCGATAAACTGGCTTGCCAGTGATCGCGTGGAAGATTACGCAGCCCAACGAATAAATGTCCGAAGATACTGACGGCGTCTCACCTCGAAGTTCTTCCGGGCTCATATAGAAGACGTCGTTACATGTGTAATTTCGCGATATCTTCAGGGGTTGTTCGATGTCATTGGCAAGAACATTGGTGATACTGAAATTGGTGACTTTGGCGGTATCAATTCCGGTGGCAGATTCAACAATTCCTATTGTTCTCGGGCGAATATGACCATGAACAACGTTGACTCTGTGCAGCTCTTCCAGACCTTCACAGACTTGAATAAATATATCGATCGCTCTTGGTAGATCGAGAAAACCTTCGGTTTTGATGATGGTTTCAATATTCCTCCGAGTTGGAGCTTCGAGGATCATACAGTTCATGTTCAGATCCGTTCGCCAGTCGTATACCGTGGACAGGTGCGGATGTGTCTGTTGCACAAGAAGCTGAGCGACTGACTCGATAGGCAGTCCACCGGTGAGGCGGGCCACACCGATGGTAGCGAAGCGCAAAATAAATTTGGCATTCAGATTACGGTCGTGTACGAGATAGCTCTTCCCATGCTGACATTCGCTGAATACTTCAAGAATATCGTAGTGCGCTGGAACATCCGGGTCGACAATCGGTTCCCTCGCGAGCGACTGCGGATCTCGAGTCGAGAACGCCGTTTCAGGCTCGGTCTGCGCTGTTGATTCCGCACTAGAATTTTTTGTGACTGATGTATCATGCGCTCTTCCAGTTTTAAGAATAAAAGGCGCTTCGTCTTCTAATCGATCGTCTTCCTCATCCATTGCTCGCGCTTCGCGACATTTTTGACAGAGCGCTTCTTTCGAAAAGTCTTCGTCATCGCTGAGTGCGCTGATGGGCACTCCGCAACGCTGGCAGGTGGCTACGAGTTTGATTGAAGGTGAGTTGTTTGAATTATCCATAACAAGCCGTTTGATAGCTATTATAAGCCAATTAAATTACTACTCGTAATTGATCTGCACGTCCGGACGCAATTTCTTTAATCTAACGACATCAAGTCTCCTCTCAAATTTCGACAAACTGAAGAATCTGAGCGTTCTCATATTGACGAGCAAGTCGAGCGATCTGTTGCTGATTAAGCTGCCTGACACGGCCAGCCTACTTAACGGCAAGTCCTTTAAATTGGCGAGGTCCTGATCATTGAAATCGGTAAACTGCAGATACAAAGTTTCAAGGCTCTTTAATCGATTCCAGTTTTTAAATCCGCCACTAATTGACGATGACTTCGACGGATAGTTCACTACGATACGGCTGAGCGATGGCAGCTTGCTTAAGGCATCCATGTGTTGCGCCGTCAAGTTCGATTGATATACAAGATTTACTTCAGTCAGTCTCGTTAAGTTAGCGAGTTCTTCGAGACCTTTTGCATCAACCGAAGTGTTTTCTTGAAACCTTACGGTTCGAAGGGATAGTAAAGTTGAGAGAGCCTTTAACGTATCTCTCGTAACTGGACCGCGCTTGATGGTTATAGCCTGGATCTCGGAATTTCGAAGTTTACGATATCCGGCCGGCGTCACCTGAGAATCAACGATTATAATTTCCTTCAGCATCTGTCCTTGTTTCTCGGCAATAAACGCCTTCAAATCCGAATCTCGGACCCAACGCGCTGCGTATTCGTAATTTTTCTCCGTTGGGAAAAATCTGACTGTATCGTCCTTCTCTTCACCTTGGCTCATAAAATAGGCGATCGCCAATACTGGAGCTATGCCAGCAACAAGCACTGATGCCACTATCAGCACTGGTTTCCATGTTGTCCAACTCGAAGTAGTCACCCTATTTGGTGCAATTTTGGTATCTTCCGGAATAAGCCTAGATAGTAGTTTTTGCTCTGAGAGAATATTTTCTAATTCCCTGAGAACTTCGTCGGCATTGGAGTAACGTTCATTCCTATCGCTTTGAAGCAGCCTGTTTACAGTGCGCTCAAGCGAAGTCGGCACTTCGCCGTGAGCGTTTTGAGACAGTGGTGAAAATTGATTATTGATTTTGAGAGTCAGTAGTTCAACGACACTATCAGCGGTGAATGGAGGTTTTCCAGTCAAGACTTCATACATAACGCATCCGAGCGCGTAGAGATCGCTTCGAGCATCGACTTGTTCGCCCTGTGCTTGTTCCGGAGACATGTACAGAGGCGTTCCCACTCCGACACCGTTCTTGGTGAATTCTTGCACTTCAGTGGCGGATTTAGCCATACCAAAATCAACTATCTTGACTCTATCGCGCGCTCCCGGAGGTTCACTGAGCAGCATAATGTTCGTCGGTTTTATGTCGCGATGAAACACATGCTTTTTGTGGGCATGTGACAATCCACGGGTAATCTGGATGAAGATGTCCAGAGCTTCGGTCAGCTCGATCGGACTTTCTGAATGTTTAATTCGTGCGGCGAGGTCTTGCCCCTCAACGAAGCTCAGCACCAGATATGGTTCATGTTTTTCAGTGACACCAAAGTCATAAACTTTGAGGACGTTCGGATGCTCTAGCGATCCTGCCAACTTTGCTTCTCTCTGAAAGCGCACAGCTTCAGAGGCGCTCGCAGACTTGTTTAACTTCTTAATGGCGACAGTAATATTGAGAACGGTATCTTCCGCCTTATACACCGTTCCAACTGCGCCGGAGCCCAGTATCTCGAGAATCTTATAGCGGTTGGAATGAATTTCTGGAAATTCGTTTTGAGAGACTGGCTTGGGCATTGGGATTCCTGAACTAAATTTTGGTGTCACTGGAGAATGGTGTTATAAAATCTGTTACTGTTCTCTGTTCTCTTTTGCTGCGATCAGGATGAACGTTTTTGTTGTAGCGGCGAAACGCCTTGATCATCTGGAGGGAATAAGAAGTTTCTTTGATATCCAATGCCTTTAGTGATTTCATCCGACCGAGTTCTTCGAAACCATTCTTTGTCAGACCCGAAGAGTGATTCATATTGATGTACTCTAAGCGGAGCGGTGCTAGTGCGTGAACATCGGCATCGGAAACAATCATATGGCATAGAGCGATACTGCGCAGCTTTGGCAACCTTGCAAGAGACGTCAGATTATCCGGATTTGAGATACGACAATTATTCAGATCCAGCGCGTTTAGCTGTTTTAGTTTGGCAATATTGTCGAAGTCATTATCGCTCAAAGTTTGACCGGAAATCATCAGTAGGCGAAGACATTTACATCCGCGCAACACCGTAAGATCGTTGCTGTTGAATTTGTCGCCCATGCCACCAATTTCTAGTGCTTCTAAACTTTTGGGCTCACTGAAGGCTTTGAGAATAGCGCGGTCGACAACCCGGCCGACGCATTTGATGCTTTTCAAATACTGAGTTTCAGCCTCGCGGAAGCCTCTTGGAGTAAAACTGGATCCGGACAAAACAATTTTCGTCACGTGCAAACCAAGCAATTGTTTTTTCAATTCCTGATCGTTGGTAGCGTAAATCTTGTAATATCCGGTTTTAGACATGTAAGTACCAGACATGTCGGTTTCCCGAATGCGGGCAAGCATTGAGGGCTTACCCTCGTCGATCTCTTTTTGCTCTTCCTCGGCTGTTGTGGCGTTTTCTTGGACCTTCGCTCCAGGAATCAATGACCGATCGAAACCATCTTTTTGAGCCGGATCGGAAGAACGAATTAATAGGAACACTATACCTGTCGCGAGCATAAGCCCAGTTGCAATCAAAATGAGAGTGACTGTTAACCCGGTCTTTGCAGTGTTGCGTCCATGTAGAGTCGGCAGAATTCCGATTATCTCCTGCGAGGCGACAGTTTCTTCCGGCTGTTTAGCTGCGATTCGGGTGAGCTCGCGCTGCAGTTCTTGCAGAAGGTCGGTCCTAAGTTCTTCAGCAGATGCGTATCTTTCTTCGATATTCTTCTTTAAGCACTTGCCGACAATCGATTCTAATGAAGGCGGAAACTCCGTTTCAGTCTTACTGGAAATCAGAGCTTCTGTCTGGTCCTCGCTCATGTCACTGAGGCGCTTCATGCTTGCTTCTATCAGTAACGGCGGTTCGTTTGAAAGTTGTTGCTCCAATTGTTCGAGCACGCTATCGGCTTGAAACGGGGAGGAACCGGTTAGAGTTTCAAACATCAAGCAACCGAGGGAATAAATGTCGCTTCGGTGATCGACTTCTCCTCCCCGAATTTGTTCGGGTGACATGTAGCGTGGAGTGCCAATGCCGATACCGGGGGCGGTGAGCGATTGGTTCTCTTCTTGAAGTTTTGCCAAACCGAAGTCTACGATTAGCGGTCTTATGTTCGCGGTCGCGTCGGGATCATCGCCCTTGACGAGGATAATGTTTCCAGGCTTGATGTCACGATGAATCACGCCTTTTGAGTGGGCGTGAGACAATCCGGCTGCAATTTGGGAAAAAATCTTTAAAGCCACTGTGCGTGGTAGCGACTGCTCTTTCAGTTGTTGGTCGAGGGTCTTTCCTTCAACGAACTCCAGCACCAGATATGGTTCTTCGTTTTGGGTAATACCAAAATCATAGACCCTCATCACATTAGCATGCTTCAAAGAGCCGGCAAGCTTCGCTTCTCTCTGAAATCGGACAGCATCAGTAGAGTTTGCCGAGTGCAGTTTTTTAATTGCGACAATTTTATTTAAAGTTGTATCAATCGCTTTGTAGACTTTTCCTGCGCCACCAGAACCGATCAGCTCAACGATTTGAAAACGACCGGATTGAATGTTTGGGAACTCGTTGATAGAAGTATCTTGTGACACTGGTCTCTTATCTTTCTCTGTTTCCTGCGCGGGTTTCAATTGGTCGTCTTCGATTAAAGCTCAACGGTAGGAGTTCTTTTCCCTCGTGAATCGGTGGTCGTAAACAGTTCCACGTCCTTACGGATAGTCATGAATTGATCGATACTTTTCTGATTTATATTCGGGATCTGTCGCAGGTCAAGGTATCTCAAGGATTTCATACCAGCCATTAAACCTAATGACTTAGGAGTTAGGTTTTCACAACATGAGAGCACGACTCGGTTCAAAACACCTTTATTGCTACTCAACGCTTTGATACCGCCATCAGTAACGTCCGTGTACTCGAGGTTTATTGCTTCAACTTTGTTCAACCTGGCTAAAACAGACAGTCCTTCTGGTGTTATGCCGCGACACTCGCGGAAATGGAGACTTTGAAGTTTTGGAAAACGAGCTATTGCTTTGAACGCTTCAGGTGTAAGTCGGACTTCGTGAATCTGTAAATCTATCATTGGCAGTTTATCGAAATGTTTGAGCGAATCGAAATCGGGCGGACTATCTGCCTCTCCACCAATTTGAATCTGTTTGAGAGTTCCTATCATTGCGATGTTTCTCAAATTCTCGTCATTGATCGCATGTGAAACATAGGTCAAAGATTCAATTGTTTTGAGCTTGCTGAGAGCCTTGAAAGTACGCGCGGTGATCGTAGACTCCGAGAGATCTATATCTCGGACACGCGGTTTTTTTTGCAAAAATAATTTCAAATCATCGTCGTTTACGTCCAAGCAGACCCAGCGTCCTTCGGAGTAGAGTTTTCCATTCTTGTCCCGCAGTCCACCTTTTCCGCCTTGAACAATTTTTTCCAACCCTCCATTGTCAGTCAGCCTGACTCTCATTTCTGCAGGGTCCACTCTTGAATTGCCGGCGTTTCGTAAAATCCAAATGCTTGCCCCTAAAAGGGTTAAGAGCAGAGCCGCAATTCCTGAAATCAACTTCCAGTTTATCTTGCGTTCGAGAGCACTTGAGTCAATCGGCAACTCGATTGTTTTGCGATCAGCACTGGAATCAAGACTCTCAAGCTCCAGCTCGAGAGCGTTTTTAATTGGGACAAAACTTTGATAGCGGTCTTTTGGTTTCTTACTCAAACAACGAGCGACTATTTGTTCGAGATGTCCTGAGCAATCAAGATTGTGGTTCGCCAGGTTTGGCGGTGGAGTGTGGCGATGGAGCTCTGCTAGTTCGACATTATTGTCGGCTTCAAAAGGCGGATGACCAGTCAATGTTTCAAACATCAGGCAACCGAAAGAGTAGATGTCGGTTGTCCTATCAACCTCCGCACCGCGAGTTTGCTCGGGCGACATGTAAATCGGCGTGCCCAGAGTCACATTGGTTTTGGTCAGCACTTGATCGTTGTCGGTGAGTTGTTTTGCAAGCCCAAAGTCGACAATCTTGGCTACGCGAGTAGATTCGCCGGTGAGCTGATCGAACTCGTCGACCAACATCACGTTGCTCGGTTTTAAATCGCGATGAATGATGTTGTTTTGATGGGCATGGGATAAACCACTGCAAATCTGAATAAACAGGGGAATAGCGTCTGCTGGCGCAAGCGGACCCTCATGCCGACTTAGCTGTGAGAGCGACTTGCCATTGACGAAGTCGAGAATCAGGTAGGGTTCATTTCTTGTCGTCAGACCGAAATCAAGTGCACTCATGACGTTGTGATGTTTCAATGACCCGACCAGACGGGCCTCACGCTGAAAACGAACCGCCGATGTGTCGGTCGCGAAGCTGTGTAATTTTTTTATGGCCACGAGTTTGTCTAAAACAGTATCGCGAGCCTTGAAAACAGTACCGCTACCGCCAGACCCGATGACGCTGAGAAACTCGTAGCGACCGCCCTGGATGTGAGGGAAGTCGACCGCGCCGCCGGTCTGAACGTCGACGCGTTTTTGAGTAGGGGTAACGAAGGAGTGATCTGACATCTGCGTTTCTGCACTGGAGCGTTCGGACCACCCTGATCAGAAAAACGCTGTTGCTAGCGCTTTTGAGACGCAATGGCTCCTAACTCAGGACCTTAAAAGACAGGACAGTAATATAGTTATTCCCTGATTTTGGGATTTATGCGAAAGGTTCAGACCGGCTCGCGACCATTCCACGTCAGCAAAGCTGAACCAAAGAACAGGCTAGAGGCTTGGCGAGAGAACGTATCGTTGTCTCTTAAATCGTTGCGTGTTCGAACGCTTAATCGCTGCTACGTTGTTATTCGACCATCAAATCTCGGTCTTTTCACTTCGGCAAGAAGCAATTGATTGGCATGCAAGATTGTAGAGACAGAGCCGGTAGTGTCACCTGTGGTGTTAGTGATTCTATTACGGTCAAAATTATCGTCTCCAATTTTTTTGGTGCATTGTGAGTCTGTCAACGAAGAGACTATTTTAGCGGCTAAACTCGACTCAGTGGCGATTTGCCGCCTCAGACGCGATTTTGAATGCTTTGCCTGGGTCCATGCTGACAATTCAAGATTAACGCGGCAAGCGAGATATATCGAGCGCCGCATGATAAGTTTGTTGCGATTTTTCTGACTCAGGAATACCAATCATGAATAGATTCAACCGTCTTCTAATCGGCACCTGTGGCGTTTTGGTTGGAAGTACCCTGCTTTTGGCAGTGGGGACACCGGCTTACGCGGGGCAACAAGGCGGCGGATTTCGCGAATTTCGGATGCAGAATGAAGGACTGGACCGGCATGCTGCCAGACGGATGTTTAACGCTGATAGAAAAATCGACCGCGTAATTGAATCGCGGAGATTGCCTGTTGCGACCGGTGATATTCACGGATCGTCTCGAGCTGAGATGGTGCGATTCGACAGGCAGTTTGTTCGGGCTAACAATTTTGAAACGCGAATCAACCACCTGGCAGGAAGGAGTCAGTCATTTCAAGCGAACGATCGAGGCGCATTGGTTCGCTTGAGCAGTGGAGTCAATCTGGACCTGACCTCAGGGAATCAAAATATTGTACTTGGCAGTAATCTATTCTCTGACTCAAGTTCTTCTATTCAAATCAATGTTGGTGGCGAAACGAAAACATTGACGGCAGGTTCTCGTGTTACTGCAGCTGAATATGTTGCTGCAAAACAAGTTCTCACCGGTCAAACACAATCGGTATTGATCGGTCGCTCCGGTGCCGCCTCTGGTGGCAGTATCGATCTTGGGACACTTACACAAGACAATGATGTAATGAGAGCTTCCAATTTGGTCGTCTCAAGCAATGTCACCGCGACTGGTGACTTCGGGAGACGCTCGGATCTCAGGCTCACCGGCGATTTAGTCAACTATGGAACGGTAAACGCTTTGTCCAGCGACCGAAACATTCGAAGCGGTGCGATCCGTGCAGATGACATCACCAATCACTCAGGTGCGCTGATAAATTCGGCGGTGGATTTGACGCTCGATGCAGCCGGTGATCTAACGAACAACGGCACGATAGTTTCCTCCGAGACTTTGACGTTGACCGCTGGCGGTTCAATAAGTAATACAGGCTCCGTGCGGGCAAACGATAGTGTCAATTTGCGATCGTCATCGATCAACAATAGCGGTTTAATTAAATCGACTTCTGGAAATGTCAATTTGGATGGTCCAGCAACAACCTTTCTGGCAGTAAACAATTCAAATGGCACTTTTGCTGCGCTCAATGGTGCAATCAACTTGCGTAATGCCGCATATGATGGCGGTTCGGGAAGCACCATTAACGGTGGCGATTTGCTCAGCCGGGAATTGAATCTCCATTCAGGGCAAGGACTTGTCGAAGTCAGTGTCAATGATCTGACGGGCGTTGTCAACGAAACTGGTGCGGCGGCCCACGTCTCTGCGTCTACCGATGTTTTAACAATTGGAAGCGTCTGTTTGACTGGAGATCCGACTTTCTACAACCAGGGCAATATCAACGTGAACAACGATGTTATCGCACCTGAAGACTTGGTTATAGTGGCATCAGGTGACATCACGATTGATGCCGGTAAGACAGTTCAAGCTGGTGACAATAACAAGGGTTACAACATCACCATGATAGCCGGTGCGGACTTCACTGCCGATCCTTCAAAGAATTCACCCACGCTACCTGGTGGTACTACAGGTGGTGTATCCCTCTCAGGAAAAGCTTCCAAGACCGGCGGCGGTATTCAATTGGGGTCGAACGCTGTAGTCAGGGCGCAAAGCACTGATAGTGTCGGAAGCGATAGCGGTGGTAACATCACCTTGATTGCGTTTGGTGGCAAGACCCCGCTAGCTGGAAAAGTGTTGCTTAGTTCTGCCATTCTTTTGACCGGCGGAATCCCTGGCGGAGAGAATGGTGACGTGACCATAGTCGCTGGAGCGAAGACTGCCGGGATTGCCGTCGAGGTAGGGGTAATCGACACCACAGGTGGGCTAAATAGCAGCGTTGGCGGTGCTGTCAACATTGTAACTGCTACGCCAATTTCTGCGACCAGAAATACGCCGACTGTTTTTGATGCAGCGGGGAAGCTAGTTAGCGGTGGACTGATTGCATCGACCAAGGTCAACAAAGGCGCGGGAATTTATGTGAATAACAATAGTTCCGGTCAGGAGATTAGAGCCGTTCGGGACATCACTTTCTCTTCCGGTGGTAACACTCTGATCGAGGGGCAGCTTGAGTCGATTGCAGGAAACGCGTTGTTACGAAGCGGTGGCACCGTAACCGGTACCTTATCCAGCAATGTCAATGCTATCGAGGTGCGCTTAGAGGCGGCAAGTAACATCGGAACAGATGCCCAGAAGTTTAGAGTCGAGGCCAATAACGTCGTCATAAATCAGGACAAAACTAGCAAAGGCACAAGCTCTCAAGTCCAGATACTAGGATTTGGTTCAAAGGTGGTGCATGCAGAAAAGGCGCTCGGCACAGTAAATATTGATGGTCCCAATGCCAATATTTCGTTGTTTGCTAACTCTCTTAAGAGCGTCGAAGTTGTAGGTCAGCAACTTCAAATTTCTTTGCTAAGCGGTAAAACCATGGACTCAGTCACTCTCAGTACACTTGATCCAAACTTCGATTTAAATGGACTGACTCTGGATAAGGTTAAAACAATTGTGCTGAGCTCTGCGCGCGATGTTGGTTCTTCGATCGATCCAAATAATTTCTTGTCGGGAATTAAAAGTCTGACAATCTCGGCAGGCCGAGATGCGCACAGTACCATTAACGACTCGAAAACCGTTGCAGACATTATTGCCACCAGAGATATTGTGATTGGAACCGTTGGTAATGTTATCGAGAACGCAATTTCATCAACAGGTTCTGTCAATATTAGCTCTACTGGTGGCACCCTCGGTTTTACAGAAACGGTCAGTGCTAGCACGGCCGTGAACATAATCAATGCAGGTACCAAGACCAGCAGCAAGATCACGTTCGCAGCTAACGCGATCGTGTTTGGCGACAATCTGACGATCAAAGTCGGTCCTACGACGGCGACGCCAATGCCGAC
>CAZRMH010000240.1:0-12705 GCA_964600935.1 uncultured Candidatus Obscuribacterales bacterium
CGTTGGGCTCATAACCCAAAGGTCGTAAGTTCAAATCTTACCCCCGCAACCAATTCGAAACGCAGTCAAGTCGGCAATCTCAAGAGGTTAGCCGATTTTTTATTGGGGTAGCCTTCCATCCGAGTTGTACCCCAAGTTGTACCCATCTGGTCAAAAGGCTCAGAGATGCAGGAATCGGATCTAGCTCAAGCTTGTATTAGTGCCTTGTGGCAGCATTTCAACGTCGATGCCAGTGGTGCCCTCATCGAGAGGGTCACAGGTCGTTCAAATGAACATTGGAAACTAATTTTGCCAGACCAGTCGATATTCGGATTTAAATCCTGGTCTACAGCAACCGAAATCGACGGCCTCGCAGTTGGGTGTTCTCGCCGCGATGAAGCATTGAACAAGATAGCGCACGTTGTTGCCGCCCCAGATGTTTGCTCAACAAGATACTGTTGCGACTTGAGCGTTCCCCCCTTCAATACTGAACCAATAGTCATTAGCAAGTGGATCAAAAACGCTGTTTCAATGGACCAACTAAGCGACGAGGACCAGGGCAACATCCTGTCAAATGGAAAAACTTTTTTCAACAAGCTTGGTGAGTGGATCGCTTTAGGGACGGCTCTTGGATTTCGAGATTGGACAACGAATAATTTGGTATGGTCAGGAGCAACGCAATCCTTAGCGATAATCGATTTGGATTGGTCCTTTGACTGTGGAAAGGACCCAGCCAGCGTTTTTACAAATCTAATCAGCACTCTCAGACCGATTGACTCGGAAAGACTGGAGGCTTTCATCACTGAAGCGAAGAGTGGCATCACCTCGATGCAGCAGAAACTGATAGATCACGATGTTGAAATTAAGAAGGTCCTACATGACACCAACGATGAGAAATTGCAAAAATTTACTCTCAAGGACATTTCTGGGCTGGCGCAGGAAGCGGAAGATCGGCTGCGAAAAGACTTAAAGTAAATCCATCCGAAAACACAAAGTTTTGAGATCAAATACTGGCGCTACAGTTGGTTTGGAAGATCTTTCTCTACGCCATCACTATTACGAAGTTTGACAATACAAGTCCTAGTGCTTCACTTCAGACGTGCCATCGTAGATAGTACCAACCACTTTCAATATAGAGACCAAGCAAAGTTATCTAGCACCAAATAAAGTGGCGTAATAATATCCGGGATCGATTCGGTTATTCTTGAATAGCCTTACTTTCAAGGGCTTCCGACGCGTGCAAGATGTTTTCAGCCATTGGCAAAAAACTCTCGGGCGACCAATACAACGCACCAAAGTCCCACGAATATCGGGCTTGAAGCGATTTGGCGATTCCGTTTAGGAAGGTCAACAGAAGACCACAATAGTAACCGGAGTAGTGCTCAAAATTGACATAACCGTCGATTCTTTCAAATCGCATAGGTAGTCTGATTGTTCGTGGACTCAGGGGTCGCTCTAATTTAAAGTAGGTTGAATTCGTATCTTCTTCCAAAGCAACTTTTGAATCAAATCCATGATGAATGATTTGATTTCTTATATCTCTTATTTCGGAAAACCAATCACAACCTTCGATTAGAGTAATAAGGTCATTTTCCAGCATCGATCTGATTTCAGTTATCTGGAGCCGCTCTCTTAATTTCTCGAAGCTCACAGGCATGGCATCACGATTTCGAAGAGCTAATACCATAGCGACATGGTCGAGTATTGAGCGTATCTCCGTGTAAAAGTTATGAATATCGTTTTTAACAAATTGCTGCCAGTCATCAGCAAACAAGATGCCGCGCATGCGCAATTCCTTAGTCAGCCACCGTTCATGCTGAATTATTACGCAGAGTCGCTGAACGTCAATCTTCAAGCACGCTAAGGTGCGAAGGACCCGTATAACTTCCTTTTCCTCAGATTTTTTCTCGCGATAATCGTCGACACCTTCGTAAAAAACGTTGTCGTAAGGGTAGTTCATCGATTCGAATGAAATAAACCCGCACAGCTTAGCGAAGCTGCCAGACAAGAGGTATCCATAACCGAAAGGTTCGGGTAGCGGTTGGATAAAAACAGCATTTCGCACCTGCTCGCTCAGGCTATAGTATGGATGATCTGCTAAGCCTGGATGACTTAGCGTCTCGACTGATTTTTTATTGAATACTCTTAGTCTCATTTGTAGATAATATCAATCACTGGAACTTCGGTTGAGGCGAGAGTGACTAAATTTGAAACCCACCTGCTGAGTCACCAAGCAAAACATTCGCAAAATCTCTTCGCGTGTTTCGTCCATCCACTCAGCGGTCCGCATATCACGGATACAGTGAGTTTCGAACCCTTCAGTCGATTTCCAGACCTGAATGGTTCCAATCGTTTTTCCAGCCGCATATCTGGTTCGTAGCGCTCGCAATAGGTCGACTATTGCATCCATCTGAAATCGTAGAGCATCACTCTTCAGAAATGCCTTTCCCTTTGATTGAAACAGTAATTGTCCGTCTCGTCCGCGAAGACACCCCGTGTTGATCGCGATAATGGTGTCCGCGACTGCCTTGTCAAAAGCAGGCATTGATCCTTCTTGTCGAAATTGGTCTTGAAATGCCGGCCTATCGAAACATTGCGCATAAAAACGGACTAGCTCATGGTCGGTGTCAACAACAAGTGGTGTTTCGAGAGGTCTATCGAGTAACAGTCGCGCGGCTTCTTCCGAAAGACTCTTCCATCGCTGCAAGAGATCAACGGAATACAGAGGTTCATCATTATCTATAAGTTTGGCGCAATTCTGACAGCACCAGATGCCATTGTCTGGACTGCGTCGTTCTTCCGAGGAGAGAGTTTCATCATACCTGGGTCCACCAGGTGAGGCGGCTGTTATATGGGCAGCGACTCCGATGTTTACTGACTTCTTCGGGTCTGTAGCAGGTCCGCTAGTAGTTCTGCGACAGTTCGGATTAGAACAGCGACTTGCTACTCGTTTTGCGAGCAGTTCTTTTATCTCTGGCAAAAAGTCGCTTTTTCTAGGCATTTTGCTCTCAGTTCGGGCGAACATTAACGGATCTGATTTTCCGTCAACGTTCTCCCTGTCGCCGACGAAGAATATCAAAAATTTGAAATAGTATCCAGCGGCATCGCTTGACCGTCAGACACCGAAATGACACTGCCTGTAGTGGCACGAGGTTTTCTCATTGAATGCTAGAGCCAAATGTGCCCGGCGCACAAATTTTATGCATTAAAATAAAGCGTGACCCTACAGGAAATGGCGGAAGAGCGAATGTTTGAAAAGCTTATCGCTACAAATATTGGAACCTTCGAAAACCTTGAGGTTAGTCTTAAACCGGGTTTCAACATCTTCACAGGTGACAATGGAATAGGCAAGTCGCTAATTCTTGACTTGTTTTGGTATGCCTTATCGGGTGTTCCGTATGGCCGAGTACCTTCACCCAAGAGAGGCCAGCCAGAGTCTACCGTGATGGTGTCTGCAACCTCTGCGACGGCCTCGTCGGGGCAGACCAAAACGTTTACATATGAGTTTAAGTATCTGCCTCAATACGACAACTGGTTCACCAATGGAGTTGCTGTTGATGTCCCGTTGTTATGCATCTACGCTGGAGCCGATGGAAGATATGCAGTTTGGGATTGGCTTCGCACGCCCCGTCCGGTAGATCATGAATTTGATAGTGAAAAGGATCGAGACGGTAATACCTTGGCCAGAATTGGAGATGTCGAGCCTCCAAGACCATACATGTCATCACCCAATTTTTTCGGGTCGTACGAGATTTTGTATGGAGTAAAACGTGCGAACGGCAAAACACTTTGCAATGGACTTGTTCATGACTTGCATATTTGGAAAATCGATGTGGAAAGTCCAAAGAGAAAGCAAGCCCTTACGGCACTCTCAACGGCAATAGCGGTGCTTTCGCCGCCAGGGGAGCCGATGTCACTAGGATCCCCATCGAGAACAGAGTTGGGCGACACTGTCGAGTATCCCACTGTTCGGCTTCATACTGGAGAAGAAGTACCAGTTCATCTACTGTCGTCCGGCGTGCGGCGTATCGTTGAGATAGCATACTTGTTGGTTTGGTCTTGGCTGGAAAATGATTTTGTTCGTGAACACTACGCGTCGCATCCGAATTTGGCTCTCGGTAATAACCTAACTCAATTTGTGTTGTTGGTCGATGAAGTGGAACTTCACCTTCATCCGAAGTGGCAGCGAACGGTTCTGCCAGCGCTTTCAGGATTAATTGATTCACTGCATAGTTACCTACCGGCAAACTCAGCCAAACTCCAAACACTTGTCACAACGCATTCACCACTTGTTCTTGCGTCTATGGAAACGCACTTCAAGTCAGATGCCGATGGTCTTTTCCCCATAGAGAAACCACTTGGTTCTGAAGTAATCGAACCAAGTTTTCTTGAGAAAGAAGGCGACATAACCAATTGGTTGAGGGATTACTTTAAATTAGGGGAAGCTATGTCTATTGAAGCAGAGCAGGCGATTTCTCTCGCCAAAAGTTTCATGAGAGGCACGGTTTCTGCTGACGTAAAGTTGGAGGCGGTCGAAGCAAAGCTAAAAAGTGCGCTTCATCCGCAAGATGAATTCATGTATGCGTGGAATCTTTTCAAGGAACTTGGAAACGATGATTCTATTTCCGAAACCTGATGAACCCGAAAACTTCAACGAACGGGTTCGAATCCGAGGAATCGAAAGGCTCGTTGAGTTTCGAAATCGAGCTGAACCGCCGACACCAAAAGAGTGGACCGACTTTTGGAAAAGTTATGACTATTGGACAGAATTCGGCGAAACCTTGGACGAGGCATTTTCTGGTCTATGCTCCTACACTGCAATGCTAACAAACGGCAGTCACGAGGTGGATCACTTCACTTCCAAGTCGGTCAATCCGGACAGCGCGTACGAATGGACAAATTATCGCAACACAACCGGTTCTACAAATAGAAGAAAGAACAACTCAAATAAACCTGTTCTCGATCCATTTGAAGTCGAACTTGATTGGTTTGAAGTTAATCCATTTACTGGAGAAATCTGCCTCGGGAACGTACCGGAATCCCACAAAGAGCGTGCACAAAATTCAATAAGTGTGCTCGGTCTGGATTCCAGCAGAAATCAGAAAGCGAGAAAAAGAATTGCGCAGCGAGGACTGTTACCGAAAAACATGCACAATGAAGAGATACTTGAGTGCATTCGAGATCAGAGTCCATTGGTGGCTCATGCAGTTAATAGATTTTGGAATTTGCGAAAGGACGAGATGGCAACGGAATAGTACTCTATTAGCCGAGCACCTTATTTAGTATCACTTTAGGCGTCAATGATGACTCAATTTAACAATGCATTCGATGATTCCTACAGTAGCTAAAGCGACTTTCACAGTGATCATTGTTAACGAGATTAACCCTCGCTCATTTCAATTGCCCGTCATCACTGGCGTCTGAGGTTCCTATTGATGAGAAGTCTTGAAACGCTTAGGCAAGATGAAGATAGAGTATTTATCTCGGTATCTGATTATCTGAGCGACACTAAGTACTTGGTTGATGATGTGAGCGATCTCTACGAAAGCATTTTCGCATTAATTGGGTCAACTAATATTCAATTGAATGAATTGCAGACCGTAGCTTTTATGCACTGCCTGCAAGCGCTTCGGTATGAGTTACTCATGGGGTGTTTGACGCTTCTTCGAGGACACGTCACTGACTCAAGCAAAGATACAAGACGCGCCATAGAAATCATTGCGTTCGCTTTTGAGATTTTCGGAAATGCGGAATCAGGAAAACGATGGATGGAAATTGGCGTCAGCAAAGGGTCTATGAAAAGGTATCTCTCTCGATTTCAAGCGTGGCAGGTTGTTCAAAACCACGAGAAGAACTTGAGCAAGGATCTTGTTGATCTCTATGAACAGTACTGCCTGTATGTGCATCCTTCTTACGGTTCGATGGTTCAACAGGCGAGCCTGAAAGAGAATAGTCGGCATGTGTTCGAGTATTTCGAGACTCAAAATGATCGTCAACTAAGCTATCTTGCGCTATCCCTGTTCCGAATACTTGATACGCACATTCGAATCATAAAATCACTTCGTGATTTTTTAGAGTCCAATTCTATGGAGGTTGACTTCGACAAGTGGGATCAAGCTGTCGCGGACTGTGCTATCAAAAATGTCAAAGAGCGAGCGCGATGGACGACCGTCGCAGAAGAATTGTGTCCTGACTGATTCGGCAAAACCGACAAGCACCATATTTGGTATCACCAACCATCACAAATTTGGATAAAGTAGAGTTGACACGGGCTCGGCGACTGTTAGGCTCGATTGCCCGCAGCCACGAGCCCCCCCGCAGTCGGCCACTTCTTCCCCACACAAAAAATCCGCGCGCGCTCGCTGCGATTGCGGGCAACGGAAAAAAAATGAAGGTCTGTCAGCTACGGAATACTTCGATTAGAATTGTTCAAGATACTACCGGAAAGAGGTCGCCTGGAAGTTGTTTTGCCGGATGGTGCCTCAAGAAATCATTAAAGGGTAAATGATGAAAGTGAAATTCGTTGACTTAGATACGAATGAACAACCAGCTCCTCAAGTTGTTCTAACAAGCGGCGAAGAAGTGGCTAAGCTTCTCAACGATATGAGAAAGCGCGAACCGTTTATGTGCGAACTTGTTGGAGAGAACGGATACAAGCTCGGCATCGGCATCGGAGCCGACGTAGGCTGCGTTCAATTTTCACGTGCTGATGGAGTGCCACCATATTTGATGGCAGAAAGTCATACCAAATCCAGCGAAGAACACAGCTTCATGATGTCGGGAACCCCGACACCGGTCGATGGAAAGTTTTGCTTACCAAGAGCTGCGGTGATCGATATCGCAGGATTTTTCGTTGAAACTGGTCAAAAGTCGAGCAAAACGACGTGGGAAGAAATTTGACTCACAAATTCGTTCCGAATTTTGTATTTTGGCGCTTACTGAAGTTGGAGTACACCGAAAGTCATTACTGTCACCATGTTTGAGCGGATCGCGAGGTTCATTAACCCGTATTGAAGGTCCGACAAGTACACCGTAGTCTGAGTCTTCAAGTCAACTGCGAGCGAAAATGAGCAACTATTATTCACAGGAAAACATTCAATTTCTTCTTACTTCGTATCTCGACGCGATGGAGACGTATGACAGTGTGACACTAGCGCTTCTTGAACTCCAGGAAAAACTCCAGGTACCGGAAGCTCAAGAGTTCTTGAATCACGGAGTGCACAGGCGCATGAAGATAATTCGAAGATGCATCGAAAATATCTTCAACATTTACCCGCTCAATCGAGCGCAACCGCTGTCAGAAGCAGAACTTAGCGAACTCTGCATTAACCTGCATGCGTTCTTTGTAGATCTGTTCGGGGTTTTCGACAATCTGGCATGGACGAAAGCTCACGAACGAAATCTGCCAGCGCTCAGCAATCGCTTCAAGATTGGCATGTATAAAAAAGCCTCTAAGACTTCTACGGATCTGGTTGCAAATGACGAAGTAGTAGGCGCGCAGTTAGGTGACTATTTGAATTCGGAATTACTTCTGAAATGGCAAAACGAGCATCTAAAGGAATTTCGCGATGCATTAGCACATCGAATTCCTCTATACGTGCCACCATATGCAGTTAATGATGATGGAGCAATTATCAATCCAGCGCCGTACTTCACTCACGGGACTAGTTACGATGGTGTCCTGGTACTGCATCCTCAGCTGATCGCTGATTTCAATACAGTCACAGAACTGATTGGAAAGTTTATAGAACTCGAATTTTCAGGTGAGCGAGGTAATGATGAATAGTAGATTTCCGCCGTTGACGTCGAGTGACTATCAAATAGATCTTATGGCAGATCTTGCTCAAATGTGTGCCGAAGAGCTTCATGCCATGGGTTATCAGAACATCACAACTTCAGATCCCACGTTACTGTGTGAGCGCTATTTAAACGCGCTTTACCGCCGAGTACAGCCTCGAAAGCGCAATTTCCATATCTCAAGACAGCTTCAAGTGCCTTCGGACATGCAGGCGGGCTTCGAACTGCTGAAGAAGAAGGTTGAAGATGGAGACGACCTAACGCCACATTTAAGCGGTTTGCTCGACAAGCTTGAGTATAACGATCCCTTGCTCAATGCCTGGAGAATTCATCACTTTCACCTGGGTACACAGCCGTATCAGAGAAACGCGAACTTGGTTGAACGGACCGGTCCAATATTGCTTGCCATGGTTCACGATGATGATTTCTACGCTATCACGATTGCCAGTCATGGACGTGACGGACAAAAGGATCTTTTTTACGACCTCGATCTCATAGAGATCTTGCATGAAAATTTTCCGGCGATGATGAAGCCTTTTAAGATTGATGGATGGGCAACAACACCCAAACCGACCAATGAGGAAGTAAAGCTTGCTAGGGATAATGGAATCAACCTATTTTCCCAGACTAATGATGGATCGCTCTATCTACCATCTCCAGGTTTCACTTCAGTAGGCGGGACTACCAAACAGACGGGGCTTCGAGTTGTGTACGACGCGATGCTAGTAGTCAACTCCGTAAGAGCACTAGAACGTTTGATTCGAGACAAGATAGAAGCTTTAGAAATCTGCTTTAGCAAGCAGGGGGCACGACCTTACAGGATTTGTCTAACGGGCTTCTTGAACAATGGCTACGTAACTGCACGCGAGGAAAGTTCGTACATCGGTATGCAAATCAGTGTACTGAAGGGTCCCGAGTGCTTGGATGTTTGGCAGGAAATCAAGCCCGACAGCGAACCTTAAACACTGCTGTTGGTACGAGCTTGAATAGTTCATGACAAAATACCAAGCCGTAGAATTCTGACAACAAAAGGTGTTCGGTCATCTAGCTTCACTATTCAATTTACATGACTCTCGGATCGGGTACGTTTCGAGTATTGCACACGAATCGTAAAAAATCTAAGCCGATTTTTTGTCGGTGCGATGATCAAATTTACTTACAAAATATGCAAAATTTGCGAAATTTCGGTCCGCCGCATCGACACACAGCGACTTCCCGAACTTCCCAGCCCATCATTCAAAAGCGAGCGCACCGCAAAATCCTCGACACCAGCAACTCTCACGATTGACACCACATACAGTAGCACCCAAGAATCAATGAAATTCTGGCACCAAAACTTTTAAACGTGCCGACCTTCAAAATCTGAGCAAATTTGACACGGGTTCGACGCCTGCTAGGCTTGATTGCCCGCAGCCACGAGCGCGCGCAGCCGAGCGCCTTCATCCCACAACATCCGCGCGCACGCTCGCTGCGGCGGATGCCGAATAGCAGGCGTCAGGGGCCCCGTGTCAAATCTGCGAACGAAAAAGAAATCCAGAGTAAACGGAGAAATTTGAGAATCAACTATCTCATGGTTTTGGACATCTGTTGAATTCATCAGTGTTTGCTTTCAATTCGAGTTCTATTGTGATTACACAAGTCACAGAGGACGGACCATGAAACAAATCGAACAAACAAACCCACTCGAAAACACCCGCGATTTCGGAGATAGACTCTCAGTTGAATCCTCAATTGGGTCTCCGAACGAGACTGAGTCAAACTTACGGCAGCTGTCGAACGTAGCAAGATCTCAACCGGAGCTGATGTACAAAAGCATCACACAGCTTCAAGACCTGATTGCAGACACCACCGACGACCCGAGAACTCAAGGACGAGCGTTCCTGAATTTAGCAAAGTGCTACATCGGAGTCGCCGGAAACAAAATCGGTCAAGACCCGGAAGGCGCACGGATAGTCATGTACGGCACACCTCAAGGACGGACGAGCCCAGATCACAATGGAAAAACGCGAGGATACGACGGAGCGGTGGACGCTCTCAAAGCGGCATCCAAGCGTCTACCCCGCGATTCGAACATAACAAACTGCGAAGACATGATAGTCATACTCGCTCGAAAACTTCAGCACTAGAGCCCGCCCGCGTGAAATCTCAAAAGAATAAATCCTAGTCTCAAATCTCCATCAAGTCTCGCGGTTCTCCCTCCGGCATGCGCACGTCTGTCACCTCGACAAAAATCGTAGGGCTCAGCCGTTTAACGCGCCCGGAAGCAATCAGCTCGGCGCCATGGTCGACATACAAAACCGACAACTCGTGAGTGCTTTCGGTTTCAAATGCACTTGCAAACGCTAGTTGCATATGGCGCGGTATCGCCAATGGTTCTATATCCCAAACAGTCTCTCCCAACTTCACGCCCGAGGTCTTTGGAAATACATCGACCAGAAGTTCTACGTGTCCAGATTGCGTCGTCAATTCAAACCTTCCTTTGATACAGTAATGATGCAGCGGCAAAACTATTGCCGTGTATAAATAGTGTACGAAAGGCATCTGCTCCAAAGAAGGCGCCATCTCGAATGCCGCTTAGATACAGCCTTTCCAGCACCAAGTGGAATAAATCCGTCAAACGTCAATTCTGTCGGCGAGATCCTTGGCGTCTAAAATCTCGATTCCAAAGTCTTTCAGCCACTGCCTGTGACTGGTGTGCATGACCGACTTTGGACCAGCGCCACCACCCTCATCCAACGTGCACAAGTACGGATGACCATACGCGTAATGCGAACAAACAACCAATGCATCAACCCATTCGGCAACGCTCTTCTTAACCTTGTTGTCGCCTAAGACAGCCATCTGAACCATAACGACCTTTTCCGGCGCAATACCGAGCGCCTGAGCGACCTGAGTTCGGATGGCATCCATGCCGACGCCATGTCGATTCAATTCATCCTCAGCTTCCATAAACCGGTCCATCCGGTCTTGATTCGAGGGCACACCGACCGTTTTATATATCGGCGGTTCCAGGCCCAAATCACCTACCATCTGTCCGAAATTGGGCACCCTCGAATTGATGAAGAGAAGACCAAGCTCCAAAGCAGCTCTGATGTCGCTCTGCCAATTCTGATTCACAGTTAAATCCGGTTGATTCTGCATCTCCAATCTTGAGGTTAAGATCGGCTCTCCGTCGGAAGTCAGACCGGTCATGCTTAACGACGTCACCTGCATGTCAGGATTCGCAAACTCGTTCAAAACCTCTTTGCGTCTCTTTCTATCAACGGATTCCCAGATAGTGGCATCACAAAAAAACGGATTTATCTTTCGCGCTTCCACTCTTCTGAGAACGCGCTCAATCTGCAATCTTTCTTTGTGCTGTTGCCTCATCGGTTCGTTAACCAATCGAATCCACATATTGGTATCGAATGTAACATCAGTTGCCATCATCTTCTCCTCAAGTTATCCGTTCTGCGTGCTAGTTTTGAACAGTTTCAATCGAAGGCGGTTTTCGACTTTTCATCTTCTCGATGAGCGTTAACTCAACTCGCGATTCATCAATGTCCGGGAAATCGTGCGAGCGCATCTGGAAAACTCCTGCAACCGAGCCGACTCTATAACAAAAGAAATTACGAATTTCCTGCCCGGCCAACCTATCGATGTTCAATTTTTCTTCGTCAGTGATGAGCAGAAACTGTGGACTTTCGTTCACCCGATTAACTACATCCTGAATTGTCTGGTGGCGCTCCTTCCGACCGTCAACACGAAACATTTGCGGTCCCAAAAGATCCGCATCCTTCTTGCTAATCGCAAAACAATTGATGATACCCATTGTAATCACAATTCCACTTCGAAAATCTTCGGGAATTCGCTGCAATGTCTTACCGACGCCTATCAAGCCAATTTGAAGTGTCTGGGTTTCGGTCGTTATCGCTTTGAGAGTTTCCTTTTCGATGAACCTATCGAACTCATCCAGATACAAAACAGTCGGTCTCTGCTTTTGCGGATTGAATATCATCAGAGCCGCTTGTTGAAAACCAGTCACCATAAGACTTCCAAACAGATTAGCATTTTGTCCGAAATCACTCTGAGATAATTTCACCAGCAATATCTTTCGTTCTTTAATTACATCAGCGAATCTAATTTCGTTCTCCGGTTCCGTCATCCGCACTCGAATTCTCGAGTCACTCAAAACCGGTCCAATGCGGTTCATGATGGGCTCAACCCAGTCAATCCACTGCTCACTTCTGGCAAGCTTTTTGTACTGAGTCCAGGCTTCAAGTAGCGCACCATATTCAGTGCGCTCATCTTTGCGCTTCTCGACTGCTTCCAGTAAAAGATCTCGGTAATCGTTGTCCCGAAGTAGAGTCGGCAAATCTACCAGTGTCTTGCCATTGGCGATAAGCAACAAAGCGGCGTTGCGCAAAATGCCAGCAGTCTGAGCATTCCACTGAGCAGGAGCGCCGGGCGTCGTCTCCTGATAAATCGATTTAAATCCACGCACAATAGAGGATGCTGCCGCTTGAAGATCGCCGTTCTCCGGCTTAGCGAGCGGATTGAACCCGGACACCGAGGCTGGATTTGTGGGGTCAATAAAAATGGTGCGCTTCGCCAGCTTCTGTGCGTCAGGATGGGCAGAAATCCATCGAGCGATTAGCTCTACCAATTCACCGTTTGAATCGATGACGACAACTGCTCTGTGGGCTGACTCAATGTCGTGTGCGATCATCTTTGCGATAAGGCGCGACTTCCCTCTACCGCCGACTCCCAGGACCAGCATGTGAGGATTCTTCGCTCGCTGCGCTGCTGGAAGACTCAACTCCTTCCCACCCCACGGACGCCACCAACGCCACTCAAAACGTTGCCCTAACGGTATGCCGCCGGGTTGGAGCGGTCCGGTCCACTCCGCTCGAAGTTTCCGATGCTGTGCCTGTACCTGAGTGGGAATAT
>CAZRMH010000241.1:0-12626 GCA_964600935.1 uncultured Candidatus Obscuribacterales bacterium
ATGCTCGAGACGCAAAAGGCATGGACACGACGTTCCCTTCGAAAATCTCAATTACCGAGAAATCGGGACAAAAGCATGTTTACGAAAAACAACATGATGGTTGGCATATAGACAGCGCAAAAATTGTCTCAGGCATAAAGGATATTGACGTAAATTTCAAAACCGGTCAGATAACCACCAACTTCAAAAATGGTTCAAACAGAATAAACCAGCCGGACGGAACAGTCGTAAGAATAACTCCCAATCGACACGAGACCGATTTCCCCGACGGAAAAGTGTTGATCACTGATGCCGTTGGTACCAGATTTACAAGAACACCGGTGGGACACGGAGATTTCGTTGAGAAACACTCAGGACCAAGACCCGATGACAATTTCACCATCACTCAAAAATCTGACGGAACTCTGGAGGTAAGAGAAAAATCCGGTGATAAACCATACCAACAAATTGACGATCCAAAAATCAAACTCGAGCGTGACCGTCTGTATAAACTAGCCGCTGAGAATATTTATAATCCAGAAGAGCTTTCACGATTTCACGCGAATATGGCTCGCTTCGAAAATCGAGAGCAGTCTATCGAAGCAAATTTACGCAAGCGAGGGAAATCGCCAGAAGAGGCATCAAAACAGGCGCACGACGAGATCTCGAAGACCTTTTCACAGATCTCCAGACTCCTCGAAGCGAAGGATCGCGCCGGCGTACCGGTTGATGAATTTAGAAGAACACGGATTGCCGAACAACTGATCCGCAATTCTGCAACTCCCACAGGCATAGACCAGGGCTCATTCAACACATGCAATGTCACAGCAGTAGAGGTAGCGACGTTTTGCAGGCATCCGGCAGCCGCAACCAAGCTAGTGGTTGATATGGCAACTGACGGAAAGTATGTTTTGCGCAACGGCAGAGAAGTCAAAATCAATGCCGAAGCATTTCAAAACTTTAGTCCAGACGATCTAAATCCACCCGACGAAGGTACTAGAAGCTTAGCAAGCCAAATTTTTCAAGTGACTGCGGTGAATATCCACTACCAGCTCGAACCAATTCCAATGTTTCGCTATGAACAACTGACTCCGAAGTTCGGTCAATCCAGGGATAACGGTGAACGGCTCGTATCGAATTATCCCTGGGACAAAACGGCAGACCATCCCAAGTTAAGCGCCAATCCGATAACCGAAATCGCGAGGGAAATAACCGGAGACCAGCCCAAAGAAGCCTTCATAATGTTCGAAAACGGCCGCCACGACCATTATGACACCATCGCAGATGAAGCTAGTCTGCAAAGCAAATTGAAGTATGCAAAAGAGCATGGGCTGCTACCGATCACCATTGGCGTTCACACCGGCAATGAACCACTGTACACTGATTCTGGTGCTGGCAGTGCCGGTGGCTCAGGCGGCTGGCATGTTGTTAACGTAATGGACTACCAGGACGGACCACCACCCACGGTTGCACTCGACAATCAGTGGGGTGTGCGCGCAGATCACTTTGGAAAAAATCGAATCTCACTGGACGACCTATATTTCTTGATGCGCTCGCCAACCGACAAAGGTCAGTTGTCCGAACTCGAAATTCGACGCGCGCACGGTACTCTAAAGGTGAGTCAAGAATTAGAACTGGACCGCCACAAGTTTCAGAATGGCGGAATAAAAGCTGACCAGTATGAAGCCGCAGCGAAGAAGCTCCTCTTGTCCGCAACCGAACAATTCAATGAAGGCAAACTTTCCGCGACCGAGTATCTACGATTTATAAAACAGTTCAATACAAAGATCCACGATTTTCCGCCGACAACCCGAATCGAACTAGTGCAGTTTGAGAAGGATAACGGGACCATTGACCAGAGTCAGTACAAGGAGCTGCTGGTGAACACCGCGGTGCAAGTCCAACTTGAGTATGATTTACTAAGAGCGGATAAAACACCGCATCCCAACGAGTTAATAGAAAATTCAAAGGCAATTAGGAAATTTTTGGACGCGTTGATGTCCCTAACAAAAGATGATCAAGTTGCTTTGAAAGGACGTTTCTCAAAGATCGTAAACGAAATTCGAGAAGCACAAAAGTCGACGCACAAATAGGTTTTAAGAAGGAAATTCTAATGACTGACATGGATCAACCGCCACAGTATCAGAAACCTAAGACTGTTCAGCAGGCGCCGAATAAAAAAATCATTAACCACTTGTTTGATAAAGAGAAAGAGATCACTAACGCAGACCTTCACGAAGTGAGAAAAGATCCGTTCATCCGCAATCTCCTCGATGAAAATGAGAGAGGAGTGCAAGAAGCAATCAAGCGATCGAAAAACCCCTCGGCATATCCCGCGCCGAAAGCGGATCCAAATTTTTTGCATATTAGATCCGGACAAGTGAAAATGACCGTTCCTAAATCGTGGAAAGAGGGCGAGACGAATCAAAATCAAGTTGTCGGCGATAGTTACCGAGATTTTTGCATCAATGGAGATCGGGACGCAAGACTCTCATTTTTCTATCGCGGAAGAAGATGCAGTGAAGCAATGGGCAAATTATTTCTCAAGACACTAAAGGCGCCACCACACGAATTATCAGATTCCGACTTTATCGTTCTCCAACCAGTCACCAGAATGCCCAAAGACTTCGTCAAGAAGAGTGCACGAACAGAAGACATCAATGGTAGACACGTTCTCATCGTCGAAGGGAGTCAGTCTTTCGGAAAGCCGAATCAAGAGGATGTTAAGGCCGTTTACATCGACTCCGATGGTACTGGCACGGCAGTCCAAGAAATCTATTTTCTTGCAAAACCCAACAAGTTCAAAGAGCATCTGGCAGAAGTAAATAAGGCGCTCAAGGCAATCGTCTGGAATTAGTTTAAGTCCGCCGAGTCAGGCAGATCACTATTGCATCGGGCAAGCGCCGGTTGCGGCTGCAGTCCCGATCGCAAGCATTTTATTTGACGCCTGAGGACCAAGACCAGTACTCAATTGAATTTCCAATTTGACTGAGGTCGCTGATGGAAGGTCATCGCCAACCAATTCTATGAATGACTTTTTCAATACCATTCTTGCTGGATTGATGTTCTTATCTACTGGCGTCGGCAGCGAAGATAGTTTGAAATTCAAGTCGCCATCTCCTCCTGGTGGAAGTTTCGCGTTGACTCCTTCTTTGTAGAGTTTGAGCCCAGGTTTGTCGGAGATGTAGGTTGTTGTGTCCCAGTCGTCAAGCTCGTCGACGTTTTGAAGTTGAGCGGCATTCGAATCGATGTCCTTGATTTTGCCGAAAGTTTTTTCTGTCAACGATGGCATCTCCACCCTGAGCCAGGGAAGCCACATCGGATAAGTATTTTTGAGTTTGTCGAATTTGTCTTGCATTGCCACCGTCGCTTCCTCACGAGAGATCGTGCGCAAGTGTTGACGTTGACTTTCGAGTTCCAGTGCCATCTCTCGCGATTCTTCATGGAGGCGTTGGGCAAGCAGAGAGACCTGAGGGTAATGCGTTTCAGCTTCGCTGAGCTGTTTTTGTGATGTAAATACAAGTTGTCTGGAACGACAAATCATGTTGTTCATTTGGCCAAGGCGATCCATATAGTTGAGCTTTCTCGCGCCAGCAAGAGCGATCTCATCTGCGCTGGAACGGAGCCGGTTTTGCATGAATATAAGAGAACCAAATGAGCCACCGATCACAAGAACGAATATAAAGGCGGTGAGCATAAAACAGGTGAATATGAGCATGTTTCCATCGGAATGCCTTCGCGAGTTTCGCGGTGATTTGCCATCAATACATCTTGAACCCTTCATAAACAAAACCTCATAGGTCAGACACTAAATTTGATACCAATGTAAAGACCGCACATCCTAGGATGAGTGTGCGACTTAGGATTCTGGGCTCTGGTATTTGAAAGTTTGTTTGGTTTCGCCGTCTTCAGATTGGAGGTGCATAATCACCTGAGCATCAAGGGCTGTGTCGGTCACTTCCGGTAGAATTTCCCAGTGCTGCTCTTGAAGAGCGTTAGAAATATCATGAAATACCGGATTTTTGACGATCACTGTGACGATCGGATTTCGATGAAGATATGAATCGAGATAGACCAACGATATCGCGTCGGCTGCAGCTTTGATCTCTTCCGCATCTGGTGAGTCGGTTTTATGTGACACCTTAATCGCGATGCCGTCGCCTTCGTTCAATTCAAACTTGTGCTTTCGTTCTAATCCGAGAGCTTTTCCGTTATGAAACCAAATATCCTCATAGTCGATTTTGTTGTCCTCATCAGCCATTGGATAATAGCGAATATTAGCCCTGCTAACTGGTTTCAGGGTGGAGCCTTCGTATTCGAAATGGCGTTCCATCTTCTCTGTTTTGACTTCGACTGTCCAGTCGTATGGTTTGTCGATTGCGTCAGTAGCAATCACCGCTAGTGGTGCTATTGCTGAAATCACTAAAGTCGTGAACATCGCTTTTGCGACTGAACTTCTCATTTCCGTGTCCTTTAATTCTGAAGTTTGAAATATGTAAATGGATTAATTACAGGTTGATGTAATAGTTGCCGGTCTGCGGATCGCGTCCGAGGTTTTCCCACTGTGAGCGAGCCTTGATTGGGATAGTCACAGGACCCGTGAAGCCTGGAATTCCGACGCCTAAACTGAACAATGGAGGCAGATCGCAATCTGCACTCAATTCAAGACTATAAACACAAGGTCCCTTCGAGCCTTCTGGCAACCACTCGGCGGTTAGATCTTCATCTGCATTATTCACTGTTGTCATCTGCGAACTGTTTTGTCCACAGGCAATCAATCTGAGTTTCGGATTATGAACAGTGACTCCGCAGTTGTCGAGAAAGACTTTCCACCACAAATCTGTGTCGAGAAGAGTGTACGCATCGGTGCGCCTTTCGGTCAGCGCCAATCGATGCGTCAACTCAACCACAACACCCTGGGCAACCAGGTAACGAACAGGGATGAAAGAAAGATCGATAAGTGGTGCCAGGACTAAGCAAATAAATACTGCCATCGAGGCACCAAATTCCGATATTGCATGACCGTGGTTGTTACGGCGTCTTACTGTTCTTTTGATTTCATCTCTAGCTACCATGACTGGTGCCCTCTCGAATTGCGGTGCAGTGTTACTGTCTAGAAGCCACCGCGCGCCATGCGCACAGCCTTGTTAGCATCAGGCATGCCGAAGCCATAATATGGCGTCCATGGAGCAGAACCTGCTTTGAAGCAACTGGCTTTTAGAATGCCTTCAACAGCGACGTTAGGAAGAGTCGGGTTAGCGTTCCAAACAAGTGCGGCGACCGCGGCTGCGATTGGTGAAGAGAACGATGTGCCATCGACACTGGTCACTGTTCCATCTGTATCAGAGCAAACAATTCCTTTGCCTGGGGCTGTAAAGGTCGATGATAGTCCGTAGTTGCTGAAGTCGGTAAGCGTAAGGCTCGGATCCACAGCAGTTACGACGTTGACGTAATGCATTTTCGGATTAGGGTCGAAGGCACTGTCGTTGCCGGATGACATGAAAATCAAACCACCTTTGAGGTCGTGATATGTCTGCATGTAAACATGCATTGGCGCATGGACCAGAGCGTTGGTCAAGCCGAATGGTGGAGGTGCACCGTAGCTGATGTTTACGATTCGATTGCCTGAAGACATCATATTGAGCAAACCGGCCATAATCGCGATGTCATCAGTCGTGCCGTCGCTGCCTGCAATTCTCACAGGATACACGGTTGATTGTGGTGAGACGCCGGCGGTATTATTGGTATTGTTCGCAGTGGCACATGCAGTCGTGGCTACCCACGTACCGTGACCATGAGGGTCGGTTTTTGCGCCGGATGAAAGCGCACCACCTAGTCCACCGAGGAGATCGCCAAGCAGACCAGGCCCGCCCAGTACGGTTAAGCGGGCACCAAGGGTAGTGGCGTCATAGCCTTTTTGTGTTTTGCCGTTGAGGTCGGTAATACTGGCCTGACAACCAGTGTCGAACACAGCTACTTTGGTCGATGCGCCCATCGAACGGTCCCATGCCTTTGGTGCATTGATAGCGGCCAGGTGCCATTCTGCTGGGAAGCTCGTATCGTTAGGAACGAAGTGAGCTTTGAGTTTGTAGTTGCGACCAACGCATCTGAAGTTCTTTGTGTCTTTGCCGAGTTTCTTCTCGGTTTCACCGAGTTTGTTTTTCTCGGTTCTGACAATATAGCACTTCAATGCACCGTCACCGATGTAACCAATTACGGTACCATGTGCATCTTCAAAAGCTTTATCGATATCCTCTTGCTCCGCACCGGATCTGGGCATTACAAGCAAGAGGTCGGGGTCGTATTTGACTTGCTCATTGTTTGGATTAGACTTTCGCACTTTTATGTGGTCGGGCATCTTCAGTTGCTTGGTCGTTTCAGCGGCTTGAGCACCGTTGTTGAAAATTGACATAGCAAACATAGTACCGAGCAATGAGGCAAAAAGCCTCGAGCCGCGGTAAGCGGTTTTCTTCATATTTTATTCTTCCTCTTTCCTTGGGAGATTTCACCATAAATATGGTGGCGCCGAGCGCCGTCGAAATCGATGTGTCTCCACCTACATGGCGACTCGATAAATTTAGGAGGGATGTTTTTCAATTCACGTTCGAATTCCCCCTAATCCATCGGACTGGTGTCGTATAAGGATTGGGTCAAGGGAAAGCGACTACTATTTTTATGTTGATGCCACCGTTAACGATGTCGTCAAGATCAAGGACTATAGAATGACTAGACAACGAGTACTCAAACCCCACAGAGACTTACGGACGAGACGCGCCAACGCCGGTCAGAGCCTCACTGAACTAGCAGCGGCTCTGGTCGTGATGACGCCGATCTTGTTAGCTGCAATCGATGGCGGAACTATATTGATGGGCGCGGCTCTCAATGACTCAACTTGCCGGGATGCTGCGCGCGCAGCCGCGTCGGGGCCTCCTGGCGATCAAAGCATAGGTACACGCGCCGTTGCGTCGGACAAAGCGCCTTATAAAAGGGCTGTGGCGGTTATCCAAAATGTCTATAACACTAATCTGCCGATGAAGATTAGAGACACACTTCAAATCTCCGAAACCGTCAAGGACTATCCACCGGCTAACTCGGGCGGAGGCAGCCTGGATGGGGAAGTGTCGGTGCAAACTGTGATCGACGTTTATCCTCCATTCCTTATACATTTGTTGGTAGGTGAGGATGGAATCAGTCTTAAGACGAAGCATATCGTTCCGTATACCTATACAATTTCCGCTACGACCAGCAGATAGAGTATCTCTCTAAAAAACATTGAGTCGATTTGAAACGCTGAAACAGCAACGGTTTTGCTGGACTACTGATCTAGTCGCGCAGTCTGCCCTATCTGACGTAGCCCATTTCGGAAGCTAGAGGAAGCAGGATGAAAACTTTGTCTCTCCTGCGCTGCAATGGATCAGCTCCAATTTATGATTCACAAATATAATCCGGTTCGTTTGCACTCACACCAGCATTGGCACTGCCTCCAGTATCATCACATTGGGCATCGTATGTAGTGCCTTTAGCAGTTTTCTCCTGGCGGTGCTCAACATATACACAGCACGCTTTATTATTTTGAACCTTCATTGTCGAGTGTTTTTCGTCTGGTATCAATTGCTTTGTGGTCCATTAGGACTGATTGTCGGATTAAATACCATAGATGCGTTGAAGTTTCCTCAGTTGATTCACAACTTTATGCTTCCCTCTGAACGCTCTGGTCACAACCATTATGGAAGATTCACAATTGTCGTTCATCACTAACTTATCCACAAACTGAAGGACCTAAAGACCGACAGAACCGTGTAGAATACATCCTGTTGAAGCTGACTGGAGATCTCCACGAGATGCTCAGATTTAGGCTCGCCCCAGTGGCGATTTTATTCCTGTTCCACCTGACCTCTCACCAACCGGCCGTTGCCATATCACCGACCGAAGCAAGCAAACTACCTGACAATCCTGCAGTCGAACAATTAGCAAAAGATCTGGTAGGCAAAGCGTTCATTGATTCACTTGTCGCCAAAGCTGCGATTTTGCGCGATTACCAGTGTTTTTGTCAGATGCTGTCGCTAAAAAATAATAAGTGGAGAGATTTCGGCGGCGCGAATCTCTATTACAAGGAGACGGAGCAGCTGCGCGCGGAAGTAGTTTCGTCGGACTACCGCAACGGCTCAGTCATCGTTAAACAAGCAGACGGTAAAATTCGAGGTAAGGGCGGCGGCGCCCTTGCAGGTCTAGTGAAAATAACCATGCAACCGGATTCTAGAGCAATCAAGCTCCCAACCGGATTTAGCTTGGTAAATAGTGACTTTCTTTCGCTCTACAGCGCATTGAAACAGCAATACCAAACAGGAGGAACTGAGGCCTTCATCTCAGCCAAAACCAATCTGTCTGCGTTTAAAGAACCTGTTCAAGTACTGTCTATCAAGAGAAAGGGCGAAGGCTTGCTACACGTGATTTATTTGAATCCAGAAACCAAGATCCCAATTCTTTGGAATACATACATCAACGGACAATCGAATGCGATTGCTCAATTTGACAAACTGGACATCAACAAAGGACTGCCTGACGACTTGTTCCAACTGTAACTAGGAGAATCATTGTGCGCCGACTTTCAAATGTATTTCTTTGCTCTGCGCTGATCTGGTTGGCATGCGGCGAGCTGCCTTCTTCTGCACAGTCAAATTTGAGCGTAACCCAGAAGAGAGACTCCACCAAAGCGCTTACGCCATCAGAGATGCTCATGGAATTGCGTGATTTCAGATTGTGTTTGACGCAGCTTAAACAACAGTCAGTCAATCTGTTTCAAGAAGCAACTCGCACGATGAAGGCCGAAGAAGACACGTCTATTGAGACGACTCCCAACGTAGTAACGGCAAGTATGCTAGACGAAAACACGCAGTATCTGCCGCCCAGGAAGGAATGGTTAGTTTTTTATGTCAATACGCTTGAACCAATAGTCGGATTATTGTGTGAAGATGCAAAAGACTCAGACACAAACGGACAATCCTATTCGAAGGAGATCGAAGTTCGGGTCAATCCACTTTGGAAATCATGGAAGAACGACGTCGCAGAGATCAATCACCAACTAGACAAAATTCAAGAACTAATAGCAGAAGACTCTGCTTCGAATATACCGCTCGCTAAAGCAGCGATCGCGATTTACAACTATGCCGCAAATCTGGAGAAGGCTCGCTACAAAGCCGCTTTGATCTTCAAAGAAGAATTTACAAAAATGAAATCGAGCGATAAGAAGTAACGCGCAGCAAAATCAAACTACCCAACCGCAGAAAAGTTTTGCTCGAACCCTCACTAAGCCGATGACATAGCCTTCTTCAGCCGCAGGTAGAACGATTTATATGTTTAACAGAATCGACGCCAGACCGCAAACTCAGGTGAAACTCTATTACAATCGTCTGGAATTAGTTTAAGTCCGCCGAGTCAGGCGTCTCGAATCAGGACCTTGCAGCTCACAAAGCGTTTGCACATCGCGACCCCTTCCACCCGTTTCGTTCATAGTATTGACTATGAGTGAGGGGTTAGAGCAGCCCTCGCAGTGTTAGGATAAACTGGCTCTGATGGACAAACAAGTTTTGATCTGCAACTTAATCCCCAGCGAATTTTTCGCATTGCTAGCGTTCATTTTATTCAATGTCGGTATCACGCTTTGGGGATCAATTAGTCTATATTTCATCTTTCGGCGGTCGAAGGCTGCTCAATCCGCATCGATATTTCGCTCAACAAAATCCGAATCGATCGCGCTGAGCTTATTTGCAGTGCAGGCGAGTTGCTTTGCATACGCAGTTTATGTGGAACCCTATCAGCTCGAAGTTACGAAAGTATCGTTGTTTAGCTCGAAACTCAAAGGCTTAGACAGACCGATTCGACTGGTTCACATTTCAGACATTCATTCCGATCCCTATCCACGACTGGAAACCCGGCTCCCCGACGAGATCAAGAAACTCAACCCTGACTTGATTGTTTTCAGTGGTGACGCAATAAATTCGAAGGAAAGCTTGGAAGTCTTTCGGTCATGCCTAACAGGAATCGCAAAAGTCGCTCCAACCTTCGTTGCCAATGGCAATCATGACAGCCGTGCTGGGCGAAACCTCAATATTTTTGGTGATACCGGGGTTAGTATCGTCAATTGCAATTCTTCAAAACTCGAGTGTTTGCGAAACACACTCACGATTTCCGGGATACCGGTTGATGGTGAGCAATGTCTAAAGTCAGTTCTTCAGAATCTCCCTCGCGATTCATTCAACATCGTGCTTTATCACTATCCATCTGCCGCTGATCTGATTTCTAAATACGAAGTAGACCTGCTCTGTGCCGGGCACACCCATGGAGGTCAAGTAAGACTGCCACTCTATGGCGCAATAATCACGCGGTCTTCTACAGGAAAGAAATTCGAAGGTGGACAGTATGACATCGGAAAAATGCATCTGTCGGTAAACAGAGGAATTGGAATGGTTGGAAACTTCGTCCCGCGTGTGCGTTTCCTCTGCAAACCGGAGATAACTCTGATTGAACTCAGTGGCGACGCAAAATCTAAGATCTAACCAATGGCATTATCAATTACTGAGACTACGTCACCGAACCAATCGAAGAACTGCGTGACTTAGAATGATCGGATAAAGTCCGATACTGCGAGCGAGCGCCACTACACACGAGTACTCTGGAACTCTTGCCTGCTGCCCAAGCTTGACTGACTCCAGGGCCTTGGCTAACGCGCGCAAATGACTTGGTCCGGATGGACCATCATTAATTTGATTTATCAACTCGAGAGGAAGTCCACTCTCTCCGTGTAGAGCACCGCACCAGGCACCGACAATGGCCGCGTTTGTATCTGTGTCGCCACCACCTTTAATGGCAGACTGTATTGCCGTCAAACAGTCCGAGCCGAATCGAAGAAAGACAAAAGTTGAAAATGGAATCGAGTGATTGACAAAACCGCTATTGCCAAGCCTCGCCGTAGCTTGTTCAATGGAGGCGTGTTGCCTCGACAATGAACGAGCCAAAACTAGCGCCTCGTGCAATGATTTTTCACGAACCACCTGAATAGCCTCGTCAAAACACCGGTAGCGAGCTTCCTCATCGAGGCTCTGCCTGTTTGCAAACGCTTCGGCCGCCACTTCTCCTGCAAACAACGCACCATCAATGGCGCGCCTATCGGTGTGAGTGACAGTAGCCAGACACGTTCCGAATTCAATACGTTTTTCCTTATCATCGTGAAAGAACACTCCGACAACAGCAGCTCGCATTGCCGCGCCGTTGCCAGCAGACTTTATTCCGGTGTTCTTCGAACCCGTCATCATTCTAAGGCAGGAGAAAGTGGTTGCACCACCGACACCAAAAGGCATTCGAAGAAACCAGCCGACCATGGACTTTTGAAACGCCCGACTGCATTCCAATTTATTATCGGAGTGTTTTACCAGTGCCTGAGCAATCAATGCAGACTGTTCAGTATCATCGCTAACAAAACCGATATTGCCGATTAAATGGTATCTAGTGATATCTGATTTGTCCAAAGCCTCGATCGTGCTACCGGACATTCCTTCCATGAAGAGTCCGAGAGCATCACCAATAGCGGTGCCTAGTAATGCTCCAGCAAGGTAGTCGTAGATGTGCTCGTTTTCGATTGGAACACCAGATCAACGGTCGACGGAATAACAGCTAATTTGCATTCTATCACGAGGGATAGATTAGTTCGGCGTTTCCAGCCTCTACAATCCGTGTAAAACCTTGGACATCGTCGCCCACGCTTCGTGGCGAGCCTTCTTATCCGCAGCGTTGCCTTGCGGCGATTGGCCGGTCCGCATGAAACCGTGCCCAGCATCCGAGTAGATATGCGGTTCGTAGACCTTCACCGCCTGCTCCATTTCTGCAGTGGTATCGTCGACAGTGCTGGTCACGCGGCTATCTTTTTCACCGTAGAATCCATACACAGGTGCGTTTATGCTGCGAGCGTCCTGGATACTGGCATTAGGTGTTCCATAAAATACAAAGTTCGCTTTTAAATTTTTGTTCGTCGTTGCGGCAAGCCAGACTTGAGTTCCACCCCAGCAAAAACCAGCTGTGGCAACATGTCCATTGGCCGATGGAAGTTTAGACACATAGTCAGCAACAGCCTTCAGATCTTTTGACACTTGCTCACGAGGCAATGATGAAACGGCTTTCCGCATCTCATCAACACCCGAGTATTTAGCGGTTTCTTCGCCCGGTTTACCCGAAAGCAAATCTGGAGCAATGGCGATGTAACCTTCAGCAGCGAGGTCGTCACATACTTGTCTGACCCAATCGCTTAGACCGAAAATCTCGTGTATAACGACGACACTAATGGACTTCTGTTTGCTCTCAGGATAAGCCACAAAACATTTGATTGTCCGATCGTCTCGCTTTATATCGACCCATTCGAGATGGCGTGGAGACTTCTCTAATTTCGCCTTAGCCCACTCTTGAGCATTAGCCTGAGGGCAAGCGATCAGTACGGCGACTAGCAACATCGCGAAGCTTTTAGTCAAAGAACATCTCCTTGAGGCAATTAGGGCGCAAGCTCAACGACAAGGTACGTATTTGGACTCCACAATTGTAGCGCGTGGAACTGTTGCGATCCACAGGACACCTGTGTGATTACACAGACTGTCGCCTAC
>CAZRMH010000242.1:0-12605 GCA_964600935.1 uncultured Candidatus Obscuribacterales bacterium
ATTTCTCTTCCGGCGGCTCCTTCGGAAGTGCGATGCTGGCTCCCGGAGGTCCATCCTGTGAACCTTCTCTCAACTGGTTCAAGCGCTCGCCGATTTGTTTCATCGTTTGAAATGCACGACCAAAGACTGGCGCGTTTGGATACTCGGTACACACGAATTTGTAGGTGTCATGCGCTTGCTGCAACTGTCCTAATTGTTGGTAGCACATCGCCATATAGTAAATCGATGTAGGTTTACTGATTCCTTGCCCGGCGGATGCACGAAAAGACTCGACTGCCAATTCGTATTTGCCGGCTTTGAAGAGCGATACGCCTTTGTCGAATGCAGTCTCTGCAAGTGCTGTAGCGGACAAAATTAAACTGAGAGTAATTGCCAGGCAGGCGGAGCGGAGCATGTTTGTCAGGCAAAAGAATGCGGTTAAACTTGTGATTGCGCGTGGGTCGCTGAACACTTGCCGGTCGACGCTCCAGTTTTTCGACGGCGACGCGTGTAGTTCTTTACTTGCGGAGAAGAGCTTCGTAGTAATCAACTTGGCTTTTGTCTTTTCGATGGTTATATAAAGATATCAGTTTCTGAATGTCTTTGGAATCTGCCTGATCGCCCGCGTTTTTCACGCGTGACTCGATTCGTCTTAATGCCAGGTTGGTAAGCAATCCTCGTGGTCCCAGTAGAAGAAACGAGAAACCGAATGAAGCTGCGATGGAGAGAGGAAGGAACCAGGGATTTTCGGGATTGATTTGCGATTTTTGAAACGCGTCGATATCTCGAATTCGGGTCGCGATCGAATCTGCTTCTTTTGTATTTCCTGAGAGGCGGAGGCATTGTTCCATATCGGTGAGAGTCTTTAAAACGCGTTCGCTTTTCGTACCAAACTCGCTTTCTCTCATGGTAAGCGCTTCTCGGTAGGCTTGTTCTGCTTCGACATATCGTTCTTGGCCGCGCAAGGCGTTGCCCAGTTTTGTCAACGCATTGCCGAGATGATTATAGCCACTGGTTTCTTTCCAGAGTTTTATCGATTGCAGGCTGTACCGTTCGGCAGAGTTAAAATCGCCCTTCATCAAACTGATCTGAGCGAAGTTGCCGTACATGTCAGCGATCATGTGGTGATGTTCGCCGTAAATTTCTTTGCGAATGTCCAATAGAAACGTGGAGAGCTGTTCTGCTTGAGGCAATCGGTTAGCCTCCATATAAGCGCCGGCGAGAAGTTCAGCTGAAAGTGCCGGATGGAGACCGGGAATTCGATAAACCGGATTTAGTAAATACATTTGTTTGGCTGGCTTTAGCTGCGCTGAGAAAGTCAGCGCAAGACTTGTGAAATCATACGCGAGGAAAAGTGTCGCTATCGAAAGTGCGACCACGGTTGTGTTTTTAATCGCCGACCATCCGCCCTTCGTTAGTTTCGTCTTTGTACTCAGCTCGTCGAGAACGGCTTGCTGTGCTTCTCTTGAGTTTATTGCCTGCTTACGCGAACGAAATCCAATCACCAGGATAAATACGATAACTTCCATTGCCACTGCTGCGACGAGTTCCTTTGATGGGCAAGCAACTGCATAGACGATGAAGTACATCAGGGTCAGTGATGCGATTGCGTATCCGAAATAAGTTGTCCATTTCGTCAAATTCAGTGCTCCGCAAGCCGCAGCGTGAGGTTAAACCGATGATATCCGCGGAGACTCGCACGGACCATGTGGTTAATACCAGTGAGAACGATCGCGGTTCGAAATCAGGCTATGTAAGACTCAGTACGTCGGATTGCCTTGGCTGAAGTGCAACGAGCGATGATGCTCTAGGTGGCTGCGTTTTCGACGGGCAAATTCGATAAACGATCGGCGTGCACTGGATTTTCTTTCCAGAATCGTTCGATCAGATTTGTCACCTTCAAGGTTTCAAAAATCGGACCTTCAACTTCGACGATTCTCATGAGAAGCGCGCGGTGCAAAGGAATTTTGCTCTGAATCAAATTCAAAAGGGCATTGCCGGAGAGCTTGAAACAAACTTTCGGCCGTTCATCGGTGAGCTCGTAACGTGATAGGACAGTTTGTCCCTGATCGCGTGTGAGGTACCAGCGCAGATCCGATGTTTCCTTGATTACAAAACCGATCGAGCGTCCCTTCTCTATTGCCTTATCCAGCAGTGAGTCTGAATTCAGTAAGTCTGGAAGAATTTCTTCGAAGTAAAACCGAGCGAGCCTATCGGAATATGAAACACCGGCGGCGGTGGCTGCCCTCTTGCGCTCTTCCGCTGCCGCATTGCTGTCGCCCCACTCCTTGCCGGCCGCTCTGGAGAGAATTCGTTCGAAGTATGCTTCGTCTATATGCACGGGGGGAATGTGATAACGACCGGCAACTTCAAATAGATTTCTATTTTTCACTTGCATGTTATCGGTAAGCAGTTTTCGAAGAATCGGATTAACACTCAATCGATCTTCATCGTCGTCGCGGATGGTCACTCCTAGACTCTTGCCTACGGACTTGATCCATTCCATGTTGAGCAATGGGTTTGTCGGGATCAAGTTCAATGTGCGCGAGCGTTGTTCGTCTTCGATGAATCTCCAGAACGTGTATACAGCCGTGTCCACGGGCATGAACCAGAGGGTCGAATTCGGATTGAAATGCAATTTGATTTCTTTTACTTCTCTCTGAATCTCTTTCAGCACTTGTGCTTTATCGAAAAGTTCTTTGAAAAGTGGGTAGAGTCCTGAATAGTTTAATGTAGCACCATCTGCGGTGGCTCCTGAGAGCAGTGGTAGCCTGACCAGGAACCAGGGGTAATCCCAGTTTTTCAGTTTCTCTATCACTTTGGTTTCGTATTGTTGGCAGATGCTCTCCCAGGTGGTCTGAGGCTTTCTTCGCGAAAACTCATACTCTTCCGGAACAACACCATCTTGCTGAACACCACCGTGAAGCGAGGATACGACGAACAGCGGCGCGCCTTTGGTGCCATGCAAAACATCTTTCAGTTCGTTTGCCGACCACGGTGCTCTGGGAGCACGAGGCTCATCGAAATTTGGTGGCATCCCGGAGAAAACTACGGCATCATATATGGTGCCTTTTGCAAATTCGTTATGTTCGACGATTTTAATTCGATCTTGGAATGTCTTTGCTTTGTCATGACCGCCGAACGCGGCATCGATAGCGCCTTGAACGGAAGATCTCAAATCGAGTGGCGACAGAGAAAACAAGTTCAAAGAACTCTTACAAGCGACGTGCGCGTGCCATCCCTTGTTTACGAGGAAGGTGACGAGTGGACCAGTGAAGCTGGAAATTGGTCCCCAGATGTAGGCTGTCTTCTGTGCCATTAACGCATTCCTTGACTTGCAGAATTCTGTCAGCCGTTCTTGGAAAGGCTTACCTGGATCTATTCAGCTCAATATCTTACAACCACAGAGCGTATCTCAGGCATTTTGTAGCTAGTCAAGAAGGCGCTTCGTAACAATGCGCCGGGGTTTGAGGCAAGTAGGCTGGTCTTTCAATATTTTTCAAGTGACCGCCCTTGATGTCCGCACCCTGACCGCAGCTTCTGGGGCGCGAGCGAACTGAATTGAACCTTCTGGGGCTTCAAAATATTCAAAGTTTTGACCTAGACAATTCGAAAAATCAAATGGGTTTTGAGAAGTCCATGTCGGAGTTGACTACGTGGGTATTGGCGAACTTATCGCCGATTCGGCGCCCGCCGTCGCGAGTAGCAAACCAACATTCGGCAGGAAGCAAAATTACCACGTAAGCGCTGCAAGCGAAGCCCACTATCCACTGGACTGGCGCGATGAAAGTTTTATCAATCGGTAAATACTTCAATAATGAGACTAATCCCATAACTAGAATCGGCACGGAAAAGAGGATGTTGCGTTTGAACGACTGCGCTAGAGATGGCGGTAGACCGGTTGTCACATCGACTACTTGCAGACCCATCAAATTCTTGCCGATTCCCTTTCCCTGGTAGAAGTAGTCTCGGACAACATAAATCGCCATGAAGATCACGGTTTGAGTCAAGAACTGCGTCGGAATGATCATGTTCAGAACAACCAGCAGCGGACTGAACAGCAAGCCGGCCGCAAAAATAAGAATGACATCTGCCATAAGCGCGATGCCGCGTCGTTTCATGTCAACTGTTTCTGAGGAAGTGTCGTTTACGCTTGTCGCAGCTCGGCGCGAAGACCGGCTGCGGCTGACGCTGCCGCTTCCGCTTCCGTTATATACATGATCGAGATCGTCGTCCGACGCGTCTTGCCGGCCTTCGTCGTCTCTATAGGGTCTGTTGGGTTGGCGAGATCCGCCCGTTGACCTTGTCATGAGTCTCTAAGTACCCGTTTCCCACAATCTTGAAGCAGCCGCCTCTGTTGTTTTTTTAATGATAGAGCACCAGCATCAATTCGGAACAAATAGTAAGACATAGTCGCTTTCACCTATAAGGCCGATAAAATCCAAAGGAGCGATCGATATCGCCACTCCGACCGAATTTGAGCAAATTTTTGAAGGAACCTACCATGACTACTAATGGAAACGAGACGGTAATCGTCGCCGGTATTAGAACCCCTTTCGGCAAAATGGGAGGATCGCTGGCATCATTATCGGCAGTTGATCTTGCCGCACCACTAATCAAAAATTTGATTGAGAAAAACGGATTGAAAGGCGAAGTCGTCGATGAAGTTATTATCGGACAAGTGATTCAAGCCGGTTGCGGACAGATTCCATCGCGTCAGGCCCTGCTCAAAGCCGGCTTGCCGAATACGTGTGAATCAACACTCGTCAATAAAGTGTGCGCTTCCGGTATGAGAGCCGTCAGTCTCGCTGATCTGCGTATTCGCGCTGGTGACGGTGATGTCATCATCGCTGGTGGCATGGAATCGATGAGCCAGGCTCCGTATCTGGTTGACGCCAATTCCGCCCGTTTCGGCAAGCGTATGGGACACACTCCTCTTAAAGACTCGATGTTGGTCGATGGTTTGGAATGTCCGGTACATGATGTACACATGGCCGTGCACGGTGCCAAGGTCGCCAAAGAGTTTGGTATTACTCGCGAACAGCAGGACGAATGGGCGCTTCGCAGCCATAAAAGAGCAACGAAAGCAATAGAATCCGGCGTTTTCGCTGATGAAATTTTGCCTGTCGAGATCTCCAGTCGCGGAAAAACTACAATCGTCGACAAAGATGAAGCACCACGCGGAGACACTTCTATTGAGGCTCTCGCTAAGTTGAAACCGGTGTTCTGGGATGAAGGTACTGTCACCGCCGGTAATGCCCCTGGAGTGAACGATGGTGCTTGCATGCTGCTCGTGATGAGCAGAGCTAAGGCTGATGAGCTCGGCTTGAAACCGCTTGCCAAGATCGTTTCGCACGCATCGATCGGGCAAGATATTCCATATCTGCATACTGTGCCTGCTCTAGCTACAGAGAAAGCGCTTAAGAAAGCTGGTCTCAAAGCTTCGGATTTGGACCTCGTTGAAATCAACGAAGCTTTTGCCGCAGTAGCATTAAAGTCGTTGTCCATGCTAGGAGTTGATCCTGAGAAGGTTAACGTCAATGGTGGTGCAATCGCGCTCGGTCACCCAATCGGTGCAAGCGGCGCCAGAATTTTGTTGACGCTGGCGAAAGAAATGGAACGCCGTGGTGCTAAACTCGGCGCCGCCGCAATCTGTTCCGGCACCGCGCAAGGTGATTGCATTATCTTGTCGAGAGAGGGACTAAACTAATGGCTAGCGGTCAAAGCGCGGTTCAAGACGTCGAAACGGCCAGACTTCGCATGGAAGAGCTGGCGCGCCTAGTCGAGCATCATCGGTTTCAATACTATGTGCTTGACGCTCCGGATATTTCCGATGCAGCGTTCGACGAATTGTATCGTGAGTTGATCGCGCTGGAAGAGAAGTTTCCGGATTTAAAAGATCCGAACAGTCCGACGATGAGGGTCGGCGCACCGCCGAGCACTGAGTTTAAACAGATTAAACATCGTGTGCCGATGCTCAGTTTGTCGAATGCAATGGGAAGCGATGACCTCGAAAAATGGGAAGAACGCATAGTTCGAGGTCTCGACCGTCCGGTCGAGGAAGCCAAAAAGCTCGCCTATGCTTGTGAGCTAAAGATTGATGGACTGTCGATCGCGCTGACTTACAAGAAAGGCGAGTTTATTGAAGGAGCCACCCGGGGTGATGGTGAAGTTGGTGAAGATGTCACGCTGAATTTAAAAACGATTTCAGTGATGCCTCAGACATTGACACCACTGCCGGTGACTGCGGATGGAGAGATTTTGCCGGTTGGAGAATCGACGGATCAGCCCGGGGTGACAATGCGCGTGCCGGATTTGCTGGAAGTACGTGGCGAAGTTTATATGCCTGTTTCTGCATTTCAATCGCTCAATGAAGCGCTCGTTGATAACAATGAACAGACCTTTGCTAACCCACGAAATGCAGCCGCTGGCAGTTTGCGACAAAAGAATCCCCGCAATACAGCCAAGCGCCGATTGGCTCTGTTCGCTTATTTCGTGTATGTCACTGATGACGTGATTAAACAACCCGGGTCGCACATCGAGAGTCTCGCGTTGTTGAAACGTCTCGGATTACCTGTCGAGAAAAACCATGAAGTCGTTCACGGCGCAGCGGCGGTGCAGGCCTACTGCGACCGCTGGGGACAAGCTCGACACGGTCTGGATTACCAGACTGATGGCGTAGTCGTGAAGCTCGACGATCGTTCTCTTTGGAGTGAGTTAGGGCATACTTCACACAGCCCACGCTGGGCAATTGCCTATAAGTACCCGCCGGAAGAAGCAGAAACAGTGCTCGAGGACGTTCAATTCGAAGTTGGTCGGACCGGAGCTGTGACACCAGTGGCGATACTATCGCCTGTCAAGCTGGCGGGCACGACAGTGAAGCGCGCCAGTCTTCATAACTCGGATCAGATCGCTAGACTCGACGTTCGCATCGGCGACACCGTGATTGTGCGCAAAGCCGGCGACATTATCCCTGAGATTCTCAGCGTCAATCCAAGCAAACGAAAAGAAGATAGCGTGGCGTTCGTCTATCCCAGCCGTTGTCCGGTTTGTGACACCGAACTGGTTCGGGAAGGCGACGAAGTAGCGGTACGCTGTCCCAACACTTACGGGTGTTTATCGCAAAGAGAGCGTCGTTTGAAGCACTGGGTCAGCCGTGATGCGATGGACATCGAAGGCGTTGGCGAAGTGCTGGTCGCCGAGTTTGTCAAAGCAAACCTGGTCAATCGTCCATCGGACTTCTATAAATTGACAATCGATCAGTTGATGGCGCTGCCGCGCATGGGCTTGAAGTCCGCGGAGAAAGCGCTGAAGAACATCGAGGGTTCGAAAACCAAACCACTTGCTCGGGTGATCAATGCTCTGGGCATTCGCCATGTTGGAACGACAATGGCTGACTTGCTTGCCGATCAATATCCATCGATCGAAGCCTTGCGCAATGCCTCAGTGACTGAGCTTGCAGCTATCGAAGGAGTCGGTCCAGTGCTCGCTGAAACGATCGTTAGTTTCTTCCAGGATCCTCAGATGATTGCTCTCATCGATGAGCTCAAACAGCTCGGCGTGCGAATGGAAGACGACGTCGAAGAACGAAACGCTAATGCGCTTCCGCAAACACTGGCTGGGAAAACCTTCGTTATCACAGGCACGCTCGAGAAGCTAGACAGAACTGCAGCCGAAAAGGCTGTGAAAGACCGAGGAGGCAAAGCCACAGGTTCGGTGTCTAAGAACACCAACTATCTCGTGGCTGGCGCATCAGCCGGTTCCAAGCTCGGAAAAGCCCAGCAACTCGGCGTTCCTGTTCTCACCGAAGAAGAATTTCTGAAAATGTTGGATGCGGAGTCCTGATAATCAGGATTTATTTTCTTTGTTTGGTTAAAATCAAAATTTGATGGTCTCAGAAGTTTAGTCGTAAAGCACTTCGAGGCAAAATCTCAGCAGAGTCGAAATCCGGGATTTTTAGCTCAATCAAATCGGGATTAAACACGTGACCAAGCGAAAATGTTTTTTCAAATCGCAGTTGCCGATGAACGCTCAATCCGGCGCTCGTATGATTTCGATTAAAAACCGGATGGCTACTGCCTTTACGCTGACTCTTTTGATTCAATCGAACGCATTGAGTTTCTTTTCCCAAAGTCAAAACTCGGAAGTATCGAATAGCTTCGCCGCCTACGCCAAGATGGGTCGCAAGGGAAAATACACTGAGACGCCATCAGAAGAGCACTACAACTCAGGTATAGCTAAGTATAAAGCTGAGGATTACGACGGCGCGATCGATGCTTTTCTTCAAGCTACTTATTTTGCGCGCAACGCATATTATCCTGATGCTTACTTTTGGCTCGGCTTAGCATACATGGAAAAAAACGAAGATAATAAAGCCGTTGACGCACTGCAAAAGTGCGCATCGCAATCTGTAGAAGAGCCGACTGAGGCATTCTTGGCGCTTGCTGAGATTCACCTGCGCAATAAGCGTTGGGATGAGTGTGATGCAGCAGTGAAGTCGATTAAAAAATACGACAAGAAAACCACTCAAAAAATCCAATACATTTATGGTCTCATGGAGGATAAGAAGGCTGACGAAATCGTCTTCGATCCTAGTAAATTCAAAGTTCATAAAAACCTGGCCGTGTACCAGAAGAAAGCTGATTTTGAACGCCAGATGTCAGAGAAGGAGGTTTTGAACGAAAAGCGAAACCACTGGATGAGTGCGATGTCGCACTACGAACAGGCGCTAGGCGAGAAACCATGGACCTGGACGAAGGTCTGGTTGAACTACTGCGAAGACAAAATGAAGTTGCAGCGTTGGGCTGAAGCACTTAGAGAGCTTAATGCGCTGCTCAATTCAAACTCAATTGGAAATCAACTGCGCATGCCGACTGCGCGTTTGCACAAAGACATCGGTGTTTGCAGGCTGGCTATTGGTGACCATCAAGGCGCGATAGACAATTGGGACACAGCCTTGAGTTACAATAAAGACGACTACGAAGTTTGGCTGCAACGAGCAATGTTGCTGGAGACCGAAAGGCATTTGTCAGCGGCCGCCTCCGACTACAAAGAATTTCTTCGCCTTCGGGAAGGCACGAAGGATGAGCGTGTTCCTCAAGTTCGCGACCGTCTGACGAAAATCGAGCACATGCTTAATCCGAACGATGCTGGTCCGAAACGTCCGAAGCCATCGCCTTATATGCGTCAGGAAATGAGCGGATACAACACGCGCGAGAATCAGCAACAAGACCAACAGCGTCGTCAGCAGAAGATGCAAGAGCTGCGCAGCGGTGACTCTGGTTTCTAATCTTCGATCTGCGGAAAGTCGGGGTTGTTTTCGTCAGTGAGCCATTTGCTGTAAACATAGGCCGAGGAAACCGTTCCAGCCAGGTGTGACATCAATGGGCCGAATGCCGTAGGTGCTGTCAGCGTAGCAGTTCCAAGCATCAGTAAATCGAGCATGCCGAGTGGTATGAACACTCGCTCTGTGTCATGCCAGCTTTGTTTCAACGCTTGAATCGGACCGTAGTTGCGGTCGACGATGTAGAAGGCTGCGAGCTGAAAGCGCAGGAACAATAAGGCTCCAGGGATTACAAAGGCAATCGTTCCCAAGCCAATCAATATCGATGAAATCGATAATGCCACCAGAGCGCTCAATGTTTGAGGCAAAGGACGAAAAATATCTGATGCTTTCACTGGAATACCGCGCACCACCTTTAGTGCCACATAATTCCAACCGGCCCAAAGACCGCCAATGAAAATGCCGGGTATCAAAAGTCCGAGAACCGTCCACCATGCGGGATGACCGAAGCCAGATCGCCAGTCGAGGAAGCCGCCCATGATGACAGTGACGAGAAGAACGGCAACAGGAAGTGCGCCTGAAACTCCCCAGGCGAGAAACAGAGGAAAGAATCGACGAACGCAAGTAACCCAAGTTTCGCAATATGTTCCAAGAGCGTAGGTCGTTCTTTTTCGTGCGAGAGTTAAATTGAGTTGTTTCGTTTCTTCCATGGATCGACCTCAGTGGCCTAACGAAACAAATATACGGTCTGGGAAATCAAACTATTTGTTTCGCGCTAAAAGGATTCAGAATTTACATAGAGGTCTGGAGTTCTGAAGGAACCGCCTGTTTGTTGGAGACGCGCACCAGGTTTCAAAATTGGAACGTCAAAAAAGGATTCGGTGTTTCGCCAATTGGGGGACGAAACACCGACTGCAGCTCCTTTTTTAACCTGTTTGCGGCGATTTACGCGGCGATTTCGACTCCTGCTTTGTTTCTTTCCTTGCGAAGAACGAACAGTGCTTCGTTGTAGCTCATGTTGCCGTTTTCTACGTGATAGAGGCACTCGATAGCTTTTCTGGCTTCGTTTGGACGGATGGCACCGCTGAGGATAAGCGCTTCGGAAACGCACATCTCGAAATTCTCGATGCGTGCGGTGGTTTCGCGGATTTCTGCTTCATCGACAACGCCTGCTGCTCTGAGCAGAGTGACGGCCTGTTCGATAACATCGAAATCGGCGAGAACCTTTTCCAACGTGGAGTTCATCGAGTGCACGAGATTGAGCAAACGAGAGGCTCTAGCTCTAGTAAACATAGGGTTTTTGAACATTTTTTGCAGTTGGACAGCAGCGTCGATAACATTGCGCTGAACCAGATTGTAGGTGGTTACCAATTCGCCGTACTGCAGGTCCTGCTCGGTTCCCAGTTCGGCAAGAACCATTGCATCTTCGGACGAAAGCAATTTGGCTTCGACCAGGAGTTCCCCGACTTTAGGTGGAGCGGCTGCGATGCCAACTCCCTTTAGTCCAAGGGCGGTAAGCAGACCTTCAAAGGATTCGCCATCGCGAACGATGTATTGAACAGCTTTGACGGCGTCGAAGAAGTGCAGGTGTCTATCGCGAAGGAGAATTTGAAGGTTGATGCATGTAGTAAGTGTTTGTTCGCTGATCAAATTGAGATGAACGAGTGACAATCCAAGCGGATAGCCAGTTTGCTCGGAATAGCGCATACCTTTTTTTAGAGTTTCTTCTTCCACGATTCCAGCTGCCAGAAGCAGCTTGCCGAGGCGGGTGAGAGTTCCGAGGTCGCGGCTGATTCCGTTTAAACGATAAGCTTCATCGATGGTGACTTGATGTACATGAGCGAAGCGCAGAAGTTCCTTGGCCATTTGCACTTCGATTGAGCCCTCTCTGACCGAACGCTGTGTTCTGACCGCGCATTCGACGTCGAGGTCGCTGACATGACCGGACATCACTAGAACTCGACCGATCGGCATGGCGGTTCTCTTCGAGATAACGAGGCAATTGGTCAATATTACTGGTGAGATAATTCCGGCTTCCAGGAACAGTTCGCCGAGGCGATAAAGAGGAGCGGTGCGCTTTTTCTTGGCGATTAACATAGTAAATAAGATCTCCGTAGCAATGCCACGTCCGGGGAGCAAATGCCCTGGTCGATTAGTAAGGTTGGTTCGAAACTGCTTGATGTTTCTATAGTAGTCGGGGCTAGATGAAAAGTGAATTCGCTAAAAACATATAGCATAAGTGTGTATAAAATCGCGAAGGTGCGCTTTTCATCAGGGATTTGAGTGTTTTTAGGGATGTATTTTGGCTGTAAGTCGACTATATTTCCGAAAATTCTTCACGCTCAATTCACCTATTCTGATTATTCTTCCCGGGCAAAAGGCTTCCTTTCGACTCGTTGTGGCGCTAGAGTGTCACGGGCGCTGATAACAGATGTTAGGTGTTGATCAGCACCAAGAGAGTCCAGTATCAACGTATATATAGATTCGGCAAGACGTTTCTTTTGTGAGAAAACGAAGTCTGAACCAAGAATATGCATTTGCAAATTGAAATCGTTCCCGACTTTGCGATTTTGGTTCGTTACTGCAAGAGCCCTGCTGACACTGCGATTTCGTACTGAGATTTCGTTGCCGGCCTTTTATTACTCTTCGTCGTCATTTGCAGGTTCGATTAGCTTTATAGGTGGAGTTGGGTGAAGCTTGTAGAAGCGCTCCATTACCGCGGGGGTTAATCGCGGGCAGCCGTAGATTCCGAGCCGGTCAAGTTTTTTGAGCTTTGCTAGCTGAAATAAACCGTCGGGTGTAACTCGCGGATTCTTACTGAGGATGACTACATTGAGCGTTTCAATATTTGAGATAACAGCGAGATCCTTATCTGTCAGATCCAGGTGAGAAACGTCGAGATAGGTCAGGGGCAGGTCTTGCAGTGTTTTTAGATTTTCCCGGTTTATATTTGAATTGCCAACATTCAGCATGAACGGACGCGGAATTTTCTTTAGGGCACCGAATGTAGCACCAGTCAGTTTTCGGCAATCACCAAGAGAAACACAATTCAATGCCTTGAGGTCACCAATTAAATTGAGCGCTTCGTCGGTGATTACTGTACCCGAGAGTTCGATGACTAGCAGTTCTTTGTTTGCCGACAAATATTTGATGCAAGCATTGGTGACCTTTGTACCGGTAAGGTCTAACGATTTGAGCTCGGTTAGTTTACTTAAAACATCTCTGACTGTTGCGTCGTCTGTTGAAGTGTGATCGAGACGCAGACCTATTATTGGTAGCCCGACCAGCGTGCTCAATTGCTTAGCAGTTACATCAGACTCCTCCGCGTCTATGTAGGCAGCGC
>CAZRMH010000243.1:0-12520 GCA_964600935.1 uncultured Candidatus Obscuribacterales bacterium
GTCGGAGCCTCGCGCAGAGCAAGTTGAGAGTGTTTACGCATTTGTTGATCCGGAAACCAAACGTCCGGTTGCCGTGGAAGTGGATGGCAAAATTCTCTGGATGTCGCCTCCAGCAAACTTGATTTAGCACCAACAACAGATTCTCCTGACGGTCGATTGCCAGGAGTGATTCCACCGTCAGTGATTGTCAGATGCGGCGAAAGAATTGCAGAAGTCTCTTTAGCGTGGCTTTCAGTCACACTAGTGCTGTCGTACCGATCTGTATATACTATGAAGTCGATTTGCAGGACCCGCGTCTGAAGGAGTGTTCGATGAATAGATTCGTCTTGAGTATGGTTTGCCTTTTGGCATACTCGATCCCGGCGGTTGCGGCTGATTATTCCAATCAAGCTCGTCCGGTCGACATGATCGTGTCGACAACACCGACGCTGGAAGGTTATAAAATCAAAGAATATCTTGGTATCGTGCGTGGTGTCACGGTTCGGCAGCCGACAATTGGGCAGGGTTTGAGCGCGGGACTGGAACGTTTAAAGGGTGGACACATCAGCGCTTACGTCGCAATGTGCGAGACCGCCAGGCAGCAGGCTTACGATCAGTGTTTGGAACGTGCAAGGGCATTGAAAGCTGATGCTGTTGTCGGTGTGAAATATGATAGTTCAAGTTTTGACGCTGGTGGCAACGTCGCTTCGGAGGTGACTTGCTATGGAACTGCCGTCACTGTCGAGCGCAATGTGGCCAACTCAAATCAGAGTTCCGATGTTCGAGAGGGGCAGCGAATCGCCGCTAATGATGAGGACAGCGGCGCTGAAGATTTGGGTTCAGGAAGAACCATGCCGCTTCGCCAACAACTTCCGGTTGCGAAAAAATCAAGCGCTGGACATCAGAAGTAAAACTGCAAGTGGAACTCAACTAGCAAGGTTTTCACTGGCGTGTGCCGAGTCACTGTAGCCGTTTTCTGCGAGGTAGTTGCGAACGTTTGTCCATGCGGTCTCAACGGCTTCAAGGTACGAACGCACTTCGCTCCAGTCTACTGGTTTTTCGCGGCAGTATTGTTCCATCGCGAAACTGAGTTCAGTAAGCTCGGTAGCGTATATGGTGGCACTGATACCCTTCAAATCGTGAACAAGAAAATTGACTCTAGGCAATTCTTCGTTTAAAACAGCCTTGCGAAGTTCAACCATCTGTTGTTCTGCTTCTGTGACAAAATCAACCAGTAAATCGGCTATCAGTTCCTTTCCAAAAACTGAAAATAGAACCTCAAACTCAACCGGCTTGACTCGCGTTTCAGAATTTTTCGAGTCGAGGTCTGCGTTCTCAAAGTCGAATTTAAGGGGCTGTTTCAGCCATCGTTGTAATACTTCTGCCAATCTCTTCAAGCTCACTGGTTTGCTTATGTAATCATCCATACCCACTGCCAAGCATTCCGCTCGGTCGCTAGTCATTGCGTGGGCCGTCAATGCAATTATCGAAACATGCTCGCCTGTAACCAACTCGCGCTTGCGGATTTCTCGCGTCGCCTGTAACCCGTCCATCTCAGGCATTTGGCAATCCATTAAGATGAGTGAGTAATTACAATTAGATACCGCATCCAGTGCTTCGAGTCCATTGGAAACTGCGGTCGCTTTGAGCCCAAGCTCGTCCAGTTGCAGAAGCGTAACCCTCTGATTGATAGAGTTATCTTCGACGACAAGGACAATTTCGTTTGTTTGCGTCTCGGAATGAGACATTCGCAACCCCTTTAAGCACCGTCGCTCAACGCATTGAGAAGCAGCGCGCAGAATAAGAGTTTCCCTGCATGGAAGTGTCTGGAGTAATCCGACTGGATTTCCATTAAGTGAGAGTCACGCCAGCGTGCCGAAAAATTGTCGGGCCGACTCTCTCGAGACCATAAGTTTTGGAGGTTCCGGGCTACCTAAGTCGAGGTACCAGTGAGCATTCGGAGCAATGCACTTTCCATTCGTGATATTCAATTGCTGTGAGAAACCATAATCGATTGCAAAATCTGCTTATCACGTCCCGATAATATACCCGGGATTTTAAATTTATCGAGGCTTTTTTTCTCGAAATTCAAGATTTTGGCAATCAATTATTCATGAGGGCTTTAGAACTAATTCTGCTGGGCGTTCGCTGCAAATCACATAGACTGAGCGTTTTGTTCTTTCTTAAATCGACTCATGCGATTCCGGTCGGAAAAAAGTGGTAGAGCTTGGAATCGATGGAACGGTCAAACGTCAGAGCAATCTTTTGACGTGCCGCCTATTGCTTTCGGCTGTCTCTTAAGCGCATGATCGTGTAAGCCATCTCCCATTGCTCGGTCTCGATATTGGCGGGGTTGGTGTGCAGTGTGTAGAATTCTGTTTTTCCGTCGGTGGAGGGGACGAGGACTGACAGTCCGGCTACCATTCCATGGGTCGCAGTGAGCTCGTATGAGAACTCGCAGAGCAAGGCGTCGGGATGATATTTTGTCCACGGCTCGATTCGAAGAACGGCTAGATTCGGGTAATTTTTGCTTTCGGCGGCTGCTGCTAAAAGCGTTTTTAAAAGCTCACGTGTCCCGTTGGGATTTGATGGCACCGTTCCGAACTGGAGGATGGAGAGTCCTCCGGATGATGGTTTCCTCGTCAATGTTACGGCTGTTGGGTTTGGGCTGATGATTTTGCTTTCTTCCCAGGTGGCAGCGACTGAAACTGGATGTTGAAAAACAGCGAATTGTCTGTTTGTGAAACGCAATTGTTGGCAGTTGAAGATCGTCAGCGGCACTAAAATCAGCTCTAATGCGATCACAAGAGCTATCACCGCTCGTGGTGACAATAGTCGGGCTTTGGATTTTTCTTCATCCTGTGGAGGCGTTGGTTCAATCTGCTGAATCGCAAGAGTGACAAGAAGAACGAAGACTCCGGCAATCGCGACTAAAGCTGGAGATATGGCGTTGCTCGCCCGCAGGTAAGTGCCGAAGTCAGCATAACCCCAGGAAATCAGACCGTTGACTACCATCGCCAGTGGCATCATAAGCAAAACGTTTCGAATATCGTTTTGGGGACAGAGTTGAGCCACCCCGATCATCAGCGCGGGGAGCCAATAGGAGAGATATGATTGGAAAAGACTGCAGTTGAATGTCAGTTCAACCGAACTGGGCGCGATTGCCGCCTGTAGGGTCAGAGGAAGAACTGGAAGAAAAATTAGCGCTTTAGAGAATGAAGCGATTCCGCTTGCGTAGGCGACCAAAACGAATAGAATCGTGTGAGAACCATTGGTGGTGGCAGCCGTCCGTTTTCGAGTAATTGCATAAAGCAGTATCAGGAGCGCGACGTAGTTTATTGCTTTTATAATGAAAAACGATGTTGGTGCATCTAGGTCGATACCAGGATTACCTGTCGATTCGAGAAGCACGCGTTGGGCTTCGATTAAGTGCAACGTTTGAGTAACATTCCATCCTGCTGCGGCTAGTTTTTCTAACGCATTGAATGCAAATGCGGTGATAGCGCCGAGCGAGAACACACCAAGGAGTGTTGAGATTCTAACAGGCATGTTCTCGATTTTCTTAGAAGTCCAAACTAGAAAAAAGTATGGCAAACCAACGTCGATCACTCCTCTAAACATTTCGAAGAAGAGTTTGTTCATCAAGTTAAAGTCTTTGCACGCCGACCGGGCATGGATGTCGAGAATAGCCATCAAGGCGATGCCGCTGTAGACTGCCAAGCGACCGCTTGCCGGCCAGCACGGAGATGATTTTGAGCTCAAGCTCCAGCCTACGGAATGCATTAACCATAGCAACCAGATAGCAAAGAAGAAGAGGGCGGTCACCGAATGTGATGGCGTTCTGGTGAACGAAAAGAGCTGAAAGAGGTATTCCCATATTAGAAGAAACGCGAAGCTGGAAAGAAAGAACATCCGCATCAGTGCCGTGCTGGACAGACGTCTCTGTACGGCTAGAAGAATGACTACCACCAGATCGAACACTAAAACCCAATTGAACCAGCTCAGCGCCATAGTGGTGCTTGTATTGCTCCAGATCGCTGGTTTTGTAAATCGGTAGAATTCGTTTGTTCCGCGCATTAACTCTAGCGCCATCGGACCTTGAAGTGGAGTTGTCGACAGAAATTGGACAAAGTTCTCAAAGTTGGTGAGGGCTAGCGCTACAATTAATAACAGCACCAAAAATGGTGTCACAATAAGCTTGGGGAGAAAACCTTCTGTCGCGGAGGCGATCACCTTACTGCTTCCCAGGAGCTTGTGCAATATGCCGACTCCGACGAAATACCATATGGGCCAGAGATTGTCTCCGCTTTGGTCGACAGAGGAGAGGACCAGACCGCCTGACTGACTGAGGCTTCCACGGAAGAGGCCAGCCATCAGATAACCGGTGAGCAGAATAACAATGGTCCAAACCACTTGACCCATTTTCAGGGGACTGCCTCTCCAGAAAAATGGTTTCTCCGATCGATGCGGCAAGCGCGCCCAGGCACGAATTAACAGACCTAAAACAGTGCCGGCAATGACACCACCTCCGATACTAATCTCCGGACCTTTGAAGGGAGTCAAGCTGCTGAGCAGTGGACGTATAGGCGTTAGAGCGATTAATGGGATGGATGCGGAGATCCCTACAATCACAGAGTTCGCGACGCTGGCGATTTTGCTGCGCACAGTTTCAGTGGTCAGGCTACGTTCACAGTAGGCTAAGGCATATAAGATACTCAGCGGAAACAGTAGATTGGCCCAGTCTCGCGACGCCACGCAGATAAACAGAAGCGATGTGGCCATGCCAGCGGTGATCGCAAAGGCGATGCGGTTCGATACCGCGGTGCCTGCTAACAGTGCCGCCCATGCCCAGGGAAGGCTCAACAACCATAAGGTGACCGACCAACTCGGGGCCGTGGACTTGAAACCGGAAAATGCTTCTATTGAAATTGGGTAGAAGTTGAACTGGGTGAGAGGTATGAGCACGCAAAGCGCTGCACACCACTGAAACACCGGACGCAGAAGTGCCACCGTCTCAGGTGGCGCCTGACCGAGGTCAAATCTGTCCTTCGAGTAGGTTCGCCAATAAAACCGTTCGAAAAATTTCCATACAGCCTGGGCCCGTTCGTTCTTACTCAGTTTTGCCCAAAAGGGTTCAACCAGCGGGAGTTTCAGAACTTGCTTCAGTTTACTTGTGAGGAAATTAAGCGCGACGACAAAAATTGGAAACAGGCCAGCCAGGTAGTTACCAAACTTTCTAAGAGTGGCGATCAGCTGGACAAAATTCATCTCAAAACCAGGCTCCGGTCGGCTTCCAGGAAGAAGCACAGCGTATCACACCCTGAATATTAGAAAATTCCTTGTTTTCTGGCTCTGGGCTGCCATGAGCGAGCCTTGCGCTCTACCTAGCAGATAATCATGATGTTACAAGTCGATATCGATTGTGTAAGCAGCGCGTAAGGGCTTCGTTTTAAGTGATTTATGTCCCATCTTTTCAAGTAAGACCCGTGCTATGTTCAGAACAGAAATGCGCGTCCGCATCAGAGAACAGGTGATTCAATGACCACTCAGCCCCTCGTCCAACAACCGACAATCGGCTTACCGTCGCTAAGCGGTCCAACGACGACATTTGATGCATCCCAGTGGCGCCTGTATTTCGAAGAAAATCGCAAAATGCGCCCGGCCGTGAAATTGCCCAACGAGATTGTTTTAGACCAAGCAGTTCAGGCACCACTCATTCGTTCGCTGCAAAAATTTCAAATCGGCGAAACCGGAGAAGGTCATCACCTCCGCAAGTACGCGAAAAGCTATGGCGACGCTGATTACGTTAAGTGCGTCGACATGTTTATTAAAGAAGAACAATCGCACGCGCAGATCCTTTCGCAAGTCATCCTGAACATGAATGGAAACCTGATGAGCTGGCACTGGACGGACGTGGTCTTCACAGTGCTGCGAAGATTGCTTCATCTCAAAACCGAACTTTTGATCTTGTTGATCGCCGAAGTGATCGGTAAATGTTTCTACAAATACATCGTAGATAAAGTAAACAACAAGTCTCTGGAAGAGGTGTTCTCACTTATAGTTCTCGATGAGATCATGCACCTCAAATTCCACACCGAGTTTCTTTCAGAACAACTCCGACCATACCCGTGGATTGTCAAACACATCGTCCACTATGTCTGGTGTATGATTTTTTACACGGCCTGCTTTGCGTTCGTAACTGATCATCGGAAAGCTCTGGCTGCGCTAAACATATCGAGTGGTGAGTTCATCGCGACCTGCTCGAAAACGTTCCATGTGAAGGCGACTCGCGCACTCGGAATGCAGTAATTCTTCTTCGCAAGGAATCGTTTTCTTCATTAAATCGGTTTCTTGCATGGATAAATTTGAAATTGCTAGTGCTTTGAGAGAAACTGGGGGCTTGATAAGCGCCTCCGGTGGCAATCCATACAAGGCGCGGGCATACCTCGTCGGTGCAAAATCTGTCGAGAGTTTGGAGCAGGATATTGGCACGCTGGTCCGCGAACATCGACTGGTTGAAGTGCCTGGAATAGGCGCGTCGCTCGCCGCTACGATTGAAGAATTGTATTCGACTGGTGCTTCGAAGACTCTGGATAAATTGCGAGAAGAAATGCCACCAGGCATTATTGAACTGTCGAACGTTCCTGGTTTGACCACAAAACGCATTCAATCACTCCACGCGGCGCTCGGGATCAAATCGGTCGATGAGCTGGAGGAAGCCTGTGCGACGGGTCAGGTGCGAACTGTTAAGGGGTTCGGTGAGAAACTGGAGAAGTCGATTTTAGAGGGGATTTACTCGTATAAAAACCGTCAGCACCAAGTGCTTTTGTACGAAGGCAATAAACTCGCAAACGAAATCCTATCATTCCTGAAACCTGGGCTGGATGAAGGTTCTATTGAAATTGCCGGTGAGTTGCGACGCTGGCACGAGTCAGTTTCGCGAGTCAGAATTGTTTCTGAGTCTCCGAACTTCAAAAAGACAATTGCGCAGTTCAAAGAGTTTCCATTGATAGCTGAGGTCGAAGAAGAGCAGACTGACTATGCTCGTGCGAGGATGATCGATGGTGTGCGGATTGAGCTGTTTCTAACTGATTCATTTGCTACTAAACTGATCGAAGTGACCGGAAGTGACGAACACTTTCAACATCTGCAGAGAATCGCGGCTGAACAGGGTTTCCAACTAGACGGCAATTCTTTTGAGAGAAACGGAGAAAAACTCGCGGTTGACACAGAGAAGTCTGTTTATCAATCAATAGGTTTAAACCTCATTCCCCCCGAATTGCGTGAGGACCTCGGCGAGCTTGATGAGGCGCGCGATAGCGATTTTTCTGATTTGATAAAAATTGAAGACATCCGCGGAATGACGCACTGTCACACCACTTTCTCTGATGGTCGAGATTCAGTCGAAGAAATGGCGCGGGCGGCCCAGGAATTAGGTATGGAATATTTGACTATTACCGATCATTCTCCGACCGCCCATTACGCCGGTGGCGTCACGATAGACGAGCTGAAGAAACAGTGGGATGAAATCGATAGGGTTCAGCAAATTGTTGATATTAAGCTATTAAAAGGCACCGAATGCGATATCTTGGCAGATGGTCAACTTGATTATCCAGATGAAATTTTGGACCGCTTCGATCTGATCATTGCCAGTGTTCATTCTCGATACAAGCTCGATGAAAAGCAGATGACCACTCGCTTGTTGACCTGTATGCGAAACAAACATTTCAAAATTTGGGGACATCCATTAGGTCGCTTGGTATTGCGTAGAGATCCAATTGCTTGTGATGTCGAAAGAATTCTTGACGCGGTTGCGGAGTCTCGGGCTGCCATAGAGATCAATGGGGATCCGCATAGATTGGACTTGGAGCCCCGATGGGCGCGTGCCGCTCGAGAGCGTGGAATCAAATTTGTGATTTCAACGGATGCACATTCTACAGGCAATTATCGTAGTTTGAAATACGGCATTCAGATAGCAAGAAGAGCTGGAATAAAACGGACGGATGTTCTGAATGCGCAGAGCGTAAGCGATTTCAAAGTTAGTGTTAAACCATAGCGTTTGCGGCTAGTCGATTTCAAAACCGGGCTTCGTATTTTTCTAGCTTGTTTCTAAATCTGTAGATTCAACGAGTCTGATGAAACTCCGAAGAAGCACGACTGCAAAATCATCGCTGCCTAACTTGTGAGCGCGCCCAGACGTCCCAGGGCATCTGGTGATGCACTTTCCTGGAGTAAAGACAAAACGCAACTGCTAAAACGAAGGCAATGGCAGTTGCCGTATAACCGGATTGGTGAGCGTTCGGCAGCAGGCAAAATCCAATTGCGCTGGCGGCAGTTATTACCATCAGGAATGCAACTTTGTAGAAATTGCGAAGGAAGGCGGTTTTCATTGAGAGCCTGTTTCCGTATAGATCGCAAACGGAAAGCTTTAATAACTGTTTGCCGAGAGTTGCACCTCGTTTGCTCTCGAACCACGTTGAGTAGAGCGTCCACAGAATGGCTGGGAGGATGAAATAGAAGCCTGTCGTGAGGAGACCAGCGATAATGTGATCTGTGTCGTGTGAGCTGAGTGCTGAACCCAGGATTGCGAGCGCTATTATCGGAATGAATCCGATAATTCCATTGGCGGTTGAGATGACGATGTTGTCGATGAACCAGGCTGCTAGCCGTTTTCCTGCTAATGTTTTGCCAAGACCAAACTTCGCCATCGCTTGTTTCGGCTCTCGATCTTCCGAAAGTGCGATCAAATCGCTTTTCAATGCGCTGACTGACTCGTAGCGTGATGCCGGGTCACTCGCCATACAGCACGCGACGATCATGCTCAATGCTGGTGAAACTGTCGGAGCTTGCTGCAACACCGGCGATTGCTCGGACATTTTTTTTGCAATTACCTCAACCGGACTTGATCCAGCATAGGGAGAACTGCCGCTTACGGCTTCGAAGAACATACATCCGAGTGCGTAAATATCCGTGCGATTGTCGACGTTTTTGCCCAGGCATTGCTCGGGACTCATGTATGTCGGCGTCCCGAGAAAGTCACCACTGGCGGTGAGTGTGCTTAGAGTATCTCCGCTGCTCGCGACTATTTTGGCGATGCCAAAGTCGACCAGGTGGGCGCGCTCAATGCCGCTCTCTGACTTGTCTATGATGATGTTGCTTGGTTTTAAATCTCGATGGATTAAACCTTGTGAGTGCGCGGCTTCGAGTCCCTCGCAAATTTGAAGGAATAGATCGATTGCACGTTGCAGCTCAAGTTTGGCCGTCTTTTTTAAGACCGTCGCGAAACTCTCGCCGTCGATGTAATTCATGGTTATATATGGCGCGCCGTCTTTGGTTTCACCCGCACTGTAAACGCTCACCACGTTGGCATGCGTCAAACCGGCAGCGGCGGCGGCTTCCTGGTTGAAACGTTTAACCGTCTGTATGTCTCCGAGGAGATTTTTGCGAAGTACCTTTATCGCGAGTATTGCATTCGAGGTTTTGTTTCTAACTTTGTATACGTGCCCGGTTGCGCCTTGACCGATGAGTTCTAATACTTCAAATTCGTCAGAAATCTGCTGCTCAAAACTTTTCGGAGTGACATTGGCAGCGTCGTTGTGCGCATTGTTGCTCTCTTCGTTAATCGAATTCCTTGCCGACTTTGATTCGTTTTCGACGAAATACGCGCCAGCTGTATCGCTCACTTCTTTGAGTTCAGTTCGCTCTCTATTTTTTTGATCGATTTTGAAAGACTCGTCCGGCATCAAATTCCAGCGACCATTGCAATTGGTTTTCCGGTATCCTGTTTTCTTATACCCAGGGTAGCAGCTTAACCTTGTTCTTGTCGGATTGGTTGTTTGTAGGCCGTCTGCATGGTTGCTGAGTTAATCGCTGCCAGGTTACGGCTGAACAGAGTCCAGTTGAAAGCTACAGGATCAGTTCTCGTGCTCGGTTGAATTTGACCGTGACCCCAGACGTGGCGGATTGGATATCTATCTTTGATGTAATCGACGAGGCGAACTACCGACGCTAACTGCGTGGCGGTATATCTTTGTTTACCGGAGCGAACTAATTCGATACCGATACTGTTGTCGTTAGTGACACCACGCAGGGTGCGTTTCTCGTTGACATGTACGGTGGCGTATCTGGGGTCTACGGTTTGATGGATAGTTCCATCGCGGTCTATGATGTATTGGGTGCCAGGATGCTTAAGCCCATGGTTCCAGCTTTTCACTACTGTCACTGCATCGGCGGGGCGAGCTGTTTCTGTCGAGTGAATGATCAGGTTTGATACCACTTCTGTGCGTTGACGAATGCCACCACGAAGCGGGCTGTAGGTAAATACGCTCGCTCTGACGAGATCTTGTGGCGAGTAACGTCCTGCCAGACCACGCTGAAAATTGGCATTCATGCGCGCACTGAGCGCGGGATTCAGTGGTGTGGTGACCGTCGGCACGGTCCAGAAGTAGCCGCGGGCGACTTGAGTCGCTTTCTTCCGTGTTGTACGTTTTTTTGTGGACACGACACGATTTTTGATTCTTGTTGTCGTCTTGGCGATCGGCTGTTGATGCCGTTTTTTGACTCTCTTTGCGACCACATGGCGAGAAATTTCCTTTCTCGAAATGGTTTTGCGGCAGTCGGTTTTCGAAATCTTACGCCTGCTCGTAGTTGTTGTCTTCGTTTTGGCTTGACGGACTGTAGTCTTCGTTCGACTTGTGCCTGCTTCGGCATAGGATGGAAATACAAAGCCCAGAACCAGAGCCATTGCAAAAATCAGTTTCCATCTAGAAGCCATTTGCCTTACCCCGAATTTTTGACAGGAAACGAAGACCCGCAGTCATGCGAATCTTTACTAAATAAAATTGAACGCAGCTCTCGGTCGATGAGATTTTGGCGCGTGATTTTAGAGACGTGCCTGTTCAATGTTGTAACACGAGATTGTTCAAAACGGCGAATGGAGAATCTCTAAAAAACCGCTATCGGTGCGGACTTTCGGTGATCTTGCAGAAAGCCTTTGTAGGTGAATTTTAAATCCTACATCTTCAAAATTTTAGTAGACCCTTGAGTTCAAATTGGTGTTTTGGACTGTTAGACCTTGCTGATTTCGTTCAATAGAAACGGATTAGCTGCATCGAATTTATTTTCGATGATGTCTCATAAATCTTGACACAACCTCCAATCGATAACTTTAGTGGTCGGGAGCTCTTTATTGTTTTACGCTGAACATGGCACGGGTATTAAGTATTGGAGCACATTACGGTGTGAGATGGCTGAGTCCAGCGAAACTGACAAATCCAATATAGGCGGTGCCGTCTGCGCAAAGTGCGGCAAATCCGTGGGCGCGACAGTGTCGGGTTCGGGGGAGGCTTGGAGTTTTAAACCTAAATGTAAGTGCGCGGTCGATGCGACTGGTGAATCCGCTAAGTCAGCTCAGAAGCCTACCGGCACGGGCAAGGACGAGGAATGCACCGCGGTTGAAAAATTGGGAGGAAGCGAGCCTGACGGCGCGCAGTCAACTAAAGACTCGAAACCTGCTGATTCAGAGCCGGCAAGTGGCGAATTGAGACCGCCAGACGGTTCCAAGCCTACCGGCTTTGTGCCGAAACCGGTCGGTGATATTAGATCTTCAAGTTTTTCAGTGCCAGGTAAACCGGTAATGAAGCTGCCCGAAGAATCGGGTGTGTGGACGACGGAGCCAAAAGATTCGGACTCGGGCGGCTGGGCGAGTGTAAATAGTGCGAAAAATGCAAATGGACCGGACACGAATAAGAGTCCGAAATCGCGGTCGGCTGTCGATAGCTCGTCTGGTTGGCAAAATACGACGTCTCCTAAGAGTTTCAGCGGCAATTTGTCGACCGGATCCAGTGACAGCAATGACAGCTGGATTTCGATTGGAAGCATAGATGATGGATCTGTGCCTGACGATTTTAATCGACCAGTGGCTCACGAATTAGGTTCAGCTACTAATGTGCGCGGCACCTCCAGCGGTGCTATTTTGAGTGGTACTAGTTTTAGTGGCAGCGGATCCAGTGCCAATATGCCTAATGGACTAGGCTCCAGTAAAAAAGCAGTCCAGGAGGAGCCCGCTGATTGGGTTCCCGTTAAACAGACAACTGCGGAGAAGGCGAAGTCACAATTTGCCAATGATTCGGAACTCTATGAACTCACGAATAAAACCGAGAATCACGAAGAGCGAGTCAGACCGACCACTCGCAAGTCCATTCAAGAGGCCTTCCGCCGTAATCGTATCAAGACGATAATTGTCGCATTGATAGCAATCGTTATGGCTTACGGCGCCTACTCCTATGCATCGAACAGAGGTTTGATCAAAAAAATAGGAATTTTTGGAACGAATTTAAATTCGAATCAACAAACCAAGAAAGGCTCCGGTCGGCATTCTAAGAAAAACAAACGAACTAAGTAATTGGTTTAGCTCAGACCGCGCCAGCAGCGACTACTCTTGGTTGTCACGCAGTTGTGATATTTTCCTTAGATACTGAAATTGGTATGCCACTCTGGCCTCCCTCTCCGCGTTCAAAAGCGCTTCTATAGTAGTGGCTGT
>CAZRMH010000244.1:0-12431 GCA_964600935.1 uncultured Candidatus Obscuribacterales bacterium
GTTTTTCGAAGCCCGTCGACGCTTGTTCAGTTTAGCATTGGCAATCTCGCATCAGAAGCTCGCATACGTTGTTTCAAATAATGAGTTTCTTGACATCGTTTTTAATCAAATCGATTGAACTTTTTGGATCGAAATTTCGTTTAAAGAAATGGAGACCCTCTCGTATCAAAAATCAGGAGGTGCAAATGACCTATGAAAGTGACCTCGGACGTTATTCGATTCATCGCGCGTTTGCCGGAGGGCGCGTTGTTTGCGACGAAGGAATTGGTGCATTGCGTAAAACGCGATGTTCTAGATCAGTCCTTGAGCCGGCTCTGCAAAAAAGGGCGAATTATTCGTGTGGCTCAAGGAGTTTATCAAAAGCCGGGAGTTAAGCCGATTCCGTTGCCGACACCGCAGGAGGTGGCAACGACGAAGGCGAAAGCTTGGGGTAAGCGGATTATGGAGACGTGTCTGAATGCGGCGGCAAAACTCGGTCTGGTCGAGGAAGGAGAGCAGGAATTTGTTTTTGAGAATAGTGGTTGCACAACTTCTTTTAAGTCAATTGTCGGAAAAATCGTCTTTAGAAAATCGGCGCCCAAAAAAGTTTTGCTCGGCAATAGCAAGGTAGCAACATCAGTAAAAGCTTTATGGCACATGGGAAAGAACTATTGTGAGTGTACTGGTGCGATGAAGCGAATTCTTGAACCTGTATGGCAGAATGTATTTGAGCGTGAAGAATTGATCACGTTCTCGGCGATTATTCCATCATGGATGCGTGACAAATTAGATGTTGAGCGCTTCTACAGTGCCTTGCACTGGGAACGCTCCAAACGGACACCGATTGATCGTCTTACGAAAACCACCGAATATTTTCCCGGACCCTTGCGCGAGCCGCCCAATTTAAATATTTACGGAAAGCCAGTCTAGAGCGATGCGTAAGCGTTCTTCAGCGTTATCTTGATCGATAGTAAGCGTTTTATTCCATAGATCAAAATCGTAAATTGTCATTTTGACAAGACGATCAATCTGCTTTTGGTAGATCGGTTCTGTCCAGCGGAAGCCGTCTTCGACTGGCGGAAAAGTTGGTCTAACATAGATGATGTGAGAATATTTCTGGGCTTGCGATCTCGCCAGCTCGTAATAGGACTCGCTATCGTAAGTCATTGCCGAGCAAAGGTTCCAGCGTTGCCACAACACCCAACAGTCGATTGTTGATCGATCGGAGATAAAAGCCGATAACCGATCTTCGCAATCTATTTGTGTTTCTAAAACGGCGCGTTTGAATCCTTCTTGATCAGGAATGTCTCCGATTCGTTGGTATCCCATTTGGTGGCAGATGTCACGACCAAGTTCGGGTATTAATGGTAAAGAGAGAAGCGGAGCCAGCGCTTCCACTAAAGTGGTTTTGCCGACTCCGCTTGCACCGGTTATGATGATTCGTTTCATCGAGGGTGCCGAGTTTCCTTTGATCAGCCTCGCGGCGCTGGAGGCGTTGGTGGGACTACCGGTTTCTCTGGCAAAGCTACGGGCTTTGGCTGAGGCGTAGGATTGTTAGCGTTGACGTTGCCATTGTTGTTCAGTCGTCCTCGCTGCATCGTGTCGATTAGATCGATGCCGGTGAGTCCTTTTACCATGGTCATGCCTTGGGATGCAACGTTGATTACGTCGCTGGTCAGTTTGCTCATACCGGTCGTATCTCCGCCAGTTGATAGCAATGTGACATTGCCGATTTTGGAAAGAGGTTGAGCGGCTGCGGAAACGAGCTCAGGCAGCTTCTCGATTATCATCGAAGCCATAGCGGCGTCGTTGTACAATCGGTACGCTTCTGCTTTCTTAGCCATCGCTTCAGCTTCTGCTTGACCACGGGCGGCGATGACAGTCGCTTCGGCAAGACCTTTCGCTCTTTCAGATTCGGCAAGTGCCAGACCCATCGTTCGCGTGGCATCTGCCTCTGCTTGCGATCTCATCTTGGTTCCTTCTGCTTCGGCTGAGGCTTTCAGTCTGTAGGCATGAGCATCGGCTTCGGCAAGAATTCGACGTTTCTCTTGTTCGGCAAGAGCTAATGTTCTGACTCGTGCCTGTTCGGCTTCGGCAGGCTTTTGGATGTCTGCTTCCAGGGTGACCTGGCGTTTCAAAACTTCGACTTGTTGCAGCTCAACTTCTTTCTGCGCTTCGATAATTTTGATTTGCTGACGTTCCGATACCAGTTTTTGTTCAGCCTTCGCTTTGTGAACGTCGTACATCGTGTCTGCGGCAGCCTTTTGTTCGGCTACTTCGGATTGATATTTCGCTTGTCCGACTTGGAAGTTCTTGCTCGACTCAGCTACTCTCATGTCAGCTGCTAGTTTCGCTTTAGCGCCTTCTTCCGTCGCTTGGGCCTGTGCGATCGCGGAGTCTCTCGATGCTTGTGCTTGCGCAATTTGCGTAACCTTGTTCGCCTCTGCTTCACCAATTGCGGCTGTACGTTTGGCTTCTGCAGTGGTTGTTTTACCTAATGCTTCCAAGTAGCCGACGCTGTCACGGACTTCTTTAATAGTGAAGGAGACAACTGTCAGACCCATTTTTGCAAGGTCGGTGATAGAAACTTCGGCAACGCGTGATGCGAATGAATCGAAGTTCCCAATCAACTCTTCGACAGTCATCGTGCCGATGATTGCTCGCAAGTGACCCATCAATGTTTCATGCGCGACCAGTTGAATTTCGTCAGTGTCTTTTCCGAGAAACTGTTCGGCAGCCGTTTGAATTGACTGCTCATCGCCACGAACTTTGACTTGAGCGACACCTTCTACAAAAAGAGGGACTCCATTCATTGTCAGCATGGCGGCGTTCGACCGAACTTCGATGAGCATTACTTCGAGGCTCAGTGTGTCCATTCGGTGCAATAGCGGTAAGACGACGGAGCCACCACCAACAATAATCTTTGGTCTGCCGCCGCCGCCCGAAATAATCAATGCGGTGTTTGGTCCGACCTTCTGATACAAGGCAGCCATGAAGCTACCGAGGATGCATAGCAATACTATTGCTACTCCACCAATCACTATAATCATGGGATCCATGAATCTACTCCTCCAAGTATTGCCGAGGATTCAGTCTCCATTTTTCATTCCCGACCATCGGGCTTTCTAAATCTCGGATCAGTCTGTTATCGACCCTTCGATCTTAGTTCAAAAAGCACATGTGTCGTTTTTTGGATCACATTCCTTTATGTTCTTGACAACTGGCGAAATGCCACAATTTTGTTGGCGTGATCGCCCTTGATGCCACAACGACGGGTAGTATCGGATGTGATACTACTGAAAAGTATCAAAAAAAAGAATCAGAAATTCGTCGTTTCGTATTCGATTTTTGGTTGACTGGTTTCGTCAGAAATAATTTCTGTTTTTCTGACAAAAGAGGGTCTCGAAAAATTTATTGGTCATATACTGGCGAAAGGACTATATTAATCGGTCAATATTGTCAGATTTTTAGACCGTTTTTCTGACAAGAATGCAGCCAATAAAATTAGTCCAAATACAACGTCTCTTTGTAAGGCTCAACAAAAACTGTTGGTCCATCAGTTTCGATAATCATCACTTTCGTTCCTTTGTTAATAGCGATGCCTTTGGAACGCGCAGCAGAGCTATAAATTTTGGATTGGATTACGTACGTCACTTCTCCGGGACGATTCTCAGCAATCGGAACCAGCACTTCTGCGACATGGCCGATGATTTCATCTGTTCGCATGTGAGACGAACTCGTCCCATATTTCATCATTGCTTTAATACCAGCTTTGAAAATATTGATCATTGCAAAACCGACTAATGCTGCGGGAATGAGTGTGAAAAGACCGAGCCAGGGCAAGAGATATCCAGCCGCATATCCAGTCAGTCCGAAGAACGCGAGAAATATCGCGATAGTCATCGGGCTGAGAAGTGCGAGAATTAGCTTGCCAATCTTTGAACTGAGGCTGTGATGATCGACTCCAACTAAACCAAGTTTGCTTGTTGTTTGACTCTCTGTGTGATCACTATGACTGCCGTCATGATGTCCGCTATCATGTCCGCCGTGGTCACTCGCGTGACCGATATCGTGACCGAAGTCGTGACCATCATGACCGCCGCCGTCGCCCTCGTCAATCGCGCCCATGACGAAATTAAATACGAGAAAGCCGCCGCCGACCAGAGCGCACATGAAATATGCCTGGCTAAGAATGCCTAGTGGAAACATTTTTCGTGTCCTCGGAGAATCTGAACGTGGCCCTGTTTGCAATAGAGTTACCCGTATAGTGCTTGTCTTTAACGCTGAAAAGCCCGCTGGGAGCTAAAGAAAAGACTAAGATTGCAATCGGCCGCTCGACGTAGTAAAACCAGATCGTATGGAAATAGTAGTCACCCACACTAATATGGATTTTGATGCGCTCGCGGCTCAGTTCGCCGTTACGCGATTACATCCGTCTGTCAAAATCATGTTGGGGCATCCGCTGCAAGGGAACGTGCGAGACTTCATGGCGCTTTATCGAAGCTCGCTTCCGCTAGTGCAGGCTAAGTATATCGACTTTGAAAAGGTCACTAAAATTTTCGTCGTTGATTGTCAGCAAATTGATCGGCTGGATAAAACTGTAAAAGACTTTTTGTCCGAAGCGAAGCAGCCTCCGCCGATCGTTGTGTTCGATCACCATGAACTGGATCCCAACGGGCTTTCGCAAGTGGCCTCGTCCGAGTCGGTAATCAGGTTGGCGGGCTCGGCAACTACGCTCGTAGTCGATGAATTGCGAAAGCGCAAGGTGAAGTTAACGCAATTCGAGTCCACACTTTTAGCTTTGGGAATTTACGAAGATACTGGATGTTTGTCTTTTATCGGCACGACTGAAACAGATGCGCTTTGTGTTGCGTATCTTTTGAAATACGGTGTTGATCTCGAACAAGTAAACGCGTACATCCGACCAAGATTGACCGACGAGCAAATTGGTCTGCTCGAGGCGCTGGTGAAGAACTCTCGGGTTGAGTCATTCGAAGGTGCCAGGGTGGTTTTTTCATCGTTCAAAACGAAGGAATATATTGACGGTCTTGCTAATTTAACCAGTAAAATGTTGGAGATCGTTTCATGTGACGCGGCGTTTTGTGCTGTTTTCATGCGAGACAGAGTCCACCTCGTTGGTCGCAGTGATTCACAACTGGTTGATGTTAGAAGCGTGGTGCGTCAGCTTGGAGGCGATGGACATCGTGGTGCAGGATCCGCTGTAATAAAGGCGAATGAACCGCACGTCGTTCTCGAAAAGGTTCAAAAATTGTTAGCCGAACGTATTTTGCCTGAACCAAACGCAGGTGAAATTATGGTTTCGCCGGTTCGAACGATTCGACCGAGTAGCTCGATGGAGGAAGCTTCCAGGATGATGCTTCGCTACGGACAGGATGGTTTCGTTGTCGTAGACGAAGGTGAAGTCGTCGGCGTTATTTCACGGCGAGACATCGACCAGGCTATGCATCATAAACTTGGACACGCACCAGCTCAGGGCTTCATGAGTCGACCGGTAATTTCGGTAAAACTAGAAACGCCGCTGCGAGAAATTCAGCATCTTATGGTTAGTGAAGACATCGGTCGCTTGCCTGTTTTAAGCGACGCTGGGGAGTTGATTGGTTTGATCACTCGACACACTGTTCTGCAGAGGCTTTACGGAAAGGGTTCAGTCGAGGGAGATATAATCGAGTCTGAACAAAGACAAACGTTTTTGCCGCAGGTTAAAACTTCAAATAAGCATTCACAGTTTCCCGATAAACTTGACGCTCTGGAAAACTCAGTCAAATGGCTTTGTCATGAGATCGGTCGTGTAGCTGCGACGAATGGCATGGTGGCGTATGCGGTGGGTGGATCGGTGAGAGATCTTTTTCTTTCCCGGGCAAATTTCGATCTCGATTTCGTTGTTGAAGGATCGGCAATAGAATTGGCGGAGGCCCTTGAAAGTGAGTATCCATCAAGGTTAGAAGTAGTTGCAAAACATCAACGTTTTCAAACGGCGACACTATCGTTTTTTGCTGAGCGGAAGCGAGAAGTGGATTTATCGACGGCTCGAACGGAGTATTACGAATATCCTGCTGCGCTTCCAACTGTTGAGCCGTCTAAGTTGGAACAAGATTTGTTTCGTCGCGATTTTACGATCAACGCTCTTGCTATTTGTCTCAATCCTGGTCGCTTCGGAGAATTAATTGATCACTTTGACGGGTTGGGCGATCTTCGAAAAAAGGTGATTCGCATACTGCATCCGTTTAGTTTTATTGAAGACCCCACGCGCCTGGTTCGAGCGGCAAGATTTGCGGCGCGACTGGGTTTTCACCTCGAAAGTAAAACTAAAGAGCGCGCTAAGAGAGCTATATCTATGGGGATTTTTGACGAGTTGGGTGGTGTTCGATTGCGCGAGGAGTTACGTATGATTTTAGAATCGCCTAGTCGAACAGTCGCACTTGATTTGTTGGCGGAACTGGGTGGCTGCCTGCGTTTCCTCGATACCGAGCTGGAGTATAATTTGCGCACCAAGCACGTGCTCAGGAGAGCTGAAAGACTGCTTGAGCGTTACAAGGTTGAGGATTGTTGGATCGTATATCTTGGCGTTGTTATCTCGACTGTGCCGGAGCAAAAGCTGGAAGCCGCTCTTGACCGTTTGTCTCTGACAAACGATCAGAAAGCGAGCATCATCGACGGTATCAAGCTGTCGAAAGAGGCAATGGAGCAGCTTGAAAATGCCAGTCGCAGCAAAATCTTTCAAACACTACGCGGACAATCGAATCAGGCGCTTGCAATCGCCGCCTGTCTGGCTGCTGCCGGAACTAATCTGCGCCGAATGATAAAGCTCTACTTGGAAGAATTGGCTGATGTTACGGTGCGTTTGAACGGTCGCGATCTTGTCGAGATGGGTCTTGCCGAGGGACCCATGATTGGTAATGTTTTATCCGATTTGTTATATGGCAGATTGGATGGAACAATCAATAGTGAATGGGAAGAACGACAATTCGTTCTGAATCGCTTGAATGCAAAGTCTTGAACTACGTTTTGGAAATAGGGAAATTTTTCGGCACCATAATCGATACTGCATTTGGTGCGACTTCGATGTGCATCGGCGTAGTTCCGCAAGCATCGCCATCGATCATCGCGGTTGCTTCCTTGTTTAGAACTAGCGGTGGCTTCTCGTAGACCCCGAACGAATTCTTTACACGACGCCAGGTTTTGTCCAGAATCGATGAATGACGACTGACAGGTACTACCTCAAGATTGACTGAACGTACTTTCTTGACATAGTACGGTGCCGGTTGCACGTCTGCGATGCCGCCAGCAAAACGGAACCCCATCTCCAGATAGTCGTGAAATTCTTGTGGGGCGAGTACACAGAGATCGAGGATACCGTCGTCTAAGCGCGCCGACTCTGATAATAAGCCGATTCCAAGATCGGATATGTTAGTCACGAAAATACCGGACGCCGCGACTGTAAATGACTCGGTATCATCGGCGGTGACTCGGATGAGTAGTGGCGCCTGTGTGAGTGTCTGAACTAATGAACCGGCATAAGCCAGCATCCGCCAATTAGCTTTGTCAACGTGATCGGGCATTAGTATTGCATCGCTCATTGGTCCCACTCCGGCCGAAACTGCGAAGCGATGTCCGTTCATAATCCCCAAGTCCATGGCGAACAGTTTGCCGTCGATCAGGGCGTTTACAGCCTTGTCTAGAGGGTCGGACAGTATCGTGTCCTCGTACAGTCCCAAATTGCGAGCCAGCTGATTTCCGGTTCCGACCGGTACAATTCCTACCGGGATCTGTCCTGGGGCGAGCGAGGCCGCTTCTAATGCCAGTCTGATGGTGCCGTCGCCGCCAGCGGCGACCAGCAGGTCAGAACCGTCTTTTAATAGTTCGAGAACGTTCTCCAGCTCGATACCGGCCCAGGTAGCTGTGGATGAAACCTCGAAATTCGCACCGCAAAGTCTGTGAATGATTTTGCCTATCCACCATTCTGGTGAAATAGCGGACCCTGAGTTGGGGTTGTAAAGTAAATGTGCGCGCTGGTGACGATGGATTGTCAAGTGGGTGTATGCCTCACGGGCTTAGGGATATCGCCCTTATATGCAGTGGGTTGTTAGAACAATCTCGCTTGCTTAAGTAGTCAATAGCCGATAAACTCCTCGCTTGTACTCTTCGAACTGAGCAGGCTGCTCAAACTTCGGATAATTATCTTATTTCCACCGATGCGAAGTTCTATGTTACGTTGTGGCTTCGGATACTAACACAATCACTAGTGCGCTATAGGTCTACAACAGCTATCGATCATCTCTGGAAAGGTAGGGGTTTGTGAAAATACGTCGGAAACACTTAAGTCTCTTAGTCGGAATCACGCTGAGTCTAGGCTTCAGCAGTTCAGCTGCTCTTGCTGACTCGCACGATACAGCGAAAACGTCCGATTCAGCGTCTATGAGCGAAACAGTCATAGGTGGTGACAAATATTCGGTCGCGAAAATGGTGGTTCACGCGCCGCCACATCATGTTTGGCAGCTTTTGACCGATTATGACAATTCGAACAAGGTTTTTCCTCAAGTTAAAAAGTGCCAACTCATCAAGGATGAAGGGCACGTGAAAACCATTAAGCACACCGTCGCTCCGACGGGTCCGGTAGGAACCTATTCGTATGTCCTTAAAGTAACGGAGAAGGCACCACAATCGCTGGAATGGCATCGCATCAGCGGAGCGTTCAAGCAGGTGAAAGGTTACTGGAAGCTGGAGCCGCTGGATAACGGACGAACAACACTTGTCACATATGCCAGCTACGTTGATGGCGGATTCTTCATTCCTGCGCCGCTGATCAGACGTCAGAACCGCATTGATATGCCGGCTGTGATGGCTTGTCTCAAGGGTCAGGTTGAATCTAAAGTTCAGATTGCCGGTAGGCCTTAGCCCCTGGGGTCTCTTCGCGGAGGGATTGTATGGGAATTTGCGCTGTTTGACTTGTCAGATTTTCGGTCCGTTTTTCTGACCAGATCAAAATACTTGTGCCTGGTTTCTGTAGATTCTGGCGCCGATATTCTCTAACACTCTGCAAAATGGTGCGCATCGGAATTTTGCGCTCGTTGTGATTTGTCAGATTTTTAGACTATTTTTCTGACAGTCTACTCGATACGGACTCTATTACTCTTTGGGGCGGCTTTGGGCTGTTCCGCGGCCGGTGGCGTGGCGGGTTTCTCTTCAACCGGAATCGTTTCGCGTTCCGGCGTTTTCAAGCTTTTACTAAGAGCTGTCGAGGCTCCGACGAACTTCGATTTTATATTTTGAAAGTCGATGATGACGTACCCAGCGATGGCGACGGCAACGACACAAACTCCTAAACCCATCAGGAAATTTTTCACCATTGATTCAGGAGTTGCTGCGTTATTGACTAAACCAGGTTGTTTGGCTTTATCGTTGGATTGCTGAGCGCCTCTGTTCGGCTTTGATGCCGAATTGGGTCTTCGTGGCTCGTTACTTGGTTGCGTCATTTGGCTTTGTAGTCTCGATACTCGATGCGAACCCTGTTGCCTCGTGGTCTATTAGAGCTATTGTTCCCGAAGGGGTTAGACTGATCCGGGGCGACGTAACCGGCTTCGTGCTGAACCGCCCACTCCGGTGTGTTCGCGTGAATATTGCGCGTGTCGAGTTTTGGTCTTGCCGATTTTGTATTCGTTCGAGCGATAGCCGGAACTTTTACGACTGTTTCTTCGATTTTGGTCTCCTTACGAGGAAGCAATCGACTTAACTGCACGGATGCATCCGTATAGCACTGCCGCACTCGTTCAGGATTTGTGATTATGAATGCTACGCAAAAAATGGTGAAGCCGCCCAGGAGGACGATAGTTGCTACTAATCTACTGATCGTTGCCGCCGGAGACAATCTCGGACCTTCCGCCGCGATTTTCTCGGTAAATTTCATAACCGCGGTTTCCGATTGCTTTGACTGCTTTTGTTTGAGTACAAGTAATTCTGAAATCGTGCTCCGAATGTTTTGCTGACCTGTACGCTTGTTTGAGCGTCGGCTGCGGCGCTTCGCTGGAGCTGTGTCCGAAACTGGTTCGACTTGCTGCTCTTGTGGTACTGTGGGCGGTGCTACGCTTTGTGGGATCTTTGACCCTGGGGCGCTCACTGCTGCTGGTTCTTGGGCTAAAGGTGTATCCTGTGACAAATTTTGATTGTCTAGTAGCGCTGGAATTTCTATTTCTACAGTGTAATCCGGCTCGGAGGCAAGTTCTTCATGAACTGAGTTGATCCAGCACTGTACTTCGTTTTTAAAGTGGCTGATACTGTCCACTCGGTAGTCAGCTTCGTATTGTAGAGATTCCTGGACTATGTCGTTTAGGATGTGCACTTGTTTCAAATCAGGACCAAACTTCGCCAATGGTTCGGGAAGTAATTCCGGGTCGCGTCGTCGGAAATCTGTGAATGGAAAGTGACCAGTTACCATTCGGTACGCTAAAACAGCCATGCTGTAGACGTCGGATTGCTGTGACGGAGCACCGCCGCTAAGCACTTCGGGACTTAAGTATGGACCAATGCGATTTTGGATGTTGGTATCACTGGCAGTATTAGAGATGGCAGCGATTTGAAAGTCTGCGACCTTTACTTTGAGTTGCTCGTTTTCGTCTAACAGCAGTATGTTTTGAGGCGTAATTTGACCGTGCACAACTCCTTGGGCGTGAGCATATTCGAGTGCTGTTGCGGCTTGCAATAGGATGACCGCGATGGCGTCTTCATCATCAAGTTTTTCGACTGATTTCAAGATGTCTTCCAGTGGTACGCCTTGAGTGTGCTCCATCACGTAGAACGGCTGGCCGGCTGGCGACTCCAGGTAGGCTATAGAACGCACAATGTGCTGGTGTTTTAATTTCCCGTGCTGAATGACGGCTGCGCCGAAACTTTCGCTAGCGATCGGATTAACAACTTTCGGTGTTTTGATTGCCACTATCGATTCGTTGTCAGAATCTAGTTTCATAGCTGAATAAACAAAGTTCAGAGTACCTTCTCCGATGAGATCGAGAACTGCGTATGTGTCGAAAAGTGTTTGTCCGAGCAAGGATGAACGTGTAACTTCGGTTTCAATCTGTGTTGCAGGAGGGGATAGGAGGTTTTGACTCACTGGCGCAGGGTCATCGTCGGCTAGTTTCCATTCATCCTCATCATCGATTGGACTGATATTCCTCTTTGACTGAGGTGGTATTACAGACGGTGTGTCGATTGATTTTGGTTCTTTGTTGGTAATCTCGTCGATGATAGGATCGGCAGGCGCCCATGCGCTTCTTATCATGTCGGGAACTTCTACCGAAGTTGATTTTGGTGTCGGCTCAACAGGGGTTTGCGACTCCGGCGTTATGGCCGCAGTTGCAAGCGGTGTCGTCGGCTGAACTGCTGACCGTGCGGATTCAATAGTTGTACTAGGCTGTAGTGACTGTTCTTCCTCAGGAAAGTCACCGATTTTACTCGGGCTCGAGGATACTGGAAGCTCCTCGACCCTGGCTGGTTCCACAGGATTTATCGCCTCAGTCGATACACCAATTCTTGGGGCTGGGGAATTGACAGACCCAGCCGGGCCATTTTGAACCGGGAACGCTGGATTTGGTGTCGCTGGCCCGGCTGTATTTGAAGCGTCGGAAATATCTGGATCGACCAATGGTTCAAGGTCCTGAACCTTCGCTGATTCTGGCGCTTGCGGTTCAACTTTGACAATGGAAACTGGCGCTTCCGCGGTATCAACAGTCCGAGGTGCTTGAATAGGCGCTCGGCCCTGGGTAGTTTTAGAAGTTTTAGGCTTGATTACAGAGAGGCGTGGTGCCGGAGGGACTTCAGAATCGTTTGAGTTCGAGCTTGATGAGTTTATCGGACGGTTGTCCGACGACGTGTTATCCGCCGTGGAATCTGTTTTATTGAAGCGAGAGTCCTGCTCCTCGCTCTGGATGTCGTTGTACTCGTCACTCATTTTTAATGTTTCACGCAACCATTACATTGTGCCCCATTGGGTTAAATACTAGTAGTCTCGAGTCACTAAACATCGCTATTTCGACCTTTGCCTTTGTCTTGCCTATGTCTTCCGTGGCTGAAAGTTGAAAGGCGTCGTTTGACTATTTCTGAATCAGTTACCCAATTACTGTCGATGCTGCTCTCGAATAGTGATACTGCTGGCGGTGCGGTGTAGTCGCAAAGTTTGACTATTCTTGACTTCTGCCTGTTTGATGGGTGATTTTTGCAGATTTAGATTTGTCAGATTTTCGATCAGTTTTTCTGACAACAAGCAAAGTAGTGATATGTAAAACCTCAACCTGCGGTCATCGCGTCTTTTCTCCGGCTCCATCTTAACGAACTTGTGGACGGAAACTTAAACTCTACCGTTGTCTGATAGAATGAGCGATTCAAACTTGGAGAGGTACCGAAGCGGTCATAACGGCGCCGCCTCGAAAGCGGATGGGTGC
>CAZRMH010000245.1:0-12425 GCA_964600935.1 uncultured Candidatus Obscuribacterales bacterium
GAGGCTGCCAGCCCCCAGAGAGAGAGCTTGATGAATACCAGTGCGATCACAGGTGCGATCAAGAAAGCACCGAGTGACAGACACATAGCGACATAGGTGCGACCCCGAGAACCGGTCGTCAGATAGCTTCCTGCGTCCGCGAGGAGGAAACCGCCGAGGTAACCGACGAACCAGAGTGACACCAATGCCACCAGTGACAGTGCGAGGATAAACAGCGCGAAGCCGGTCGGTTCCGCTTGATCTAACATGAGTGACTCCAATCGATTGAAAGAGGCTCTATCCGAATTGACCGTTTTTCGACACATGTTAAGCGACAACATTGATCTTGCTAAATTCAGAAACGTCGTTCGAGGCGCTTTGCGTGTTTGGGTCAGATGTCCTTTCAGCGGGAGTGCGAAAATGTGATTCCAGCATGCCTCGTTCGTAGCATCGAGCGCAAAAAATTCCACGCCAAAGCGAAAACCCGCAAAGTATTAACAGGAGAGGATTTAGAGAGATTCGACATTCAGACACCACGCTTCAATGCGGGTCGAGCTGCTAGTTTCCACCCTAAATCCTCTAGCGGACTTCACTGACTTGATTTTCTCTTCAAACCCTTCAGAACAAAACTCCTGCAAACACAGAGTCTTACATCCAAAGTTGCTATATTGTCGCCAAACGAAACCCGCCCCACAACTTGGTTTTAGTTAAGGCTGGCCTGATTAGCGCTAGTGACGAGTCCGCCGCCAGCTTGGGTTTTCAGAACTCAACCATATGGGTTTAACAGAATTTTTGTTTTCCAAGTGCTTAATACCAGTCGAGAATTCATGGTTGCAAAAGCGAGACTAAGGTCCCCTTTCAATGCGTTCAAGAGACAACCGAAACCAGCCATTCCATCCCTGTTTCAAAATTCCAGCTCACTTTCCAAACGGAGAGCGAGTCGCTGCTGGCTTCGAATCTGTTGAACGTAGTCGAGTCGAGTCGTTGCCACTCCGGCAATGACCAACATTCAACCTCGGAAACCGAAAGTAGATCCAAACATGAAAAGCGCATTCGCCAAAAGCAATCTCCGTTTCGCCCTCTCGCTGCTCGGCCACGCCTACGACGCCTCGCTGAAGCTCACCGACCCCGCAAAGCGCCAGTCCGTACAGCTTTCGCCCTTCAGCATCCGCCGAGCCCTGACCATGGCAGCCATCGGCTCGCGAGGTGCCACGCGCCAGGCGCTCCTCGACGCCATGTTCTATCCCAAGGACACCGACCTCGCCGCCGTCAACGCGGACAACCTCGCGGTCGCCAACTTCCTCGGCTCGGTGGAAGCGCAGGGTGATGCTCCGACCACACTCCTGCTCGCCAACGCCCTCTGGCTGCGCGAAAACGGCGACGCCAACGATCCGAAATTCCACCAGCCGTTCATCGACGACAACGCCCGGTTCTTCAACGCCGAGTGCAACCGACTGCCGTTCGACGGCGCCGCGCTCGAACGCATCAACAAGTGGTGCGACACCAACACTAAGGGCAAGATCACCAAGATCATCGACGAAATCCCGGAGGATGCCTTCGCGTTCCTCACCGACGCGCTCTATATGAAGACGCCCGCCAAGGAGCGCTTCTACCACGTCAACGACCGGGCCGGCAAGTTCTTCGGACTCGGTGCCGACGGCAAGCTCGTGGCGAGTGGCTCGGACGCGACCTACATGCGCCAGCGCGGCTCGTTCGACTACCTGCAGACCGACGGCGTCCAGGTGCTCGAATTCCCGTTCGGCCAGCATGGCTTCTTCAACTTCTACCTCGTGCTGCCGGACCTCGACAGAGACCTGACCTCGGCCATCAAAGGACTGACCGGCAACTGGTCTGACTGGAAGGACAACCTCGGTGGCGGCTACGGCATGCTGCGCATGGCGCAGAACGAGCAGGAATGGGGCAAGGACGTCATCCCGGAGCTGGCGCTCCAGGGCATGGGTCTCGCCTTCTCCGACTCGGCTGACTTCAGTGCCATGTGCGACAAGCCGCTCAAGATCGGCGCGGTCGCCCACAAGACCAAGACGAAGTTCTCCCACAAGGGCTTCGAAGGCGCCGCAGTCACCGCTGTCGGCATGATCGAATGCACTAGCATCGGTCACCATGTGCCGCCCAAGGAGTTCGACATCACCGCCAACCGTCCCTACGCCTGGCTCGTCACCGGCGGCGACGAAGTCCTGTTCACCGGCACCACCATCAAGCCGACCACCCCGACGGAGCAAGACGAGGACGACGGCGAAGGCTGGGACTGCCAGGACAGCGCCGACCTGAACACTCTGCGCTGAGCGGGGACCGGTCTGGATTCGCAACGAAACCTGCACGTCGACGGATGGTCAGACTCTAGTAACCATCCGTCTTAGCGCGCCCTTCTCAGTGTAGATTTACACTCGGCGAGCACCCCGGGGAGAAGCGCACACAGTGCGCCTTCCTGGGGTGCTTTGCCGTTAAGGCGACCGTACTATCGCTTGTCTTAATTGCGAATCTTCATACAAGAGTGAAAGTGCATCCAGCCGATTCAAAGAAATCTAACAGTCGGGCACCAGATCCACCGTCACAACCCGAGGGCACACGGCACCACCTACAATACCGTCGCCTTCGACATCGTACTAGCCGAAGATTTTTTCTTCGCTAGTTTGACCTTTCAAAAACAGGCTCAACAGCGCTCATAGAAATTACGTTCTCCAGTGCACGGAACAGTCATCGGCGGCTGTTCCTGGCGAGCTCGCCGACGAATCTTACTTAGAGGAATACCGATGCCCGAAACTAGACCGACGAACTTCAAAGCGTTTATTGCAGACGTAAGGCACCACCCCGAATACGTTACGCCGGCTGCGTTTTGCAAGGCTAAGCCCAGCCCAGCATCAAACGCTCCTGCGGAGCTGTCGCCACGACTGAAAAAGGTTGTTGATTTTTTCACTAATCCTTCCAACGATGCCAGCAGTTTTTGGCTTGACTCCACACTCACCCGGACGCCGACAAGAGAAGAACTGGCCGCTCAAAGGTATGCGACCGAGAAATTCATGGACGGTATCGCCTTCCTGCCAAGCGCACCGATCTATGCCTCGCCACTTACGCTGCTCGACACAATAGAGCCGCTGGTCCATCACAAAAAGGGTGCGGGAAGCGCCGTCGCAGCTCGAAGTGCGATACTCTGCTCGCTCGCACTCGACGGCGACGTTCTCGATTGGGACAACGCCGCTCTTCAGAACGAGTTTCAAAAGGCTGGACTGATGGCGAACTTCGACGGACTTTGCCAGATGAGAGCCGATCAACTCGTTCGGACAATCACCGCCGGACTCGGTCTTTTGCGCGTCAGTTGCACGCTCCGCGCCGATCCATGGACGACCTGGCGAGTCGTTAACAACCGAGAAAGCATCGCCGACTTCGAGGTGGCGTATCGCCAGTGCCACTACTAATGATGGCATGCTGGAAAACAAAAGCCAGTCACAAGAGGGAGGAACGCTGTCGTTCCTCCCTCTTGGGTCCTTAAATCGCCTGCACCTTCTAAACGTTTTGACCTTTAACCAGCTTTTTGAACTTTAAGAAGACTCGTTATGCGGCTCATTTATGCAGTCGACCTATTTTTCGCTATTCGACCTTTTTGAGGTCTAAGCGCAGACGTCTCAACCGTTCCTAGATTTCTTGCGATTTTCGACCTTTTTGCGATCGCCCTCACCGTCACGATGGGGTCACACGAGTGCAATACGATTTTGGAATCTCCACTGCGAGGTTTCTATGCCCCCCGAACTTCAAAATCACGTCAATGAGACCGCTGCTGCGCCCTCAAGAATCGGACTTCAGTATGCCGACCTAAACGATTTAGCTCCGCCATCCGCAACGACTGCACCCAAAGTGGAACTGGCAGGCTCAAGATCCAGACCATCGAACGGCACCGTCTATTTAGATATCGGTCACTGCACAAGCGGCGAAAAAGGCGGCACCGGCAAACACGACACCGGCTTCCAATCTGAAGATTACAACGAATGCCAGGTTAACACTGCAGTCGGCAAAAACCTGATCAAAGAACTTACTGGCGCCGGACTGCGTGTTGTTCCAACCTGGAACCCAAACTCGCCACCAGCATTGATACCAAAAACTGAAGATTTACAGCGTCGAAACGATAAAGTAAACAAAGATGTGGCGCTCAATTGCGACGATTCTATTTATGTGAGCATTCACCATGACAATGACGAGACAAAGAAAAGCGGGCAATGCGTTTACATCGCGGCTCCAAAGTTCAACGAAGCACTACCATTAGCGCAGTCGATTCAAAGCAACGCCTGGCGCGTTCGCGAACGAGAGAATTCTCCATCGTGTATCAATAGCGACAAGGTTACTGCAAACGGTAAATTGGTCGGACTACGCGGGGTTAACTCCATCGGAGTTCTGATTGAAGGCGCCAACGTGGCTAATGCGGAAGACAAAGCATACATGAACAATCCCAAGTTTCATGAATACGAAGCAAAGAAAATCGCTCGGGGGGTAATTCAATACTTCCAGTTGAAACCAGGCGTAGAACGCCCAACAGCAGCCTGCCGCCGTTCGTTTTAGTTAAAATAGTGCGGTCGGGCGAAGACCAGAAACGACTCTAGCTGCCCTACTCGACATAACCAGCACCACATACAGTATCAGCCAAACACCACCTGGGGTGGCACAGCCCATTCGCGCCAGATTCTGAATTCGTCATACTCCACGTCACAACGCTGCCGGGGAATGTATAATCGGACTGTTCAGCTTTCACTCCCCCAGGAAGCCAAGATGAGCTCCACACCGAAGTCAGCGCGCGAAGTCACCGGGTCTATCAGACACCGGCTCGTCCTTGCCGTGGACGACTTGAGAATACAAGACCGCGCAATAATTTTGAAAGCCTTGACTTTTATAGAGGGCTTCTACGACAAATATCGCAAGAAAACGAAAACATTTCCTGACCGGGGAATCCACTTAATCGCTCACCCAATGCGGGTCGCGCTGATTTTAATTAACGAAATCGAACTCAAAGATACAGGAGCGATCACGGCAGCGCTTTTACATGAGCTCGTGGAGTGGAAACGCGATAAAGTCAGCATCGCCGATATTGAACGATTGTTTGGCCGACCAATCGCCATGCTGGTTTCCATCCTGACAAAACCACCGATTGAGAAAGGCGCCAGCGAAGAAGAGCGCACCCAAAAGCTCAACATTTACTATCGGCGCCTAGAATCAGCGAGCATCGTTTCAAAGCTGGTAAAACTATGCGATCGGCTAGATTCCGTGAGAGAAGCCCCTGACTGGCTTGACACTGAAAAACAGAAACAGTATTTAGCAGAAACCAAATCGATTTACTTGCCGCTTGCCGAAGCGAGCGATTCTTACTTATACGAAGAATTGCTCACCGCGGTAGAACTGCTCGAACTGGCCCTGGGTGGCGGCACCGTTTCCACAACCAGCGCTCAGGAGATCGTCGAAGTCGGACGCGATATTCCGGCTGCCGATGATGACGCGCTCAATTAGGACACTTATCCTGGACACGATTAAGTCGACTAGATACCACCAGTAGTATCAACTGACTTCGCCGGCACTGCAATTTGGAAGCGCTCTAACATCTGGCGGTTTAACACTGGAACAGTTAAAAAATGCCTTTCTGAAAGCCATACTCCAGAGCTTTGTGATACTGCTCCTCGGTAAATCCTTTGCACAGATTTCCCAATTCATCGAGAAAAACACGATTAGTGTCAGGCAGCTCAAACGTTGTCCCGGCTGGGTTGTCGGTAGCCCATCGAAATACTAGTCGACAGGAATTTTCAAACAAGGCTCTCACACGATTCCAGGCTGCGGCATATTGGCGTTCGTTAAAACCTGGAACCCGCTGCTTAAGTGCCTCGACCGCGTCTTTGCGCGCCAAAGAATCCGAACTTTCCTGGAAAAGTTCGAATGCACCGGTCAGCAGTTCCTGTTTTTCAGGCGATTTCACCATCGCGTTCCACCCTATTCTGTTTAACGGATTATAGTGGCTCCGAAGAATATTTTATGCCAATTTTTCGCCACCGATCAAAACATCATGAGTTGGCCGTTGTCCCGGTTTAATTGCTCAGTAGGACTTTCAAACTTATAAGACAGCGCCGACCGAGTCAAAACACGAGCATCCTCAAAAGCAGCCGACTATATTTTGAAACTCCAGCTTTAAACGAGCGTGAGCTTTTGTTTTGCTCTTAGACGTCGCCTGAGGGATGCTTCGACTAGCAGAGTGAGCCTGAAACAAAATTGTTCAGCCTGGCGAAGCCGACCTGCTAGTGCGAACCGCGATAGGCATGAAATGACACTCTTTGATCGGTTATTACGAAGACTGCGAATAAGAGCTCTATGTTTGCGAGTTTTAGTTTTGATATTTCTAGATATCTCTGACTTTTCATTTTTCACAAGGTTTCTCACTTCCAACCAGCAATAACCTTGTCCTCAACCCTAACCCCCGAAGCAACAACGTTGCTGGTGTTGTTTCGGCCGTCAGCCGTGCATCCTGCGCGACTGCTTTTACCTCAATGGAGGTCGATATGTCTTCCAGACGCCCGACTATTGATGGCATCCCCTTGCCGGACCCTGCAGCAATTGAGCAGCAGCGCCGACGCGATCAGCCTCAACCGGAAAACCGCATTCAGCCCTCGATTCACGACATTCGCGAGGAAGGTTACCGGCGTTACATCGAGGAGCAGCAGCGCAAGCCTGCCACCTCGGACCGCGGCGTCACCATCATCAGCATCGGTGGTGATGACGACGACGACTGACAAGACAGCCGCGATGGATTCTGAAACTTCGGTTTAGACGCCCTCGCGACTTCTTGTTGCTACTCGGCTAATCGCTGAGATTCTCGGTTAACCACCTGCGGTGCACCGAGAGAGCTTCCCCCTCTTCAACCAATCCAGACAGAAGGATGTTCTCCATGACCAGCAAGAACCACTCCAAGGTTTTCGTCGACCACAACGCCTCGGTGCAGCTCGGCATGCGAATCGACGGTGTGTTCACCCACAAGCTCCCGACCGGAATGGTCGTCGGCTTCAAGCTCAACGGCAAGCCCTGCTCCGGCGTGTTGCACGTCTCGCAGTTCCCGAGCAACGAGCGCGACATGCGCGACCGGATGTTCGGCGTCGCGACGGTCGGCATGCCGGCTCCCGGTCTCACGGTCGTCGGCATCGAGCCGCCCTCCGAAGACAAGCGCTACACCCGCGTGCGGCTCTCCGCTCGTCCCGCCAAGGAGGGCGGCAGCGACAAGACCGCCACCAAGCACGGTGCGGCCAGCACGCCCAAGACGGTCAAGGAGAACGGCAGCACCGCCAAGGTGACGTCCTCGGCGCCGCGCATGGTCGCCATCTCCGCCGCGGCTCCCGTCGTCGTGGCTGCGCCCATCGATCCGGTGGTCCGCGGCAGACAGTTGGCTGTCGAGGCGCGCACGCCGGCTCGCTCCTGTGGTCTCGCGGACCTCGGGCGCTCCATGGCCATCGCTCGCCTGAGCGTTGACACCGAGGCTTCGGCACTGCTGGGCTCGATCGAGAGCCACCTGAGCCAGATCGATGCGCTCGCTGCCGAAGCGACGCGGATCAGCTCCAGCCTGAGCTCGGACACGCTGACCCAGGCGTCCGCGCTCTACAGCGTTCGTGCGCAGAAGCGCGAACTCGACGCCGAGACCGCTGTCCTGCGCCAGGAGTCGGCTCGCTACGCCGGTCTCTGCGGCAAGATCAAGCGCGCCGGTGACAACGTCCCGTCCGAGCTGCAGTCGCAGGCTGACGAGATGAAGAGCGCTCTCGAGGCCAAGCGCGCTGCCCTCAAGGACGCGTATGCGGCCAACAAGAAGCTCGACGATGACGCCGACCTCGGGCTGCTGTTCGCCATCTCGGCGCCGGACCTGAAGGCGGCGATGGCGGAGGCGCTCGAAATCGCCGGCAAGCTGGCCGACGCTGTCGCCAAGCGCGATCAGCTGGTCAGCGAGCTCAGCGCCATGATCGACGCCTTCGAGAAGCGCCTGGGCTGAGCCTTCCCCCGATACCACCAGCGGTGCCGTAAGGCACTGCTGGTGGCACCTTCTTCGCCTGTCTTCAGGCAACAAACAGTGATGCTCTCTCGCTGTTTGTAATTTTAGAAGAAAACTACTATCGCTTGTAGTTTCTCACAAGAAAAAAAAATCACACTCCAGGAATCCTCGAGAGACGATACGCCTCAAGAGACCCTGGAGTGTGACTAACGTCTGCTTACCAAAGCCGACGTTCTGTGCCTGTGACAACAAACACTGGTTCGTTGACACAGACACTAACTGCATAGACTCAGCCGCAATTCCCTCCGCAACCACGACGTCCGGCACCGCGCGCCTTCCTTGTGGATTTGCCGCCAGCAGCAGGTTTTCCAGCGCCGGCACCGGAGTCAGGCGCAGCCGGAACAGCAGAATCCGGTGCTGCCGGAGAAGCACAAGTCGACTTGGGCAGAGCAGCTTCGGCAGCCTTAGCAAGCGCCTCGGCCTTGGCGAGCTTGGTGCGCAGGCGCTTTCCGTAGCCCGTGATGCCGCTCTCGATCGTCAGCGGCTTGTCATCACCGTCGACAGCGACATAGACAACCGTGCCCTCGGTAACCGGGATATACTCACCGCCGCGCTCGACGTCGACCCAGATGTGAGTCGTCACCGAAGTTTTGCCGATACGGGTGATCTCAACCCAGCAGGTGAGCACGTCGCCGACATGAACAGGTTTCTTGAATTCGACTTCCTTGAAGTTGACGGTGACAAACCGGTGGGTACAAATCTTCTTCGCTTCGACGACACCAGCAACGTCGATGTTGCTGAGGATCACGCCACCGAAGATATTGTGGGCGGGATTGGTGTCCTTGGGAAACATGACCACCCGAACAGCCGGGCAGCCTCGCTTTTTACGTTCCATTTGAATTTCCTTGGTTAACAGTTAGGCGGTGACCGATATCACCGCGCGCGCAGATTCTTGACCAACCGAGCCAGATCAGCCAGGCGAATGTCGTTTCTGCGCGTTTCACCGTAATCCGGGACAGCGCACAACAGGCACTGCTCCTCGTACAGCGACTTCAAAAGTAAAAGTGAATTGCCATGAATGCGCTGGCAAACGACGCTGAAATCAGGACCAGTCGAGGCCAGCTCCACCGCCTGCACCGCTGCTGATACCACATGTCGAGCTTCAAGGGCATCCTCGAAGTGGTGACCGCGTGTGAGCAACTTGGCGATTTTGGCAGCAGTGGCCTCGTCCTTATTGCCCCAGGTCATGAACTTAGAGAGAGTTCGGTCACCCAGAGACTTGAGCGAGCTGTTGCAGACAGCTTCCGCCACAATCGGCAGAACCGCTAGCAAATCGCTCAGTTTGACCTCGGCAAATATCGTCGAAGTCGTGGGACTGCGAAACACGATGTTCTCGTGAAGCGCGCCACCACAGGCGATGGCAGCTCTGTCACGAAGAGCAACCCCGTAGGCTTTGGCATCGTCGAGAGCGAGGCGCTCCACCACTTCGATGGCGAAGAGTGCGCGAATAATGTCAGCCGGATGGCTGTCGGCCCCTTTGCCGCTCTCGAAGTCGGCGATGTTAGCCGAGCGATGTTCCGGGTTATGGGCAGCAAGAACCAGCATGCCGCCGTTGGCGTACATCGGTCCCATGTTCAAAACACCAGCGGCATCGGCCAGCAGCTCCGGAAGCCACTTTTCGAAGAGCTGCGTGATGAACGCTTCCATCGGCACCGTCCGTCCGCGTCCGACCGAGAAAAACGATCCGGTTCGCATCTTGACCGTGCCAACCGAGGTTTTGATAGAGCCACGCTGGAAGCCACTCTTCAGAGCTTCGAGAACGTTTGTTTCCACCTCGCTTTCGAAACCATTGACCGCCGAGTGAATGACATGACCACCCACTTCGTGAGCGTCAACCAACCATAAGGGCACGAACGAAGAGTGGCTCGACGGCTTCGCAATCAGCGCTACCGGCAATTCCACGCTAGCAGGCAGCGTGAACGGATCCGATTGCCCCATGGCGAAAAACGCCAGAGGGTCGAGTTCCGGCCAACGTAAGGTTTTACGCGCCTCGGAGCGGACCTTGGGGTCGTCCATGAAGCGCCGGTAGAGATTGCTCGTCAGGGCTTGAAACGCCTGCAGCCGGTCCGACGCATCGCTATCAGCGAGTTGCACGATAGGCTGCGCCAACGTGTTGAATACCGATTCGAGCTGTGCCAGCACACGAGCGCGTCCTGCAGCACCGCTTCGCCGAGCAGATTTTTCCGCCTGACGAATTGCTTCATCCAGAACATCGACGTAGGTCGCGTGATAGCGAGATGGTAACAGTCGCCGACCGTCCTGAACTGTTTTCTTGAACTTGCCGAAATCCCGTTCGTTCTCGAAGGGCTGACGCAGAGTTACATTCGAAGACAGAGCCTGACGCACCCGCGACAAAACTATGGCGTAATCGCCCAGGTATTTCCTGGCCATTGCGCGTCTCCTTTCTAGTTGTGGACAGCTTTCCAGAACAGTGAAAACTGCCATGGCTCCTGTCTAGAAGTTGAGAAGATTAGTGAAATTGCTTGGCTAAAAGGAAAATTTCGAGTTGATCGTAATGAAGTGAAGTGCTCTTCAAAGTTACAAAGAGGCAGGCAGTGACTTCAATGTTTTGATACTCTCAAAGCTTTATTAGTTTAAAGAGAACAGGGAAAAATCAGCAAGATCCTCTTGAGAACCAGGATTGTCGAGAGGTTCTTTGCTGAAAAACTTCAAGCTTTAATAGTCGCTTGACTTCAAGTGATGCCAAGACCAGCCATCCATCGGGTTTATGAATAGCGAAGCTGACTGTCGTGCGACTCCCGCGAGCTTCGTCGCTGTTTAACAGCCTCTTTATCTTTCCTTCTTGATTTAACAGTAATCACTCAACTAGTTTTTGAGAGCTTTATCGAAACATCTTTCTTGTCTGAAACTTAGTCAAACTCCCAAAACAAACTCTTCATCGAAAACTACATCATCTGCGCCAAAGCGTCGGGACATTCGAGCCGAACACTGGTATCGCGGATGGTATCAACTGGAGGAGCTTCGTATTATGAACGAAACTCAGTATCTCGCCCTCGTCCGACACGGCGAAAGTTTCGCCAACGTCGAGATTCAAAAAACCGCGGGCGGTTTGTATTACGCCGTCTCCGGTTCCGACCGCGACATCGGCATCACTCCGGACGGCGAACGAGATTGCCAGAGAGCTGGTCGAATTCTGGCACGGCTCTTTCCCCGCCACTTTCCGATCAAAACTTTCTGGCACAGCCAGTTTCGACGTATCTGGCAGTCATCCTCGGTGATCGAGAGCTGCCTGGATTATCCAGTCACCGCTGTGATCGACGCACGACTCAACAAACGCGGCTACGGACGGTTCTGGAACCTCACGTACAAAGGCGTCCATGAGCTTCACCGGCACGAACACGATATCTTCGGGGCCCTCGGTCCGCTGAAATATCGTCCTCCGGAAGGGGAAAATTTCTACGACCTGTTCGAGCGCGTCGATCCCTTCCTGTTCTCCACGCTCAATCAGTCTGACGGAAACCAGGTCGTAATCGGACACTCGGCTGTGATCCTCGCCATGCAACGTCATCTCGACGGACTCTCGGACATGGAAGTTGTGTACGGCTACGAAAACGTCGTTATTCCGAACGGTTACGTGATGCTATACCGCCGAGACAACAAGAACTCTCGGTGGAAGCGGGTCTTCCTAAGCGACTACCTGATAGGCGAGCACGGACATCTACCGGAAGCGGCTTAGTCAGCTGGCAGGCGAGTTATCAGCGCAGAACGGCGAGAACCAACGCGAGTGTTCGAACGAACCATTCGGTTCGCAAGAACACTTGCGCGTTCGTTGCCCGATATCGACAAGCTTGGAGCTACAGATGAACCGCGCTTAACCTGCACCATTGCCATATTCGGAGCCTCACGAGAGCTAGCGAATGCTCGAAATATCATAAAACCGTTCACATCTTGAGAACTAAAAATCGAGCCGTATGACATCCTGTCGACACTCGAGGAAACCCCCCGCCTGTTTGAGGCCTTTAGTTCTACTTAACTTGCCAGAATCTCCTCTTTGTAACTTCAAGAGATTCTGGTAGGCAAGAGATGTATCAATCCTCGCTCTCTTCTGAAAGGCAAACAACCCAAAAGCGCGGAACAGTTAGTCTCGTTATCGTTTAGTCGCTCAGTGAGTGATTACGCAATACCGACCTCGTATTCAACGGACAAAAAGCAGAGCTCAAGCCTGACTGGAAGCGCCTTTCCTTCAGCCAGCCCAACCGGACAGCGGACGTTTTCAAAGTCCTCTGGCGTCGGTTCTGACTTCCGTAACTTGCCAACCGAGCCAATCACGGCTCGGTTCAACCTGGAGTTTTCGAATGAAAAACACAAATAAGTTCGATTGGGCACTGGGTAAGCGCGTTTTCGCGAT